>JAQYAH010000075.1 GCA_029227635.1 Clostridiales bacterium
GTGTAGCAAATAAGTCGGTTTTGAATAATGACAGTCCGAAGGATGGCGTCAAGAAACCGGAAGTAAGAAGAACCGGAGAAGACAAGTCTAAGAAAACCGGATCAGGCAGAAGACTCACGGCGGCATCAGATCAACTTTTTGAAAGAAGAAGCAAGACCTCTGAGAGAAGGAGTAAGTCTTCTGAGATCAGAGCGCCTAAGCCCGAGAGCAAGGGCGAAACAGCCGGAATCCCTGAGAGAAGGAAAACAGAAGAATCCTCTTCAAAATCCGGAAGAAGGGCAGCTGCCAGAAAGCGTCGTCGCCGTCAGGTCATGATAAGAAGGGCTGTTGTAGGAGTTGCTGCGCTGCTTTTGGTGGTGGGGCTTGTTTTTGCGGTTAAGGGAATCGTCGGTCTTTTTGGCGGTAAAGGAGGCAAGGAGAAGGCTGAGGCCACTCCGGAACAGCTGATTGCAAGAGCTGAGGTACAGGCGGCTCAGTATGATTATGATGCTGCAATAGAGACCATAAACAGTTACAGCGGAGATGTGGATGCAGATGAGGATCTTTCAAATGCCCTAGAGAAGTACCAGCTGGCTAAGATGGATCTGAGACCTTATCCTATGGATCAGATCACCCATATCTTTTTCCATTCTCTCATCTACGATACCAGCAAGGCTTTTGTGGAGGGGGAGAGCCAGTCAGTGGGCTACAACCAGTATATGACCACGGTGGAGGAGTTCAACAAGATCCTGCAGAGTCTTTATGACAGGGGATATGTACTGGTCAACCTGACGGATATTGCCGCACCTGTCAAGGGAGATGACGGCAAGGTCACCATGCAGCCCAAGGATATTTTGCTTCCTGAAGGCAAGAAGCCTATTGTTATCTCCCAGGATGATGTGAGCTACTACCACTCCTACGAGGGAGACGGTATTGCTAATCGCCTGGTTATCGATAATAGCGGTAAGGTGAGGACCGAGTACATCAAGGATGACGGATCGGTGGAGATCGGTGCTCACGATATGGTTCCTATCCTGGATGATTTCGTTGAGGCTCATCCTGATTTTTCCTACAAAGGAGCCAAGGGATGTATTGCCTTAACAGGTTACAACGGTATCCTTGGTTATCGCACGGATCCTACATACAACACTGAGAAGGACAGGGATTCTCATCAGCAGGCATGGCTGGATGCTCATCCGGACTTTGACTATGAGGAGGAGTGCGAGACCGCTAAAGAGGTTGCCGCAGCTATGAAGGACAATGGCTGGGAGTTTGCGAGCCACAGCTGGGGCCACATGTGGCAGACCAATATTGACGACAACAAGTTCCAGATCGACACCCAGAAGTGGATGGATTATGTATATCCTCTGGTGGGGGGAACTAATATCTGGATTTACTCCAACGGTGAGGATGTGGATTGCGAGACTTACCAGGCCAGATACCAGATTCTGAGAGACAATGGCTTTTGCTATTTCTGCCCGGTAAGTGCAGAGCAGTACCACACCGAAATCAAAAACGGAGAGACTTTCTATCAGACCAGACGAAACGTGGACGGTTACCGGATGTACAAGGATCTGAGCGATCCCGACAGTGACCGGCTGGGAGATCTGATCGATGTGGAAGAAGTGTTTGATAGTTCAAGACCTACCCCGGTTCCGGAAATCTGATCCGGAGATGAGTCTTAATAATAATAAAAAGGACGGTTTAACAATGTCAGAAGAATGTACCCATGATTGCAGCAGTTGCAGTGCCAACTGCTCCTCAAGAGATAATGGGATTCCTAAAGAATCCCTGAATGAACTCAGCTCAGTTAAGAAAGTAATCGGAATCGTCAGCGGCAAAGGCGGTGTGGGCAAGTCCCTTGTGACCGCCCTTTCAGCGGTGGAACTTCAGAGAAGAGGTTACCGCACAGCAGTGCTGGATGCGGATATCACCGGCCCTTCAATTCCTAAGCTTTTTGGTATTCACGACAAGGCGGAAGGAACCCAGGACGGACTTTTCCCGGCTATCACAGAGAAGGGAACCCAGATCATGTCCATCAATCTCCTTCTTGACAGCGAGACAGATCCCGTTGTCTGGAGAGGTCCTGTTATCGCCGGAGTTGTAAAACAGTTCTGGTCCGATGTTATCTGGTCGGATGTGGACTATATGTTTGTGGATATGCCTCCCGGAACCGGAGATGTGCCCCTGACGGTTTTCCAGTCTCTTCCTGTGGACGGAATCATCGTCGTTACTTCTCCCCAGGAACTGGTGGAGATGATCGTGGAGAAAGCCTCAGCAATGGCTAAGATCATGAATGTTCCAATTCTTGGTCTTGTGGAGAACATGAGCTATTTTGAGTGCCCCGACTGCGGCAACAAGCACTACATTTTCGGTGAGAGCAAGGCTGAAAGTGTTGCTAACAAAAACAGAATCGATACATATGCAAGCATTCCTCTTCGTCCCGAGGTTACAAAAGCGTGTGATGGCGGACGCATCGAGGATGTAAAGTTTGAGGAATTGGATGGACTCATGACAATGCTGGAGAACCTCTGATTCCCCGGAGGTGGATATGTTACAACTTGTCAGTATAGGTAAGGATTTCAATATCGAACATGAGAGACATATCGTGCTGGAGGAGGTGGATCTGACTTTCAGGTCCAAAGAGTTTGTAGCGATCCTCGGCAAAAGCGGCGCCGGAAAAACTACCCTCCTCAATATTATTGCGGGATTTACCGAGCCTACCAGCGGTAAGATCCTTTTCAAGGGAGAGAATATTAATCTTTTCTCCGACCATGCCTGGGATTCCTACAGAAACCGTACTATAGGCTTTGTTTTTCAGGATTACAGCCTGATAAACCATCTCACGGTTTTTGAAAATGTCAGAATCGCCATGGAGATCGGAGGAGTGGACCTAAAGACGGCAGATGAAAAGACCGAGGAGCTCCTTGCAAAGTTCGGGTTAACAGATAAGATGGATAGCTACCCTCGTGAGCTGTCCGGAGGAGAGCAGCAAAGGGCAGTATTGGCCAGGGCTCTGGCCAACGATCCGGAGATACTGCTTTGCGATGAGCCCACGGCTTCTCTTGATGATAAGGCAGCTCAGGAAATCATCCGGATGCTTAAGGAGGAGGCTAAATCTCGGCTTGTGATCATGGTTACCCACGACACAGGCTATGCAGAGCAGAATGTGGACCGGATCATCTGGCTTGAAAATGGCCTTGTGAGGGAGGATACCAGACCCTGGAGTCCTGAGGAAGAGCCTGAGACCTACGAGGCCAGACCCACTAAGATCTCTCTGATAGCAGGAATCCGATATGCTGCCAAAAGCCTTAAGAGTACATCATTTAGAAGAGTGTTTATGGGCCTTGGCTATGCAGTGGGAATACTGTGTATTTCTTTTGCTTTCAATATGTCCACGGGCTTTGACGATAGCATCAGCAGTTTTGAGTCCCGGATATCCACGGACAATCCAATAATAATCAACGACGGAACCATAGTTGTGGGACGGGATCGTATTATTCCACTGAAAGACGAGGTTTTGGAGGACGAAGTACCGGAAGATCGCTATGCGGACGCGGTGGTGGCTCATGACATGAGCCTGAACTCTGTGGAGAAGGAAAATGTAATTGAAAAGAGTTATCTGGATCAATTGACAAGACTTGATGAGGATGATGTGTCCGGAATCGGATACATTCAGAAAACGGTGCTTCACCTGATCAGGTACAATGAGGAAGGCTTCAGACTCCCTCTTGATATTGAACCTGAGGCGACGGAGGAGCAGGACATAAAACTTTCGGTATATCCGGTAACTCCCTCGGGAGACATAAAGCCTTTTCTTGAGGAGAATTATGAGCTTTTGTCCGGAAGTTACCCGGAGAAGGCCACAGATATTTGTCTGGTGGTGGATGAACATGGCCAGGTAGACACAGCTCTTCTTCAGAAGATTGGCTACGATATTGAAATCCACGAGCCCCTCGCCTACTCGGATCTGGTGGGAGCCACATTTATGCTGGTGGACAACGATGACTACTACCGTGTGAACGGGGAAGGTCTCTATGAGGTAAGCGATGATTACGAGGGAATGCTGGAAAGCGAGAAAAGCATCCCGGTGACCCTCGTGGGAATAATAAGGCCGAATGAAGGTGGAAAAGACATTTTGAAGACCGGTCTTGTATACAGCAGTGAGCTTTGCACCATGGCTGCAGAGAAGGCAAGGTCCTCCCAGGTGGCAGTTGCACAGCGCAGAAGTGATAAGGACATTTTTACCGGAGCTTTAGTTGATAACGATAAGGCAAAAGGACTGGCGGAGAGTATAAGCGGAGAACAGTTTCCCTCAAGGATCGTGATCTATCCCCGAAACTTTAATTCCAAGCAGCGTATATTAAGCTTTCTGGACGATTACAATGCCCGGTGCACCACCCGGCTGGAGCAGGTCTATTACAGTGACTACTCGGATTCCATGACGAGAAATGCCGAGTCCATGTTAAAGGGTGTCAAGATCGCCCTCAGGACGATTGCTATTATCGCCTCTTTCAATTGCTTCTTCATTATGTTCGTGATGGTTTCCGACATTGTGAGAAGCTCAAGAAAGGAGATCGGAATACTAAAGGCACTTGGAGTTTACAAGTACGATATCTCCATGATCTACTTCATAGAGGCTCTTATGATAGGTGCTTTTTCCGGAATGGTGGGTGTTTGCGCATCTTTCCTTTTGACCTATCCTGTAAATCTGTTATTATACAAGACGACGGGAGTACCGGAGATCCTTGTTTTTGACATGAAGACCGGAATCTTCCTCGTAGTTTTCAGTATTTTGCTTACAATTACTTCGGGACTTATCCCGGCAATCAGAACATCAAGAGAAGAAGCCAGAAAGCTTCTTTCCACATAAAGAAAGGAATGAATGACTATGGGAATGACAATGACCCAGAAGATCCTTGCAGCTCATGCAGGACTCGACAATGTTACGGCAGGTCAGCTCATCGAAGCGGATCTTGACATCGTAATGGCCAATGATATCACCGGTCCCATGGCACTGCCCATCGTTAAGCAGATGTCGGATAAGGTGTTTGATAAGGATAAGGTAGTTTTTGTACCGGATCATTTTACCCCCAACAAGGACATCAAGTCAGCGGAGAATTCCAAGGCGATCAGAGAGTATGCGAGAGAACAGGGCCTTTCCTGGTATTTTGAGCAGGGTAAGTCCGGTGTTGAACACGCTATCCTTCCTGAGGCCGGTGTGGTAGCAGCCGGCGAGTGTATCATCGGTGCGGATTCTCACACCTGCACATACGGTGCTCTTGGTGCTTTTTCCACCGGAATGGGTACCACTGATGTGGCTGCAGGAATGGCCACCGGAAGAGGCTGGTTCAAAGTTCCTTCTGCAATCAAGTTCGTACTCACCGGTAAACCCGGAAAGTTTGTGAGCGGTAAGGATATCATGCTTCACATTATCGGACGCATCGGCGTAGACGGTGCTCTCTATAAGTCCATGGAATTCACCGGAGACGGTATCGCAAATCTTTCCATGGCAGACAGATTCACTATTGCAAACATGGCTATTGAGGCCGGCGCTAAGAATGGTATTTTTCCTGTAGATGAAAAGACTATCGAATATCTCAGCGAGCATTGCCGCAAGGAATATAAGGTTTATGAGGCAGATGCCGATGCGGAGTATGAGGATGAGATCACTATCGATCTTTCCAAGGTAAGACCCACCGTTGCTTTCCCTCATCTTCCCGGAAATGCCAAGACCATAGATGAGATCGAGGCTATGGAGCCTATCAAGATCGATCAGGTAGTTATCGGATCCTGCACCAACGGAAGAATCGAGGATATGAGAAAGGCAGCTGCTGTCCTCAAGGGACACACTGTTCATCCCGATGTCCGGGTTATGGTGGTTCCCGCGACTCAGAAGATCTACAAGCAGTGTATCGCAGAAGGCCTTCTGGATATCTTTGTGGATGCCGGATGTGCAGTTAATACTCCCAGCTGCGGTCCCTGTATGGGCGGACACATGGGTGTAATGGCAGCAGGAGAGAAGTGTGTTTCCACAACTAACAGAAACTTTGTAGGACGTATGGGACATGTGGATTCTCTGATCTATCTTGCTTCTCCCGAGCTGGCAGCGGCAAGTGCTATCGCAGGTTACATCGCAAATCCCGAGAAAGTAGGTGAGTAGGATGAAAGCATTAGGACATGTATTCAAGTATGGTGACAACGTAGATACTGACGTTATCATCCCTGCAAGATATCTCAATTCCTTCGATGCAAAAGAACTGGCAAGCCATGCCATGGTGGATATTGATCCTACTTTTGCCGAGAGAGTTCAGCCCGGAGATATCATTGTAGCCAACAAGAACTTCGGCTGCGGATCTTCCAGAGAGCACGCTCCCCTTTGTCTCAAGACTGCAGGTGTGAGCTGTATTATCGCTGAGACTTTTGCCCGCATCTTTTTCAGAAATGCCATCAACATCGGTCTTCCGATCGTGGAGTGTCCCGAGGCTGCCAAAGAGATCAATGCCGGGGATGAGGTTGAGGTGGATTTTGACAGCGGAATCATCACCGATAAGACCACAGGAAAGAGCTACAAAGGACAGCCTTTCCCTGAGTTCATGCAGAAGATCATCACTGCCGGAGGTCTTGTAAATTACATTAACGAGAAATAATTCGAAAGGTTATCATAAATATGAGCAAGCAAATTCTTTATCATAGCACGAGAGATGAGAGCAGACTTTTCACTGCTTCCCAGGCTATCCTTCAGGGTCTCTGCGAGGACGGCGGACTTTTCGTTCCCAGTGAGATTCCCGCCCTTCCGGTTTCCCCCTGGGAGATGAAGGGGCTTTCCTACCAGGAGATCGCTTACTTGGTAATGAAAGAGTACCTCACCGACTTCACCGAGGAGGAGCTTAGAAGCTGTATCAATAATGCTTATGACGAGAAGTTTGATACCAGGGACATCGCTCCTGTGGTCAAGGTGGGCAATGCATACTATATCGAGCTTTTCCACGGCGCAACCATCGCCTTCAAGGATATGGCCCTTTCTATCCTGCCTCACCTTATGACAACTTCCGCCAGAAAGAACAATATCAAGAATGATATCGTAATTCTGACAGCTACATCCGGTGACACCGGCAAGGCAGCAATGGCCGGTTTCGCGGATGTGCCCGGAACCAAGATCATTGTCTTTTATCCTAAAGGCGGTGTGAGCCGTATCCAGGAACTTCAGATGGTGACCCAGAAGGGTGATAACACTTATGTTGTGGGCATGAGAGGCAACTTTGACGATGCGCAGACCGGAGTTAAGGCAATCTTTGAGGACAAAAAGATCAAAGCTCAGATGGATGCTGCAGGTTATCAGTTCTCCTCAGCGAACTCCATTAACATCGGCCGTCTCGTACCCCAGATCGTTTACTATGTGAGCGCATATGTACGTCTTCTGGAGCAGGGCGTTATCAAGGAGGGAGAGAAGATCAACATCACCGTTCCCACCGGTAACTTCGGCAACATTCTTGCTGCCTGGTATGCAAAAGCCATGGGACTCCCTGTGGACAAGCTTATCTGTGCTTCCAATCGGAACAAAGTCCTTTTTGATTTCTTTAAGACCGGAAAATATGACAGGAACCGTGAATTCTACCTCACTTCCTCACCTTCCATGGATATTCTTATCTCCAGCAACCTTGAGAGAATGATCTATCTCTCTGCCGGAGAGGATGCCGCCAAAACTTCCGAGCTCATGGCTCAGCTTAAGAGTCAGGGTGTTTACGAGATCACGGAAGATATGAAGGCAAAACTTGAGTCCTTCGTTCCCGGATATGCCGATGAGGAGGCTACTTCCGAGATGATCAAGAAGGCCTACGATGAGAATTCCTATGTTATGGACACTCACACCGCGGTTGCGGGCTACGTTTATGAGAAGTACCGGGAAGAGACCGGTGATGACAAGGTTACTGTTATTGCATCCACCGCAAGTCCTTACAAGTTCGCGAGAAAAGTCATCTCCTCCATCGATCCTTCTCTGGAGAAAGAGGATGATCTTGAACTCATGGACGTAATGGAAAAGCTCTCAGGAGTCAAAGCTCCCAGAGCTATCGACGAGATCAGGAGCGCTCCGGTGAGACATGACCGTATCTGTGATGCTGCTACCATGGAAGCTACTGTTAAAGAGATTCTCGGAATGTAGATTTGCACCTGTGAGATAAATCGCGTATAATAGCCGTATGAATCAATGCCTGGGATGACTGAGGCTCCCGCATTTTTGAACCTACACTTCTTTTATGGGATTCCTATATCTCTGGGAATATGTCAGGCCTCATCCTTTTGGATAGGAGGAAGGCAGAATGCTCAGATGCGGTTACCCACCTGGCTTTGGCTAGGACTCAAAAACGCGGGAAACGGCATTTCGGGTTTCGTTTTATTATAATCTTATTGATTTTGAGTAATAAGCAGCGGATCGGTATCGGCTGCTTTTTGCCACGCAGTATGGGACATTTTTGGTATGAAAGATCAGAAACCGAAATTGCGAATTTTTCAGATATATACTCGGTGTGCCATAGATTTAAGGGATGACCATGTGGGGGCTTATGCGACTATGTCGGCATTTTTCCTTTTACTGGCTCTCATCCCCTGCCTGCTGCTTTTGCTGACGTTTTTGCAATACACTCCCATCACTGAGAGTGAGTTCATTGTGGTTATCGGGGAGGTTTTTCCCTCCACCATAGCACCACTGATAGTAACTACTATCCACGAGGTGTTTAACGCCTCAATGGCAGTCATTCCACTGACTGTTCTGGTTGCAATCTGGTCTTGCGGCAAAGGCATCATGGCTCTATCCTATGGACTCAACTGTATTCACGACATGATCGAGACTAGAAACTACCTGTTTTTGAGGATCAGGGCAGCATTTTATACCATATACATTTTGGGATCTATTGTGGTGATCCTTTTGGCACAGGTATTCGGTGAGTCTTTGGCAGCCTTTATCATACCGAAAGCACCGTTTCTGGAGCAGACCATTTTGAAGATCCTGAGTTACAGAAACTGGTTTACCATACCTTACATGGTATTTTTGATACTTACGATTTACAAGTTTTTGCCGAACAGGAAAGTCAGATTCTGGGGAGAACTCCCGGGTGCTGTCTTTTCCACAATAGGCTGGCTGGTGTGCTCCTATATCTTCTCAATTTATTTGGAGATATTTAACGGCTTCAGCAACATGTACGGCAGTTTTACCACTATCGTGCTTATCATGATGTGGATGTATTTTTTGATGTTTATCCTGCTTATCGGAGCAGAAGTTAACCTTTGGTGCAAGGAATTCGGAATCATTCAGCGGATCCCCGTCATCGGTGAGCTGTATGCCAGGAGAGAAGAGGCATACATTGAGAAGGTCCGGAAGCACCATATAGATGTTATGAGAGAACACGACGAAAAGATCAGAAAGGGATAAGAGAGGAATTAAGATGAAAGACAAACTCAGATTAATCAAGGAGACTGCTCTTGCACAGATTCAGGCTTCAGATATGCCTGACAAGCTCAAAGATGTCAGAGTAAAATTCCTTGGCAAAAAAGGCGAGCTCACAAGCGTCTTAAAGAGCATGAAGGAGGTTGCTCCCGAAGATCGTCCCAAAGTTGGCCAGTGGGTAAATGAGGCCAGGGAAGCGATCGAGAGCGCCCTTGATGCGAGAAAGAAAGAGATCGATGCAGCCGTTCTTGAGGCAAGACTCAAGGCCGAGGCTATTGACGTATCTCTTCCTGCAAAGAAGCTCAGCATCGGTCATCGCCACCCCAACACCATCGCGCTGGAAGAACTGGAGAGAGTTTTTGTTGGTCTTGGCTATGAAGTGATTGAAGGACCGGAGATCGAACTGGACGAGTACAACTTTACAAAACTCAACATCCCTGCAGATCACCCGGCTAAGGACGAGCAGGATACCTTCTACATCAACGATGAGATCCTGCTTCGTACACAGACATCCCCGGTGCAGGCCAGGGTAATGGAGAAGGGCAAGCTCCCTATCTGCATGATCTCTCCCGGTCGTGTATTCAGATCTGACGAGGTGGATGCGACCCATTCTCCTTCCTTCCATCAGATTGAAGGTCTTGTTATTGATAAGAATATCTCTTTTGCTGACCTCAAGGGTACTCTGGAAGTTTTTGCAAAAGAAATGTTCGGCGAGGACACAAAGACCAAGTTCCGTCCTCACCATTTCCCTTTCACAGAACCCTCTGCGGAGATGGATGTTTCCTGCTTCAAGTGCGGCGGTAAGGGCTGTCGTTTCTGTAAGGGATCCGGATGGATCGAGATCCTCGGATGCGGCATGGTTCACCCTCACGTTCTTGAGATGTGTGGAATCGATGCCAATGAGTATACCGGCTTTGCTTTCGGCGTAGGACTTGAGAGAATCGCTCTCCTGAAGTATGAGATAGACGATATGCGCCTTCTTTATGAGAACGATATCAGATTCCTTAAGCAGTTTTAACGTCGGAAATAGGAGGAACACATAGATGAACACTTCATTATCATGGATCAAAGCATATGTGCCCGATCTTGACGTCACTGCACAGGAATACACTGATGCTATGACTCTTTCAGGCACCAAAGTAGAAACATACGAAGAATATGACGCTGACCTTGAGAATATTGTTGTAGGTCAGATCAAAGAAATAGAGAGACACCCTGATGCGGACAAGCTGGTAGTGTGCCAGGTGGACATCGGCACAGAGACTATCCAGATCGTTACCGGTGCCCCCAATGTGGAAGTCGGTCAGAAGGTTCCGGTTGTTCTGGTTGGAGGAAGAGTAGCCGGCGGACATGACGGCAAATTGACTCCCGGAGGCATCAAGATCAAGGCCGGAAAACTCAGAGGAGTGCCTTCCTACGGCATGATGTGCTCCATTGAGGAGCTGGGACAGACAAGAGAAATGTATCCAGAGGCTCCCGAGTACGGTATCTACATCTTCCCCGACGACACAACAGTCGGAGCGGATGCTATCGGTCTTCTGGGCCTTCATGATGCAAATATTGAGTATGAGATTACCTCAAATCGTGTGGATTGCTACAGTGTTGTAGGTATCGCAAGAGAAGCAGCGGCAACTTTTAACCTGAGGTTTGTGCCTCCCGTTATTGCGGAATCCGGCAAAATCGGCAACTGTGCCGACGAGATCAAGGTTTCTATTGAGGATCCGGATCTTTGCAGCCGCTATATCGGACGTGTAGTTAAAAATATCCGTCTTGCTCCCTCACCTTTGTGGCTTCAGAGAAGACTCGCGGTGAACGGTATCAGACCTATCAACAACATAGTAGACATTACAAATTACGTAATGGAAGAGTATGGTCAGCCCATGCATGCTTATGATATGGATACCATTGCCGGCAGAGAGATCATTGTAAGACGTGCCAAAGACGGAGAACACTTTGTGACTCTTGACGGTCAGGATCATGTGGTTGATTCAAGTGCCCTCATGATCTGTGACGGTGAGAAGGCAGTAGGTCTTGCAGGAATCATGGGAGGAGAAAACTCCATGATCACCGATGATGTAAAGACCATCCTTTTTGAGGCAGCTACATTTAACGGTCCCAACATTCGTAAGACCGCAAAGAAAGTGGGTCTTCGTACAGAGGCTTCCGGTAAGTTCGAGAAAGGTCTTGAGCCTGAGAGAGCTATGGCGGCTATTAACCGTGCCTGCCAGCTCATTGAAGAGCTTGATGCCGGAGATGTAGTATGCGGTGCTGTGGATGTTTATCCTGTCAAGAGAGAGGCGGTTAAGGTTCCTTTTGAGCCTGAGAAGATCAACGCTCTCCTTGGAACAGATCTCACCGTTGAGGAGCAGAAGGAGTATCTTGCAAGAGTAGAACTCATTCCCGATGAGAACAACATCATCACCGTTCCTTCTTTCCGCCAGGATGTGTACAGAACCTGTGACGTGGCTGAGGAAGTGGCAAGATTCTACGGCTATGACAAGATTCCCACAACTCTTCCCACCGGAGAGGCTACCACCGGTAAGCTTTCTTTTGAAAACCGGGTTGAGGCGGAGATCAGAAATGCTGCGGAATACTGTGGTTTTTCACAGGCTTACTGCTACTCCTTCGAGAGCCCCAAGGTTTTCGATAAGCTTATGATTCCTGAGAATTCAGGTTACAGAAAGGCCATTGAGATCAAAAATCCTCTGGGAGAAGACTTCAGTATCATGAGAACTCTTCCTCTGAATGGTATGCTCACTTCTCTGGGAACCAATTATGCAAGAAGAAATAAAGATGTGCGTCTGTATGAGATGGGCAATATCTACATTCCCGAGTCTCTTCCTCTCACAGAGCTTCCTGACGAGAGAATGCAGGTGACACTCGGTGCTTACGGCAATCTTGATTTCTTTGACATGAAGGGTGTTGTGGAGGAGATCCTTCGCCGCATCGGCCTCACAAAGAAATGCGACTATGATTCAAGCTACAAGCAGCCTTACTTCCATCCCGGACGTCAGGCAGATATTACTTACGGACATACCGTGATCGGCTATATCGGAGAGGTTCACCCTCTGGTTGCTTCTGCTTACGGAATCAATGACAGAGCTTACATTGCAGTGCTTGATATGCCTGAAATCTACGGATATGCATCCTTCGACCACAAATATGAGGGAATCGCAAAGTATCCTTCCACAAGCAGAGATATCAGCCTTGTAGTGCCCAGAGATATTATGGTAAAAGAGATCGAGAAAGCCATCGACAAAAAGGCCGGCCAGTATCTCGAGTCTTATGAGCTGTTTGATCTTTATGAGGGTGACAGAATCAAGGAGGGTTACAAATCTGTTGCTTACTCCATCACCTTCCGGGCTTCAGACAGAACCCTTACTGACGACGACGTAAACGAAGCGATCAACAGAGTCCTCAAAGAACTCTCTCGTTCGGGAATCGAACTCAGACAGTAGTATATGAAAAAATCAGATTTTTATTTTGATCTCCCGGAGGAGCTGATTGCTCAGGATCCCCTTTTGGATCGCTCCTCCTCGAGATTGATGCAGCTGAATAAAGAAACGGGAGAGGTGACTCACCGACATTTCCGGGAGGTTCTTGATCTCCTTAATCCGGGAGATTGCCTGGTACTCAATGATACCAAGGTGCTTCCCGCAAGGCTGATCGGCGCCCGAAAGGAAACCCACGGCAAGGTGGAGGTACTTCTTCTCAAGAGAAAACAGGATGATGTCTGGGAAACCCTCGTTAAGCCCGGCAAAAAAGCCCGACCCGGAGACCGCATAGTATTTGGAGAAGGACAGCTTGAGTGTGAGATCCTTGACGTGGTGGAAGAGGGCAACCGCCTGGTTAAATTTTACTATGACGGGATTTTTGAGGAGGTGCTGGATGAGCTTGGCTCCATGCCTTTGCCCCCCTACATTACTCACGAGCTGAAGGACAAAAACCGTTACCAGACCGTGTATGCAAAACACGAGGGGTCAGCAGCGGCACCCACGGCGGGACTTCATTTTACCAGGGAACTCATGGCGGAGATCGAGGCAAAAGGAATTCGCATTGCCTACGTAACCCTTCATGTGGGACTTGGCACTTTTCGCCCGGTAAAAGCCGATGATATCCTGGATCATCACATGCACTCGGAATTTTATATGGTACCGGCGGAGACCGCAAAGATCATCAATGACACCAAGGCAAAAGGCGGCCGGGTGATCTCAGTGGGAACCACCAGCACGAGAACTCTTGAATCCTGCGGAATGGAAGATGGAACTGTAAAAGAGTGCAGTGGCTGGACGGATATCTTTATCTATCCGGGTTATAGATTCAAGGTGATCGATGGTCTCATAACCAATTTTCACCTGCCTGAATCCACCCTGATAATGCTGGTTTCAGCCCTGGCCGGAAGGGAAAATGTTCTCGCGGCCTACAATGAAGCTATCCGGGAGAAATATCGCTTCTTTTCTTTCGGTGATGCAATGATAATCCTTTGATCAATTATAGCATGGACTTTTTTAGGAAAAGTTCATGCTATTTTAATGTTCAGTGAAGATATTCGTGTTTTTTTCGAATACAATATGAAATATAATAAGTATAGTACGATGAATGGAGATAATGATGGTAATCAATTCATACGCGGAACTTATAGAACTGATAGATAAGAAGGGCAGAGTGGTGACCACAACTTCCCTTGAGGAGGACAGCTTCGGTGTAAAGAGCATATCTGACACGGAGATCCCGGAGAGCGGTATAGTGACTATCGGGGGATGTAAAGTCTTTGCAGAGGTTCTGAATGCTGCCCCCACACTCATTATATGTGGTGCCGGACATGTGGGAATGAATGTATGCATGCTTGGTTCTAAACTTGGTTTTGATGTGGACGTAGTGGATGATCGCAAGGTTTTTTTGACAAAAGAACGTTTTCCAGATGCCAGGAGACTTATCCTCTGTGATAACTTCGACGATGATTTCTGGAATGAGATTCCCGATGGGGGGAATTCCTACTATGTTATGTGTTCCCGAAGCCATGACACGGACGGAACCTGCATCAGGCATACTCTTCGCCGCAAGGGAATATACAAGGGAATGCTTGGAAGCGGCAAGAAGCTTCGGGGAATCAAGGAACGTCTTTTTGCAGAAGGCTTCACAGAGGAGGACTTCAAGGTGCTTCACACACCCATTGGCCTTCCCCTCGGAGGACAGACCCCCATGGAGGTGGCTCTTTCCATCATGGCGGAGATCGTTCAGGTGAGACACCGGGAAGAACTCCTTACCATAGAGCCGGATATCTGTGACGCGATCCGAAACAACAAGGGTATGAGGGCGGTAATGCTCACTATTGTAAGTACCTCAGGGTCTTCCGCCAGAAAGACAGGCAGTAAGATGCTGGTGCTTCCGGATGCAAGAATCTTCGGCAGTATCGGCGGCGGCGTGGTGGAGTACATGGCTACAAAGCATGCGGCGACGGTGGAGGCGGCGGAAATCCGGGAATACGACCTTTCTGAAGACATGGATGGAGTTCAGGGAATGTACGGCGCCGGAAGGATCCGGGTCCTCTTTGAACCTATTGAACTTTAGAAGGAAACCGTATTCCGGAGGTTTGGCATGAAATTCAGAATTGTATTGATGGCAGCGGGCTTTTCCCGGCGTTTTGGGGGCAATAAGCTCTTGGCAGAGATAGAAGGAAGACCGGTCTACAGATACGCCCTGGACAAGCTGAAAGCTCTCTCTGTGAGGGAGGATGTCGAAGGCGCAGTGGTGGTGACTCAGTATGAGGAGATTGCCTCAGCTGCTGATGAGATGGGTTTGGACATGGTTTTTAACCATGCTGCCATTGAGGGAATCGCTTCTTCTCTTAGGGCGGGAATCCGTTTTTTTAAGGAAGAGAAGGACAGAGCCTACGTTTTCATGGTGTGTGATCAACCCCACATGAGGATTGAGACCCTAAGTGGTCTTCTGGATTTTTACAAAAAGACAGACAAGGGAATCGTATGTGTTGCGGATCCCTCAGGAATTCCCGGAAATCCGGTGATCTTTCATGAGAGATATTACGGAGAGCTTGCTGCTCTGACGGGGGATAAAGGCGGATCCAGAATCTTCAAGAAACACCCGGAGGACCTTGGAAAGTTCACGGTGGATCCCGCAGAGCTTAAGGATATTGATGTTCGAGAGGATCTTTAGATCAGAAGGAGGTGCCTATGAACATAATCAGGAGATATGTGGCTTTTGTTTTCGCCTTTTCCCTGATTCTTCTCAGTCTGTCCGGATGTGCCGGGGAGACAGATCCTGATAATAAGGATCAGAAAGCGAGTTCCGAAGAGGAGAAGGATTATGGTGAATATACCCAGGTATACCGGTGCTTCAAAAATTACACTGCGGCCATGGATGCGGAGGCATCCACTTACGGATTGGCCAAGGGGGAGAACTCTGTCACCTCAATGGAGGATACGGACACCGGGGCGGATTATCCCTCTGATCCCTCCTATTCCGGTACAAACCTTAGAGATAAAGGTGTGGATGAGGCCGATATCGTAAAGACTGACGGAGAATATATCTACACCCTGCTGGAGAACAACTATGAGATAGCTATCGTAGATACTAAAGGAGACCTTAGGGACATCGGCCGGATAACTGTTGAAGATGACAAGTTCATCCGGGAGTTTTTCGTTGATCGTGAGAATAATAGGCTCATTGTGATCTGTGACTATTATGAGAACGAGTATACAGATGCCTTTTCACTGGCGCTGACGTTTGATATTTCTGATTTTTCAAATATTAAAGAGCTTGGAAGGGTAAGACAGACCGGCAACTACCAGAGTTCCAGAATGAAGGATGGATTTTTATATCTTTTCACCGAGTACTATGTGGATACCGGTATCATTGAGCCCAGGGAGGCGAAGACTTTTGTTCCTTTGGTAGGGAATGAGCTTTTGCCTGCGGAGAAGATCATACTCCCCATCACCAACCAGGCCTGCAGATACACAATAGTAAGCTCTGTGGGGATGGATGCGCCGGATAAGGTGAAGGACAGCCGGGGAATTCTCTCGGAATATGGTCAGATATACACTAGTATGGATAGTATTTTTTACTATACCACTGAATGGGAATCCAATAATTATACCGATTGGATCTTTGACGGAGAGGTTTCCAGGAAGACTACTCTGAGGAAGATTGGATACAGCAAAGGAGAATTTGGCAACAGCTGCTCTGCAGTGGTGGACGGCTACTTAAATGATAGTTTCTCCATCGATGAATATGAGGGATATGTGAGAATGGTTCTGTCCAATGAGGAGGCGAACAATCTCATCATCCTGGATAAAGAGCTTAAACAGGTTGGATCAATCACTGACCTTGCTCCGGGTGAGCGGGTATACTCTGCGAGATTTCTGGGAGATATGGGATATTTCGTGACCTATAAGGAGACAGATCCGGTATTTGCCGCAGACCTCTCTGATCCTGCGGAACCGGTGATTCTGGGAGAATTAAAGATTCCCGGTTTTTCCGAGTATCTTCACCCTTTCGGCAAGGATAAGCTTCTGGGAATCGGAATGAATGTGGATTCTGCCGGCGTTCTTGACGGAGTCAAGGCGGAGCTGTTTGACATTAGTGACCCTTCAAATCTTTCTTCTCTTGAGGAATGTATAGTACCCGGAATGTACGGGGCGGATGCCTCCTATGACTACAAGGCAGTTATGATCGCTCCGGAGAGAGGGCTTATCGGCTTTTCCGGAAGTGGGGTGAGCGGTGACGTATATGTTCTCTTGAAGTATGAGAACGACAGAATTGTGGCGATGCTCCTTGAAGAGGTGAACGGTTCCGGCAGGGGAACCAGAGGAATCTACATAGGAGATGTCCTCTACGTGGTGAACGGCAACATTATCGAGGCTTACAGTCTCGCGGATTATTCCAAAGTGGATGATCTGATATTGTAGAATAAATGAGTCAACAAAAGGGCTGTGAAACATTGGTTTTCACAGCCCTTTTCTCATAAGGATAATTATTCGAGAGTTTTACCTAACCGCTTGTACATTGTCTTTTTGACTGCTCTTAAGATATTCTCGTAGCCGGTACATCTGCAGAGGTGTCCGGAGAGAAGCTTTCTCAGCTCGTCATCTGTGTATTCTTTGCCGGTTTCCAAAATCTCAACCGCAGTCATAATGAATCCGGGAGTGCAAAAGCCGCACTGGATAGCAGTCTCGTCCACGAAAGCTTGCTGAATATCGGAGAGTTCTCCGTTGGGTCCAAGGAGCCCTTCCAGGGTACGGATCTCTTTACCGTCCGCCCAGACTGCCAGGTAGATACAAGAGTTGAAGGCTTCTCCGTCAATGAGAACATTGCAGGCACCGCATTCTCCAACCTCACAGCCTTTCTTCACACTGGTAAGTCTGAAATCATTTCTGAGCATGTCCGTCAAGGAGGCTCTAACATCTACGATCTGCTCAACGTCTTTGCCGTTGATCTTACATTTAACAACCTTATACTGTGCCATTAAAGAACACCTCCTGACCTTCTGATAGACTCCATGAGTGCTCTTTTTGCCATAACCACTGCGATGTGCTCACGGAACTCAAGACTTGCTCTCCAGCTGTTTCTGGGGCGAATGTCTGTAAGGACGTTCTTTGAGAATTCATCTATGAGCTCAGGAGTGTATGCTTTGCCTTTTACAAGAGCTTCCGCTGAGGGAACTCTCATGGGAACGGGGCCCGCCACGCCGTAGGCGATGCGGCAGTCCTCGATGACTTTTTTGTCCTCGGAGAGCTTAACATTCACCGAACATCCCATGGTGGCAATATCCATAGCATTTCGCATTGAGTATTTAATATAGTGGCCTTTGTATCCCTCATAAGACTCTTTCGGAATCTGAATGCTGGTCTGGATCTCTCCGGGACGAAGGTCAACTTTACCTGCACTGATATAGAAATCCTTGATAGGCATCTTGCGATAACCTTCGGGGCCGTGGATCTCAACTACTGCATCCCAGGCATGGAGAGTGGAAGCGGAGTCTGCGGAAGTAACACCGTTGCAGGTGTTGCCGCCGATGGTTCCGATATTTCGAATCTGGGGTCCGCCGATCTGGTCCACCGCCTCACCGAGGACATTGATATACTTCTGGATTATGGGGTCCCTGGTAATATGGGAAAAGCTGGTGAGGGAGCCGATCTTAATTGTTCCGTCCTCCAAAAGAGACACGCCTCTGAGCTCATCCAAGCCATATATACTTACAAGTTCCTTCCCGGCACGCTTGCCCTCACGCATCTGCACCAGAACATCACTTCCGCCGGCTATCACCTGAGCTTCGGGATGGGCGAGAAGGAGTTCGGTGGCATTCTCAATACCGGTGGCCTCATAGAGAGCTTTCATATCATACATAAACTACACCTCCTCATAAAGTCCGGCCTTCTTGAAATTCTCAAAAAGGGTCTGAGGTCTGAGCGGAGCCTCGTTAATAGCTACACCGGTTGCCTGAAGAACCGCATTTCTGATAGCCGGAGCTACCGGAATTGCCGGGGGTTCACCTAATGCCTTAGTTCCGTAGGCGCTTGTAGGTTCCGGATTCTCAATGAACTCAACCTTTAGTTCAGGGTGGTCCATGGAGGTGGAGAGTTTGTAATCCAACAGGTTATTGTTCAGAGTCTTTCCGGTCTTGGAATCAAAAAGTTCGCACTCGGAAAGTGCATATCCGATACCCATGCTCATTCCGCCGTGAACCTGGGCTCTTGCAAGGGCGGGGTTGATCAGCTTGCCGCAGTCATGAACATTGACAAGATCAAGAATCTTCACTCTGCAGGCAGGAATATCAACTTCAACTTCTGCAAAACAGCAGCCGAGAGAGTAAGCGTTAGACTTAGTCTGATAGGTACTCTCAGCGGTGATGTGTACGGAGTGCGTTGTGCTGTACAGTGCTTCGGTGGCAAGTTCCGCAAGGGACAAAAGAACTCGGCCGTCAGTGGTTCTTATGATGTTGCCGTCCTTTATATCCATGAGGAAAACAGGCATTCTGGTGAGCTCATGAGCATAATCCAGAATCTTGCCCTTTAAGATTTCGGCAGTCTGACGAACCGCAAAACCAACAACATAGGTCTGTCTGGAGGCGTAAGCGCCGGTTCCGAAAGGTGTGATGTCCGTATCCTGACAGGAGACCACGTGAACATCCTTATAATCGATGCCGAGAGTCTCGGAAGCCATCTGGGCGTAGGCCGTGTCGGCACCCTGGCCTATCTCAGTCTCACCTACCTGAAGCTGTATGGAGCCGTCCTGATTAAGTACCATTCGGCAGGAAGAGTGTTCCAGAGAGATGGGATATACCGCAGTGTTATACCAGAAGGCAGCCATGCCGATACCCCGGCGAACATCACCGGTCTGGTTCTCATATTCTTTGTGCTTGCGGTAATAGTCCACTACCTCAATACCCTTGTCGATACACTGATTATAGGTGTCAAAATACATTTCATTGTGGCTGAAGCCATCAACGAAGCCCACCGGGGTGAGGTGATCCCGTCTGAACTGTATGGGATCAAAACCGAGAGCTTTGCAGATATCCTCGGTATGGCTCTCGTAAGCAAAAATCGACTGAGGCATTCCGTAGCCTCTCATTGCACCGCCAACCGGACGGTTTGTAAATACGGTGTAGGAATCAATCTGAAGGTTGTCACAGGGATACATCTGTCCCAGTGCACCGGAGCCTTTAGCTACGATAGAGTGACCGTGGGAGGCGTAAGCACCCTGATTTGAAAAAGCTTCGCTCTTTCTGGCTACCAGAGTTCCGTCGGGACGGAGCCAGGAAACCAGATGGTATCTTATCGCATGTCTTACACGGTTAGTGATAAAAGTTTCCTCTCTGGAACAGTCATACTTTACAAGGTGACCGCCCACCTGGGTTGACAAATAAGCACAGAGAGGCTCATAGAGAACGTCCTGCTTGTTGCCGAATCCACCGCCAATATAAGGCTTTATGACTCTCACTTTGCCCCAGGGAAGACCAAGCGCCTGACCTACAACTCGTCTCACAATGTGGGGAATCTGAGTAGAAGATACGATAACGATTCGATCCTGCTCCATGTAGGAGTAGCAGATAAAATTCTCAATGTGACAGTGCTGAACGGTGGGGGTATCATACCAGCCCTCCACCTTGATTAGACCGGGCTCTTTGATGGCCTCATCGTAGTTGCCCTTGTCATTCTTGGTGTGCTTTAAAATATTGTTGGGATAGTTTTCGTGAAGCTGGGGAGCGTCATCCTTCATTGCTTCCTGGACGTCAAGCACAAAAGGATACTCCTCATACTCAACCTTGATCGCTCTTACTGCCTGGTTAGCCGCAACCTCATTCTCGGCCACTACTGCCGCAATGTCATCACCGTAGAAGCGGACATGTTCCTGCAAAAGCAGTCTGTCGGAAACATCCTGATGTCCGGGATCTGTGGACCAGGGATGACCCGCTGTCGGGAAGTAGATCTTAGGCACGTCAAAACATGTAATGATCTTAACGACGCCGGGAATCTTCTCAGCTTCCGAAGTGTCAATACTGATTACTCTGCCATGGGTGATGGTTGAGTGTACGATCTTGGCGATGTAAGCACTCTTATCACACATGTCGTCCGTATATTTGGTACGACCGGAAGCCTTATCGTACGCATCTACACGGGGGATACTAATTCCAACTGCCATAGTTCTCAACCTTTCATATTAATAGAGCAGCACCGATTGGATCAATGCTGCGGTTTATCTGTTACGTCTTCGGGGGGATTAAGGTCAGCAACATCGCTCCCGCTGTTTCAGATATTTGGACAAAAAATATTTTGTTTACTAAAAAAATTATAGCATATTGTCCGAAAAAAGCAAGAAATAATGCTTATTTACTGGATATTATCAGACTTATTGAAAAAAGTTGTTAAAGTAACAATATTTAGTTATAATGAACAAAAAAACGAACGAGGCTTAAAATGATTAGAACAAGAAACGAACTTACAGATATCCTTTGCAAGACGATCCTTTTCAGAAAGATCGACAGAGAGGAAGTGGAGAAGATTCTTCCCATACTGGATGGCAAAGAAAAAGTGGTGGAGCCGGACGGAATCTACCTGATGGCACAGGATGTTCAGACCAAGATGGGAATAGTGATGAAGGGCTCCTTAAATGTAAGTAAGATTCTTAGTTCCGGAACAGAGAACCTGTACGAGAAACTCTGGCCTGGTTATACCGTAAGCCTTTCTGTCGTGTGCAGTTCGACGCAGGTCAGCCCTTACACCGTCTATAGTATTGAGGGTGCCAGAATCTTTGAGTTCCCTTACGAGAATATTTTTTCGGAGCTTATACCGGAGAAGCTTAGGCTGGTTATGCTGAGAAATATCTCGAATCAGCTCTCCAATGAGAACATAAAACGACAGAACAAGGTGGATGTTCTCTCTGTAAACGGCCTTAGGGATCGGGTCATGATGTATCTTGAGACTCAGGCCTCAAAGAAGGGAACAAGCTCTTTTACCATTCCCTTCAACAGGGAAGAGCTGGCCAATTACCTCTGTGTGAACAGAAGTGCCCTGTCTCATGAACTCAGCCTGATGAGACAGGAGGGAATAATAGAGTTCAGGAAGAACAGGTTCCATCTTCTGGGACTGGAGAGGGATTAATGATCCCCAAAGAGCTATATTGAATCACAATAGGGGTATTCTGAAAATACATAAATAATTACACAAAAAGTTGTTTTAACAACATACTGTGGAAAAATAATCTATTAGAATGAGATTATCAAAGCTGATTATTCAGTTCGATTTTCCATTCCATAGTTCATGCAAAATCAAAGAGGATGTGCGTTTGCACATCCTCTTTGATTTTTGCTGTCCTTTATTATGCAAGGTTGAGTTTCTTCCTTATTATGGCGAGAGTAACAAAGTACATGATCAACGTGGCAAGAATACTTATTCCAAGACTGATATAGGCGTAGGCAGTAAACCAGTTGATTGCCTCCACTGTTTCCAGATAGAAGATCTCTTCCACATCCACTAAGGAGAGGAGGAACAAAGCCACAAATCCAAGGATCTGCTTGATCACTGAGAGAGCAAAGAATGCTACGAAGGAAAAAGCAACCTTGTGCTGGTTGAAAAGCTGACCGATGGCAAAGCACATATATATCGGAATCAGGCACATGGGTATACCGGTGAGGATAGTTAAGAGAACAAAAGGAATAGCTCTTCCAAGTGCGTTGACACCGAATTCCTGCATAAAGCAGTCCTGAGCCATACCTATAAGTGAGAAGATGTCGCCGAAAAGTCCTCTCTGATAAACCAGAATTCCTATGCATCCGAAAAGTATGAGCACATTAAGGGTTCCCCAGATCCAGGCAACAATTGTTTTGCTGAGCAAAAGGCTATTCTCAGATACCGGAAGAGTGAAAGTAAGGTAGCCTTCATTGGAGAACATGCTTCGATAAAAACTGTATATCAATAGCACCATGGTCACGATGGAAACCGCTGCTGCATACAGAACATAAAGCAGGATCATGAGCACAATCAGAAGATCCGGAAAAGTAATGGATCTGGAAAGCATTATGAGACCCTTGCCCATGAGGGTGATTAGGATCAGAAATCCATGGAGGGGAAGCAGAATTCTCGATACAGAACTCAAATCGTATTTAATCAGTTTACCTAACATCTGAATACCTCCCTGAAAAGCATATCAATCGACTTACCCGATTGTTCTCTGATATCATCTGCAAAACCGGCCATCCTGAGATTTCCGTACTGAAGAAAAACAACGTAATCCAGGATCTTCTCAATATCCGTAATGAGATGAGTGGAAATGATGATAGTGGCCTCCGGATCATAATTTCTCAGTATAGTGTTGAGAATGTAGTCTCTGGCTGCAGGGTCAACACCGCCAATGGGTTCGTCCAAAACATAGAGCTTTGCTCTGCGGCTCATAATGAGAATGAGCTGAACCTTCTCCTGAGTTCCCTTGGAAAGAGTCTTAATGACAGCATTGGGAGAGATGCCAAGGTCCGTGAGCATGCGGTTTGCTCTGTCCACGTCAAAGTCGCTGTAAAAGTCCGCGAATAACTTCACCAGCTCCTTAACCTTCATCCACTCCTTGAGGTGTGTCTTCTCCGGAAGATAGGATACGATGGCCTTGGTTCCGGGGCCAGGTTTCATTTCATTGATAAAAACATTTCCCGAGGTGGGAGTCAAAAGTCCGTTCATCAGCTTGATAAGTGTCGTTTTACCGCTTCCGTTAGGGCCGAGCATGCCAATGATCTGACCCTTGGGGAGTTCCAGGTTAAGGTTGTTTAGTGCAAGCTGACTGCCGTATTTCTTGGTAAGATTATTGCATCTTATGATACAGTCATTCATAACGATTCCTCCATTAATTCGTTAATGATATCAATTACTTCGGTTCTGCTAAGTCCCAGCTGTTTCATGAGCTGAATGTATTCCCGGCTCTCGGTTCTGGCTTTGTCGCCTCTGAGGCTGCTAATGAGCTCTGTGTCATCGGTGATAAATCTGCCGGCAGTGCGCTGAGAATACAAAAGGCCTTTGTTCTCCAACTCCGACAACGCCTTCTGCATAGTGTTGGGATTTACGGAGGCCTCCACTGCCAGATCTCTTACCGAGGGAAGTTTATCTCCCGGTTTGTAGATCCCGGATATTATGGCCAACCTGATCTTCTCTATGATCTGAAGATAAATAGGGGTCTTGTCATCAAGCTCCCAGTTCATAGGTATCCCCCTTTCTAGTGTATTACTGTATTAAGTTACTAATACAATAATACACGCTAGGGGGCATGTCAACACCTTTTTTGATTTGTATGCCTTTGATATATGTGGTAAACTAAATAAAGTATGTTTATATGTAAAAGGGAGTGATTGCTTGAATTACAATTTGATCATTCAGTGGATTTCTTACTTTTTCATTTACTCATTTATTGGATGGATCTGGGAAGTCTGCCTGGTCTTTTCCAGAGAGAAACACTTCGTAAATCGGGGATTTATGCATGGTCCGATCCTTCCCATCTATGGTTTCGGTGCCATAATGATCCTGGCGGTTACGACCCCATTTAAGGAGAGTCTTCCACTGGTTTTTATCTCGGGTATGATAGGGGCAACCTTGCTTGAGTATGTGACCGGGGCTGCAATGGAGAGTCTTTTCCACGTAAGATACTGGGATTACTCGGATAACAGGTTTAACTTAAATGGTCATATCTGTCTTATGGCAACTTTGGCCTGGGGTGTTTTTTCTGTCATAATGGTGAAGTGGATACACCCTCCCATTGAGGAATGGTTCCATCACTTTAACTGGATGTTCTCACAGATCATGACATTGATCGTACTGATCATTGCCACCTCGGATTTTTCCATTGCTTTCTACGAAGCTATGGATTTGAGGGAAGTTATCGATCAGCTGGCAGAGAACAATCAGACTGTGCGGCGGATCTCTATGAGAATCGATGCCTATCGGGCTTTTCTGGAGCTTGATGAGGAAGAGAGCCTTAAGGATAAGGCTGAGATGGTGGTGGATGAGCTTCTCAGCGAGATCAAAGAGAAGTTTGCGGATAACCGTCAGGGTGCCACAAACAGATTTGCTGAGCTTGTTGCTAAGCGTGATGCCATTAACGAACATATTGAGAACAGAAAACAGAGAGGCTACTACAGAAGAGCAGAGAGGATCCTCAGACGAAATCCTCGTGCTACTGTAGTTAAGCAGTCAGAACGTGCGGAAGCCTTGAGAGAGATGATAGAGAGAATCAAGAAAGGAAATATGAAGTAATGAAGAAATTGCTTGAGGAGATTGACAGCAGGCTGAGTAAGGCTTTTGAGAGCTGTGGCTATGACCCCAAATACGGTGTGAGCACCGTATCCAACCGACCGGATCTCTGTGAGTTTCAGTGTAACGGAGCCATGGCAGCGGCAAAGCAGTACAGAAAAGCTCCCTTCATGATCGCAGACGATGTGGTGGCACAGCTGGCTGATCAGGAGTGCTTTAGCAGCATTGAGTCAGTGAAACCCGGTTTCATCAACATCAAGATCAGTGAAGAGTATTTAGCTGGATATCTCAACGAGATGAGAGAGTCGGATAGATTCGGAATTGAAGGCAATGTAAACCCCAAGAAGGTCTTTATTGATTACGGCGGTCCCAATGTTGCCAAGCCTTTGCATGTGGGACACCTTCGTTCCGCAATAATCGGTGAGAGTATCAAGAGAATCTTCCGATTCATGGGTGATGAGGTCACAGGTGATGTCCACATGGGTGACTGGGGACTGCAGATGGGTCTCATTATCTCTGAACTCAAGTCTCGGGAACCGGAGCTTTGTTATTTTGATGAAAGCTTTGATGGAGAGTATCCGAAGGAAGCTCCTTTTACTATTTCCGAGCTTGAGGAGATCTACCCGGCAGCAAGTGCCAGATCCAAAGAAGACAAGGAATTCTATGAGGAGGCTCTGGAAGCTACCAAGCGTCTTCAGGAGGGAGACAGAGGCTACAGAGCTATCTGGAACCATATAATCGATGTGTCGGTCACCGACCTTAAGAAGAACTATGAGAAGCTCAACGTGGATTTTGATCTCTGGAACGGTGAGTCCACGGTTCAGAATCTCATCGCCCCTATGGTAGAGCGGCTTAAGAGTGAGGGCTTTGCCCACTACGATCAGGGAGCGCTTGTGGTAGATGTGAAGGAGCCTGAGGATACGAAGGAGATCCCTCCCTGCATGATCCTCAAATCCAACGGATCGGCTCTCTATAACACTACAGATCTGGCAACTCTTGTTATGCGTGCCGAGGAAGACCCCGACGAAGTGATCTATGTTGTTGATAATCGTCAGTCACTCTACTTCACTCAGGTTTTTCGCTGCGCCAAGAAGACAGGTATCGTCTCCGATAAGACCCGTCTCAGATTCCTTGGTTTCGGTACTATGAACGGCAAGGATGGCAAGCCCTTTAAGACTCGTTCCGGCGGAGTGATGCGTCTTGAGAATCTTATTCGGGATATCAACGATGAGATGCTGGCTAAGATCAGCGCCAACGAGGCAATTGACCAGGATGAGGCAGTAAAAACCGCTGAGATCATAGGCCTCTCTGCAATCAAGTACGGTGATCTTCAGAACCAGGCTTCCAAGGATTATGTTTTTGATATTGACCGGTTTACCTCTTTTGAGGGAAATTCCGGACCTTACCTTCTTTATACAATAGTGAGAATTAAATCAATAATTAAGAAGGCGAAGGATCAGGGAATTTTCGGCGGTACAGGCGCGAAGATCCTTCCTGCCCACGGCAATGGAGAGAAGGAACTCATGCTTGCCCTGGCCAAAGTCAGCGATTACATTGAAGCGGCTTATAAAGAACTGGCACCTCACAAGATTTGTGCTTTCTTGTATGACACCGCAAACGCCTTCAACCGTTTCTATCATGAGACCAAGATTCTGGTGGAGAGCGATGAGGCTGTAAGAAACAGCTATCTGAACCTTCTGGTGCTCACTGAAGATATTATGAACACCTGTATCGATCTGTTGGGCTTTTCCGCACCGGACAGAATGTAGGACGAGATATGACTAAAGAATCTCGTTCAAAAGAGATATACTTTCTGCTGTTGGCGCTCGGCCTCAGTGTCTCTGTTTTTTTGAACACAGGCCTGTTTCTTGCGGGTGTGACCCAGCACTCAACGGCTTTTGCAAAGGCTCAGGCTACCTTGTATTCCGGAAGCTTTGCCTCCAGGCTGCTTTATGCGGGAATTCTGGTGCCCTGGCTCGAGGAACTGGTTTTTCGCGGAGCACTGTATCGGATACTTGCCAGATTTGTCAGATGGGAGTATGCGCTGATTCTCAGCTCCCTGGCTTTTGGCATTTATCACCTTAATGTGCCTCAGGGAATCTACGGATTTGTGCTTGGATGTATTTTTGCCTGCTGTATGAAGGAGACCGGACTTTTAAGGCTGTGCGGAGCTCTTCACATGGCGGTAAACGTCCTGGCTTTAATACTTACGGAGAGCGGGTTCTATGAGTATGTTTTTTCCTCTGTTATGAGAAGCGTGGGGCTTTTGGTATTCAGCGGATTATTTGCCGTAGTAGTGGTGCTTTTGGGTTTTCGAAACAAAGAATCAAATTAGGAGGATATAGATATGTTGCTTTTTGACGGACACGGAGATATCTGGACAGATATCACAGTTGAGAGAGCAGATAAAGGAAAAAAGAACGTTTTCAGGGAGAGACATTACCCCAAGTTCCTCAAAGGCGGGGTTACCGGAGGAGTTTTTGTCATCTGGATCGATCCCCCTTATGATGAGACCGACACTAAGGGAAGATCTCTTCAGATCGTTAAATGCATTAATGAAGAACTGGAAGAATCCAAAGATATCATGCTCAATGTGAGAAACTATGAGGATTTTGCAAAAGCCGAGGAGAGCGGAAGACTTGCCATTGTTACCGGTATGGAGGGGGCTTCCCAGATTGGTGACGACCTGGATCTTCTTAACTTCTACCACGACGAAGTGGGGGTAAGGGACATTATGCTCACCTGGAACGAGATGAATCCTCTTGCCACTTCATGGACACAGGACCCGGAGAGGGGCCTTACAGAGGTAGGCAAAAAAGCCGTTCGCAGAATGTACGATCTGGGTATCAACATCGATGTCTCTCACTTAAACGACAAGTCCTTCTGGGATGTAATGAGAGCTGCCCAGGGTCCGGTTATCGCATCACACTCAAACGCAAGAGCACTTTGTCCGCTTACAAGAAATCTCTCCGATGAGATGATCAAAGAGATCGCAAAAACCGGAGGTCTCATTGGAATGAACAGTATCCGCCAGCTTGTAAGTGAGGACAAGTCCAAACAGACTCTTGATGGAGTTCTTGATCATTTTGAGCACATGGTGAACATTGCCGGCATCGAGCACATCGGTCTTGGCTTTGATTTTGACGATTATCTTGATGGCGATACACTGGAGGCATTCATTTTTGATGGAATCGAGTCTCCCAGTGTCACCGATCTGGCCAACGAATCCGAAGCCTGCAACTTCCTTAAGGGAATGAAGGCTAGGGGCTATTCTGACTCTGATATCGAGCTTGTGGCTTATAAGAATTTCTACAGAGTATTCAAGGAAGTCTGGAAATAACCCCGTAAATCAGGGGATTTCGGATGTTTTGCCAGTGCTTTTTACAAAAAAATATTTTTCGGGTATCTGCACAAATTCTTAAGAAAAGCTTATGAAAACGCCTGTTTCTTAAGAAAGTATTATAAAAATCCTATAAACTTGTTTCAAAAATCCAAATATGGTAATATATCCAATGTAGTTTGGAAAAAAATGTAACTTAGGAGAGAATATGCGAAAAATTAGCAAGGTAGTAATTAGTTCGGTTCTTGCCGTTTCAATGGCTTCAATGCCGGTTATGGCAACTGACATCAATACCCTCTACAATCAGAGACAGGCAACTGAGAGTGAGATGTATGAGATTCAGGAAGAACTGACCACAGTACTCGAAAATGTGAATCAGCTTGAACTTGACCTTATTGCAAAGGGTGATGAGATAGCTGATGCAGAAGCTGAACTTGAAACATATGAAGATCTTGAGGAGACCCAAAGAGAGGCTATGGCCCTTCGTATTAAGTATATGTACGAGGATGGTACACCCTCACTAATGACAGCAATCATCTCATCCGACAATGCGGCAGAGGTTCTCAACAAGGCAGAGTATGCTAATGAGCTGAGCAGCTATGACCGCAGGAAGATCATTGAGTATGTTGAAACTCAGAAGAAGGTTGCAGAGCTTAAGGATAAGCTTGAGGGCGAGAGAACAGAAATGCTCGCACTTCAGGACGAATACAAGACTCAGCAGGATCAGCTTACTGAGATGCTTTCCAACAAGGCAGTAGAGCTTGCAACTATCGATATGCAGCTCCAGAATGCGCTTATCGCTCAGTACATGAGCCAGATGGCAGCTTCCGGCTTTAACTACGGCGGCGGTGCATCAGGCGGAAGTTCTTCCGGATCCGGAGCTCCTGCTTTTAACTATGGAAATGCTTCTTATAATTCTGATTTTGCAAATGCAATCGTGAAAGCAGCCTACAGCCAGCTCGGAGTTCCCTACAAGTGGGGCGCATCCTCAGCAGGCACCGCTTTTGACTGTTCCGGACTTGTACAGTACTGCTATCAGCAGGCGGGAATCAGCATTCCCAGAACTTCCGGTACTCAGTTATCCGGCGGTACAGTTGTAAAAGATCCTCAGCCCGGCGATATCTGCTGGACACCCGGACATGTAGGAATCTATATCGGCGACGGTAAGATGATCGAGGCACAGCAGGACGGAACCAACGTAATGATCAGTGATTCCCGTGCTGACGCTTATGTAAGATACTAATCTATGAATACAATTTAATAGAACACAGAGAGCGAGGCGTTTTGGCGCCTCGCTTTGTTCGTTAAGAAAAGAGGCGCGGAACCAGTTTTTGGTCCGCGCCTTAAGTACATATTATTCTTTATTGTCACTAAGCTTCTTGGAGGTTTTTTCGAAATTCTCAAGATCAGGAATCCAGGAAGCATAGGTGGTATCTGCTGCCTGAGTAAAGCTTGCTTCCTTACAGGAGGCTTTGAGCTGCTGGCTGGCCTTGTTAATGGGAAGAAGAGTACCTGCGCCGGCAATACAGCCTCCGGGACAAGCCATGCCTTCCAGAAGGTATCCGTTGTATTTGCCGGATTTTGCCATGATCATCATCTTTTTGCATTCGGCAAGACCCTCCGCTTTGGCGAGCTTGATCTCCCGATTGGGATCAATGAGCTGGATGTAGTTCTGAACTGCAGCCGCAACACCTCCGCTGGTTGCAAAACCTCTGCCGTCAGCGCTAGCCTCATTAAGAGGCTCTGAATCAACAGGAATCTCGTTGAAATCAATGCCTTTGGCATTAAACATACCCGCTACTTCCTCAAAAGTTAGAACGAAGTCTACATAGCTCTTTACCGACTTGCGGCTGGCTTCAAGTTTCTTAGCAGCACAGGGACCGATAAAAGCAATCTTGCTGTTTGGACGGTGCTTCTTGAGAAGTCTTGCTGTGAGGACCATGGGAGTTAATGCCATGGAGATTTTATCTGCCTGATCAGGGAAATCTCTGTTGATCATTTGTGCCCAGGCGGGACAGCAGCTGGTAGCCATGAAGGGAATCTTTGCAGGAACTTCTTCCAGGAAGTCTTTAGCTTCCTCAATAGTGCAAAGGTCTGCACCTACTGCTACTTCTACAACATTTTTAAAGCCAAGTGCCTGGAAAGCAGAGCGGATCTTATTGCTGGGAAGACCTTCAAACTGTCCGGCAACTGCAGGGGCTAAGATTGCGTACACCGGGGTATCGCTCTGAATAGCCTTGATTGTCTGGAAGATCTGACCCTTATCTACAATGGCAGAGAAGGGACAGTTTACAAGACACATGCCACAGGAAACACACTTGTCGTGAATGATCTCGGCACGGCCGTACTCATCGGATTTGATAGCATTCATGCCGCAGACTTTGGCACAGGGTCTCTCAAATTTGATGATTGCGTGATAATGGCAAGCCTCCACACATTTACCGCAGCGGATGCACTTGTCGTAGTCAATAAAAGATCTGCCGTGTTTTATGCGGATCGCTTTCTTGGGGCATACCTCAATACAAGGATGCTCAAGACAACCCTGGCAGGCATCGGTGACAGTTACCAGTTTTTCAGGGCAGGCATTGCAGGCAAACTTGATGACATCGATGAGAGGTGGCTCATAGTATTTTTCCTCGATCATACTCTCGTCCACGCCATCGGAAACATTGGAGTTAACGGAGGCGTCATGAACCGACATACCCATTGCGGCACGAAGTCGTTGTCCGACAATAGCTCTCTCAAGGAAAATACTGTCTCTGTAAGTTGAGAGCTCTCCGGGAAGAATTTTATAAGGAAGATCATCAAGCTGTTTAGCTGTACCTCCTTCATACGCAAGTCTGGCAATTTCGGTGAATACACCGTTTCGGATTTGTGTTTTGTTTGAATTTAGTCCACGCATAAATACCTCAAATGAATTCTATTTCAAAATAGTGTTAATTATTTAACATTAGCATAGCATAAAAGGTTTAGGTTAGGAACCGGAAAAAGAGAAGTTGCGTTTCTTTTTTATGTACAATTGTCGAAAGAATAATATAGCTTAGTATTTAAACTAAAAGACCGCAGACAAAAGTCCGCGGTCTTAAATAATAGATTCATTAATTATGAATTAGAGCTGAGGGCCTGCAGCTACAAGAGCCTTACCTGCTTCATTACCTTCATACTTAGCAAAGTTCTTCTGGAATCTTGAAGCAAGATCCTTAGCCTTTGCTTCCCACTCAGAAGCATCAGCGTAGGTATCTCTGGGATCAAGGATCGCAGGATCAACACCGGGAAGCTCTGTGGGAACTTCGAAGTTGAAGTAAGGAATTGTCTTTGTAGGAGCGTTCTTGATATCGCCGTTAAGGATAGCATCGATGATACCACGAGTATCCTTGATGGAGATTCTCTTGCCTGTGCCGTTCCAACCTGTGTTTACAAGGTAAGCCTTAGCTCCGCTAACTTCCATCTTCTTAACAAGCTCTTCAGCATATTTTGTAGGATGAAGCTCAAGGAAAGCCTGTCCGAAGCAAGCTGAGAAGGTAGGAGTGGGCTCTGTGATTCCGCGCTCTGTACCTGCAAGCTTAGCTGTGAAGCCTGAGAGGAAGTAGTACTGAGTCTGCTCAGGTGTAAGAACTGATACAGGAGGAAGTACTCCGAAAGCATCAGCTGAAAGGAAGATTACGTTGTCAGCAGCGGGACCTGAAGAGATTCCGTTTACGTTTGAAGCGATCTTCTCAATGTGCTCGATAGGATAAGAAACACGAGTGTTCTCTGTTACGCTCTTATCTGCAAAATCGATAACGCCATTGTCATCAACTGTAACGTTCTCAAGGAGAGCGTCACGCTTGATTGCGTTATAGATATCGGGCTCTGATTCCTTGTCGAGATTGATAACCTTAGCATAGCAGCCGCCTTCGAAGTTGAATACACCGTTGTCGTCCCAGCCGTGCTCATCATCACCGATAAGAAGACGCTTGGGATCTGTTGAAAGTGTTGTCTTACCTGTTCCGGAAAGACCGAAGAAGATAGCTGTGTGCTCACCGTTCATGTCTGTGTTAGCTGAGCAGTGCATTGATGCAATACCCTTAAGAGGAAGGTAGTAGTTCATCATTGAGAACATACCCTTCTTCATTTCTCCGCCGTACCATGTGTTGATGATAACCTGCTCACGGCTTGAGATGTTGAATGCTGCACATGTCTCTGAGTTAAGACCGAGTTCTTTGTAGTTCTCAACCTTAGCCTTGGAAGCATTGTAAACTACGAAGTCAGGAGTGAAGTTCTTAAGCTCTTCCTCTGAAGGCTTGATGAACATGTTCTTAACAAAGTGAGCCTGCCAAGCAACTTCCATGATGAAGCGGATAGCCATTCTTGTGTCTTTGTTAGCACCGCAGAAAGCATCAACTACGAAAAGTCTCTTGTTTGAAAGCTCTTTCTTAGCGATCTCTTTAACTGTAGCCCAAACTTCCTCTGACATGGGATGGTTATCGTTCTTATATTCGTCTGATGTCCACCAAACTGTGTTCTTGGAGTTCTCATCCATAACAATGTATTTATCCTTAGGAGAACGTCCTGTGTAAATACCTGTCATAACGTTAACAGCACCGAGTTCTGTAACTTTACCTACATCATAACCTTCAAGCTCAGGCTTTGTCTCCTCAGCAAAAAGTTCTTCGTAAGAGGGGTTGTAAACGATTTCAGTCGTTCCGGTGATGCCATACTTTGTTAAATCAATTGCCATCGTCTTTGTACTCCTTTTTCTAAATATATAAGTTATAACAACTAACAGAAATTAGTGTGGATGGACATGAAAAACGAGATTTCGCTCATGCTTACCCATCATATTAAATGTATACGTTAGACCGTATAAAGTCAACCGAAATCATGCAAAAAATCCCTAAAATATTAGTTGAAAAAGTGGTTTTTAAAAGCATTTTGCAAGTGAGAAAAAATTACTTGCAAAACCCACCGAAATGGAGTTGTCTTGATGCCGTTTTCTAAAACGTTTGCTTCCATGTTCAAAACAAAAGAGGATCTCGCAAATGCGAGATCCTCATAATGTCAAGGTTTGTATTATTTACGATCAAAAGAAGATTATCTTCTTGACTGAACGTTACCCATTGTAAGAGCCATAAGAGCCTTGATTGTATGCATTCTGTTCTCTGCCTCATCGTAAACAACTGACTGAGCGCTGTCAGCAACTTCATCAGTAACTTCCTGGCCACGGTCGAAAGGCATGCAGTGCATGTAGATAGCACCGGGATTAGCAAGAGCCATACGACGAGAGTCAACGCACCAACCGGGATTAGCTTCGATCATTTCAACGCCGGCCTTCTCATCATCACCAACTGTCATGATAGGACCCCAGCCCTTAGCGTAGATGATATCAGCGCCTTCACAAGCGGTATCCATATCATTTACAACTTCGAACTTAGAACCATATCTCTCAGCGTTAGCACGAGCCATATCCATAGCCATAGGCATAAGCTCGAAGTCCTTGCTGGGAACAGCGAGAGTTACATCAAGACCAAAACGAGGCATTAATGTGATGAGTGACTGAGCCATTGAAAGAGGTCTCATGTACTGACCAGCTGATGTCCAAGAGATAACGAACTTACGTCCCTTTAACTCGTTGTGGAACTTCTCTTTGATTGTAAAGAGGTCAGCGATTGACTGAGTGGGGTGCCAAAGGTCACACTGCATGTTGTATACAGGGATCTTTGAATACTTAGCAAAGTTAGCCATGATATCATGTCCGCCAACCAGAGTGTTACGGATACCGATACCGTGACCCATACGGCCAAGTACTTCAACTGTATCCTGAGGTGTTTCACCGTGACCAACCTGAGTTGCTTTCGGTGTAAGATAGTTACCGTGTCCGCCGAGCTGTGTGATACCACACTCGAAAGCGTTACGTGTACGTGTAGACTCCTCATAGAAAAGCATGAAAAGTGACTTGTTCTTAAGGATTTCAGTTTCCTGGCCGAGAAGGTATCTCATCTTGAGCTCTTCAGCTACCTTAAAGAGTGTTTCAAGTTCTTCGTTTGTCCAGTCCTGTTCGCAAAGGAAATGCTTACCTTTTAATGTAGTCTGCATAGACTTTACTCCTCCAATCCGATAAAAATTTTAGTTGCAAACCATTTGAATATTATCATTCAACTTATTTGCTTGTCAATGGAAAAACCCCAATAAGTTACCCAAATGTTTGACAATGTTTTATCAATAAATAATGGGGATTTTTGCCGTATTTATTGGGTTTAGCAAGTTGACTTTTTCAGAAGTTTATGATTATGATTAGTTGTAATTTGTAACTCAATCAAGGAGGAAGATTTAATGAGCAATCTTACAATGGAAGAAAAGCTTAAAAGCATTACCGAGTATGTCGACAGCCACGAAGCTGACATCGTTGACTTTCTCGTAGAGTTTATCTCAATCAACAGTGTTACTTATAATGAAGGCGAAGCTGTTAAGTGGTTAGCAGGCAAGATGAACGAGTTCGGTTATGACGAAGTTCGTATCGATCCTGTTGGTAACTGTGTAGGTCGTGTTGGTCACGGCAAGACAGTTCTCCTTTACGATTCACATATCGATACAGTAGAGCTTGGCGATCCCGAAGCTTGGGGAATGGAAGATCCTCTTAAGGCTGAGATCATCGACGGTGTTATCAGAGGCCGTGGTGCTGTAGATGACAAGGGATGCCTTGCAGGTATCACATGGGCAGGAAGAGCTATCAAGGATCTTGGTCTTGAAGAAGACTTTACTCTTTGGGTATCCGGCTCAATCTCAGAGGAAGATGTTGAGGGTTCATGCGTTAAGGCTATGACAGAAGAGAACCCCGATATCAAGCCCGACTACATCCTTGTTGCTGAGTCCAGCACAAACCGTCTTATGAGAGGTCACAAGGGTCGTGCTCTTATCAAGATCACAGTTCCCGGTAAGTGTGCTCACGCTTCATCCGCTTGGAGAGGTGACAATGCTCTCATCAAGGCTCTTCCTATTATTGAAGGAATCGATAAGTTCAACGATTTCGTTGAAGATCCTTTCCTTGGCAAGGGTACTATTGAAGTAACTAAGGTTGACTGTAAGACACCTTCACTCAACACAATCCCCGGTGAAGCTGTTATCACATGTGACCGTCGTATCGCTTGCGGCGAGACAATCGAAGACCTCCTTGCTGAGATCAAGCCTTTCATCGAGAACATCGAGGGCGTTAAAGCTGAGATCGACACAGAGAAGGTTGTATCTTACACAGGTTATGAGATCACCGCTGTTGACTACTTCCCTTCATGGGTACTTGAAGAGGATGATCCTTACATCCAGTCAGGTGTAGCAGCTTACGAAGGTCTCTTCGGCAAGAAGCCCGAAGTTACAAAGTGGGATTTCTGCACAAACGCTACTCACCTTTGCGGACGCATGGGTATCCCTGCTATGGGTTATGGTCCCGGTGATGAGACTCTTTGCCACGGAACACAGGACAAGGTTCCTGTAAATGAGCTCCTTGATGCTATCAAGTTCTATGCAGCTCTTCCTCTTTTTGCAAAAGATCTTAAGTAATTGATTCCGCTTTAGCGGTCAAGGCACTCTCTTTTGAGGGTGCCTTATTATATTTTGATGTAACTTTTTCTTGCACAGCAAATTGACTTATGCTAGTATAAAAATGTTGCAAAAAAGCACGCATGTGGTGAAATTCAACGGTGCCGATCGGGCTTATGGGTCGGTTTGAACAGTGAAGCATGCGGAAGTTTAACCATGGAGGTAAGAAACATGAGCGTTATTTCAATGAAGCAGCTGCTTGAAGCAGGTGTACACTTTGGTCACCAGACAAGAAGGTGGAACCCTAAGATGGCTCCCTACATCTACACTGAGAGAAATGGTATCTACATCATTGACCTTCAGAAGTCAGTTGGCATGATCGATGATGCTTACAGAGCAGTAGTAGAGACAGTAGCTAACGGTGGTTCAGTTCTTTTTGTTGGAACAAAGAAGCAGGCTCAGGATTCAATCAAGGCTGAGGCTGAGCGTTGCGGTATGTACTATGTAAACGAGAGATGGCTCGGTGGTATGATGACAAACTTCAAGACCATCCAGGGTCGTGTTCGTCGTCTTAAGGACATCGAGAGAATGGCTGAGGACGGTACATTCGACGTACTTCCCAAGAAGGAAGTTATCGCCATCAAGAAAGAGTGGGAGAAGCTTGAGAAGAACCTTGGCGGAATCAAGGATATGAAGAAGCTCCCTGATCTCATTTACATCGTAGATCCCAAGAAAGAGAAGATCTGCGTTCAGGAAGCTCATTCACTTGGTATTCCTATTATCGGTATTGCAGATACAAACTGTGATCCCGAGGAACTCACATATGTAATCCCCGGTAACGACGACGCTATCCGTGCCGTAAAACTTATCACATCTACCATCGCTGATGCTGTAATCGAAGGCAATCAGGGTGTAGAGGTTGCAGAGGCAGCTGAAGAAGCAGCAGAAGTGGAGGAATAATCAATGGCAATTACAGCATCACAGGTTAAAGAATTAAGAGAACTTTCAGGTGCAGGCATGATGGACTGCAAGAAGGCCCTTACAGCAACTGATGGTGATATGGAGGCTGCTATTGAGTATCTCCGCAAGAATGGTGTTATGAAGGCTGAGAAGAAGTCCAGCCGTATCACTGCTGAGGGAATCTGCTATGTTGCAGTTGACGGTGATTCAAATGCAGCTATCGTAGAAGTTAACTCCGAGACTGACTTCGTTGCTAAGAACGAGAAATTCCAGAGCTTTGTTGCAGGTGTTGCAAACAAAGTCCTTGCTTCTGACGCAGCAGATGTTGAGGCACTCCTTGCTGAGAGCTGGGATGCTGAGAAGACAGTTAAAGATGAGCTTACAAGCCAGATCGCAACTATCGGAGAGAACCTTTCTATCCGTCGTTTTGCAAAGGTTTCCGCTGACTGTGTTGTTTCCTATATTCACGCAGGCGGTAAGATCGGTGTTGTTGTTGCAGCTGACACAGATGTTGTAAACGATGATATCAAGACCTGTCTTAAGGACGTTGCAATGCAGATCGCAGCTATGAATCCCAAGTACATCTCAAGAGATGAAGTACCTGCTGATTACCTTGAGCATGAGAAGGAAATCCTTGTTGCACAGGCTAAGGCTGATCCTAAGAATGCTAACAAGCCTGAGAACATCATCGAGAAGATGATCACAGGACGTCTCAACAAGGAGCTTAAAGAAATCTGCCTTCTTGATCAGGCTTATGTTAAGGATGGCGATCTTACAGTTGAGAAGTACATCGCAGGTGTTGCTAAAGCAGCAGGCGCTAAGCTTTCTCTTAAGAAGATGGTTCGTTTCGAGACCGGTGAAGGTATCGAGAAGAAGGAAGAGAATTTCGCAGAGGAAGTTGCAAAGCAGATGGCTGGAAACTAGGTGAATCAAGTCCGTAGGACGCAGATGAACCGTAGTTGGAAGCTATGCAGCGTTGCTTATCGAAGCGAGCCTGAAAGGCGAAGGTGAGGTTAGCAACAGTCGCAGGGCATGTAATCCCGATTTTGCAAATCTTAATAAGAACATTAAAACCCTTGAAAATCCAGTATTTTCAAGGGTTTTTGATTGCTCATTAATGCCTGGAGTCGATGTGAAATGTAAATCAAAATAGTAAATCTTTTTTCATAGTGCCAGCTTTATTAAATAGCGGGTGTTTTCGACTGTTTTACAGAACTGAGATATAATAGTGAGACGAAAGCAGAGAATGATTAATAAGGTGATACCGGATGAAAGAGATCAAGAATACCCAAAGAAAATATTTGACTGGAACCCCAAGAATCACAACAAACAGACTACTGCTTAGAGAGATAAAGATATCCGATGCTGAGGAGATATACTCCTGTTGGATGCAGGACAGGGAAGTATCACGATATATGTGGTGGAAGGCGAGCAGTAATATTGAAGAAACCAGGAGCTTTGTGAATTTTGAGCTTGAACAGATTAAAAATGAAAAATGGTATCGGTGGATTATTGAGCTAAAAGAAACGGGGAGGATTATTGGTACTTGTATGATCTTTTTCAACGAGGAAGATAAAGAAAAGCATTGGGATATATCCTACAATCTTGGGAGAGAATTTTGGGGAAACGGATATGTTACCGAGGCTATGAAGGCAGTAATGAATTTTGGGGAGTCGATACTTGGAATAAGGGAGTGTGTGACGTACTACGCAAAAGTAAATACGAACTCGGCAAAAGTACTTCATAAGCTGGGATTCATAGATGAAAAGACGATTCCTTACGAGTGCAATGGCGGGGAAATAGTCACAGAAGGTGTTTTGTGCCGGTACAGATCCGGCACGTCCCGTGCAACTGAGTAAAAAAATGATCGCCGCTTCCTTTTGCAAAAAGAAAATAAAGAATTAATAGTATGAAACAGCCAAATAAGGTAAAATATTTAAGGAGACAAAGTATCTGATAAATAAAAACACGAAAGGACTCGGCTGTTATGGGACTTATTAAAGCAGGAATTGGTGCAGTTGGCGGAATGTTTGCGGATCAGTGGAAGGAATTTTTCTATTGTGATGCGCTTCCCGGAGATGTTCTCATGAGAAAAGGGGCTAAGAGAACCACCTACAGATCTTCAAACACTAAAGGAAATGACAACATTATTTCAAATGGCTCCACCATCGCTGTGGCTGACGGTCAGTGTATGATCATCGTTGAACAGGGAAAGATCGTGGAAGTGTGTGCGGAACCCGGTGAATTTGTCTATAACAGGTCCACAGAGCCTTCTATTTTTGCAGGGGATCTCGGACAGAGCATTCTGGAGTCTTTCAAAGTAATGGGCAAGCGCTTTACCTATGGAGGAGACACCGGCAAGGATCAGAGAGTGTATTATTTCAACACAAAGGAGATCCTGGGCAATAAATTCGGAACCCCTAATCCGATTATTTTTGAAGTAGTTAACAAGCGCATTGGTATGAGCCGAACAGTTCAGCTGCGGTGCAATGGTGTTTATTCCTATGTCATCGCTGACCCTATCAAGTTCTACGCTCGACTTTGCGGCAACGTACAGTATGAATTTACAAGAGATCAGCTGGATAGTCAGCTCAAGGCAGAGTTTATCGATGCTCTCCAGCCTGCTTTCGGAGTTCTCTCGGAGCAGGAGCTCAGGCCGGCTCAGATTCCGGCAAAGTCCGGGGAACTGAAAGATGCCATGAATGCTGCACTGAGACAGGAGTGGATGGAGAATCGTGGTATCGCTATCGGCAAGATCGCTCTGAATCCTATCACTCTCACTGAGGAGGATATGAAGAAGATCAACGAGATGGAAGATGCAATGAGTATTGGCTCAAACCCGTTTATGATGGCGGGCAGAATGACCGATGCTACAGCCACCGCAATGACCGACGCGGCAGGCAATTCTGCCGGTGCCATGACCGGATTTATGGGTATGGGTATGGCAGGAATGAGCGGCCAGGCAGGTTTTGGAGCAGCCCAGAACCTCTATAATGTCGGAGTTCAGAATCAGGCTCAGCAGGCGGCTGCCAATACCGTTAAAGATGAGAACACCTGGAAGTGTTCCTGCGGAGCGATAAATAAGGGCAAGTTCTGCATGGAGTGCGGGGCAAAAAGACCGGAGCCAAAAGCAGGTTGGACCTGTTCCTGTGGAGCGATAAATAAGGGCAAATTCTGCACAGAGTGCGGAGCAAAAAAGCCTGAGGGAGCTCCTCTCTACCGCTGTGATAAATGCGGATGGGAACCGGAAGATCCGAAGAATCCTCCAAAGTTCTGTCCGGAATGCGGTGATGCTTTTGACGAGAATGATATCGTTAAATAATTCTAAGTCAGATGCACCTGAAACGGGAGACTGAGGAGATAACTGATGACAGTTTTACAGGAATATAAGTGCCCTTGCTGCGGCGGGGCAATTGCTTTTGACAGTGGTGTCCAGAAGATGAAGTGTCCTTACTGTGACACGGAATTTGATGTGGAGACCCTAAAGAGCTATGACAATATACTAAAGGAAGAGCCTGCGGAAGATCTGAGCTGGGAGAGCTCAGCGGGCAGGCCTTTTGAAGAAGGAGAGACCGACGGCCTCAACACTTATTTGTGCAAGTCCTGCGGTGGTGAGATCGTGGGAGATGAGAACACCGGGGCGACGACTTGTCCTTTTTGCGGAAATCCCGTGATTTTGATGGGGCGTTTTGCCGGGGAGCTGAAGCCGGATTATGTGATTCCGTTCAAACTGGACAAGGCAGCAGCTAAAGCGGCACTTATGAGACATTATGCCGGCAAAAGGCTTTTGCCCAGAGTTTTTAAAGACCAGAACCATATCAATGAGATCAAGGGTATTTATGTGCCCTTCTGGCTTTTTGATGCAGATGTGGAGGCCAGTATCAGATACAAGGCGACTCGCATCACCGCCTGGAGCGACAGTAATTACGATTATACAAAAACCAGTTTCTATTCCGTGGTCAGAGGGGGGAAAGTCGGATTTTCTCATGTGCCCGTGGACGGTTCTTCCCAAATGGCGGATGATCTCATGGAATCTATAGAGCCTTATGATTTTTCCGAGGCCGTGGATTTCAGAACGGCTTATCTGACGGGATACCTTGCCGATAAGTATGACGTAGATGAGAAACAGAGTGTGGATCGGGCGAATGAAAGGATCAAAAGGACAACCCAGGATGCTTTTGCGGAGACAGTGCACGGCTATGCCACGGTTTTGCCTGAGTCCGCTGCCATTAAGGTGAAGAACGGCAAAGCGAAGTATGCCTTGTACCCGGTGTGGATTCTGAATACAGAGTGGAACGGTAATAAGTATACTTTTGCCATGAATGGCCAGACCGGCAAAATGGTGGGAAATCTTCCGGTGGACGGAGGAGCTTTTGTAAAATGGCTGATTTTGCTGACGGTTCTCGGGAGCGCTTTTATCTTTGGCGTCTTCTTGCTTTTGTGGTTGATCTAGGGGGTGAAAGGTATGAGAGTATATAAGAGCTTCTTGGCGGCCGTTTGTGCACTTTTCCTTTCACTGGTATTGGATGTGCCTGCTTTCGGAGCGGGAGAGGCACCTCGTCTGGTGGATGATGCCGGACTCCTCACAGAAGGAGAAGAGTCGAATCTCCTTGATAAGCTGGATGAGATCAGCCATAAGCAAAAGGCTGATGTTGTGGTGGTAACGGTAGACTCCCTTGAGGGCAAAAGCCCCATGGAGTATGCGGATGATTATTTCGATTACAATGGTTACGGCTACGGCGAGGACAGAGATGGCATTATCCTTCTGGTTAGCATGGAGGACAGGGACTATTGGATGTCTACCAGGGGATTTGCCATCACTGCTTTTACCGATGCGGGGCTGGAGTTCATTGCCGATGAGTTTGTACCGGAGCTTAGTGACGGGGATTACGATAAAGCCTTCGATCTCTTTGCTGATCGGTGTGACGAATTTTTGACTCAGGCCAGAAAAGGCAGGCCCTATGACAGGGGGCATATGCCGAGAGAAAAGTTTGAACTGTTGGAAAACCTGCTTATTTCCTTAGCGGGAGGTTTTGTTATAGCCCTTATCTCTGTGCTTGTCATGATGTCTAAGATGAAAAGCGTCCGTTTCAACAACGTGGCCGGGAACTATGTCAAGGAAAACAGCCTTAGTATTACTGACAGCCGGGAATTGTTCCTTTACTTTACCGTAAATCGAACAGCAAGGTCAAAGAACAACGGATCCGGTTCCAGCGTTCACACTTCTTCCTCCGGGGCTTCTCATGGGGGAAGCGGAGGAAAGTTCTAGCAAAACAGGACTTAGAAGAACATAGAACGAGAGTAATATTATTGACATTTTGTTCTGCATAGGGTACAATTTGAACAGAAATGGAAGACTTAAGAAGAGTTTGGTGACCTTTTACAAAGTGTGGCAGGCTCTTCTTTTTTTTCTGAAAATATTTCAGTGGACAGCTCGTGAGGAGGAGAATATGGCAGTAGTAATTAAAGGCTCTTTTCTTATGATGGAAGATGGGCTCAAGAGAGATTACGGCGTTAGAGTGGTTGACAACAGAATCGTTGAAGTAAGACCCAACGGGGAACTTACTGTTGAGGCCGGAGATGAAGTGATCGAGGCTAAGGATCAGATCATCATGCCCGGTTTTGTAAACGGCCATAACCATATGTACGGATTCCTTTCCCATGGAATCACAGCGGAGGCTATGGTTACTGAGTTTTCCAGCTTTTTGGATGATTTCTGGTGGCCTTATGTTGAGAACAGACTCAATCATGAGCTGGTAGAAGCTACCACCAAGATGGCTTGCGTTGAGATGATCGAGAGCGGTGTTACTTCTTTTGTGGACATCCTGGAAGGACCCAACTCCATCCCCGGAGCGCTGGAAGTTGAAGAGAAGGTAGTTGAGGACGCCGGACTTCGCGGATGGCTCTCTTTTGAAGCTTGTCAGAGAATGAGTGAGGAGAACGGACAGCTGGGTCTCAAGGAGAATATCGACTTCTTCAACAAGACCAAGGGTACCGACAGCACTGTAAACGGAATCGTAAGTATTCACACTTTATTCACCTGCGATAAGGATTATGTAAAGCAGGCAAAGAAGATGGCTGATGAGGCAGGAAGCATGATTCACATGCACCTCAGCGAGTCAGTTTTTGAGCCTAACTGGTGTAAGGAACACTACAATGAGAAGCCGGTTAAGATCTACGAAGAGCTGGGTTACTTAGATGAGAATGTTCTTGCTTCCCAGGTGGTACAGTGTGACGATGAGGAATTGGATATCCTCGCTAAGCACGGTGTTAACGTGGTTTCAATGCCTATCTCAAACTGTGAAGTTGGCGGCGGCTTTGCACCCTGCCAGAAGATGCTTGACAGAGGCATGACAGTAGGTCTCGGTACCGACGGATATGTCAACAACTTCTTCGAGGTAATGCGCGGTGCCTTCCTTATGCACAAGGCTAATGAGCAGGACCCTCAGACTATGAATGCAAAGAGCGTATACAAGATGGCTACTTCCATGGGTGCGAAGGCAATCGGACTCAAGGACGGCGGAAGAATCGAGGAGGGCGCTCTCGCAGATATCATTACAGTAGATACAGATATTCCTACTCCCGTGAACGAGTACAATGTTTACGATCAGGTCATCTTATTTACTAATCCCTGCAACGTTGTAAATGTAATGTGCAACGGCAAGTGGCTCAAGAAGGATTATGAGCTCACAACTATGGACAAGAAAGCAATCAAGAAAGAAATGAGAGAAGTAACTCAGAAATTCTGGACAGTAAACAAATAGTTTTTTTGCATGAACTTTTTGAAAGGAAAGGAGATTACTATGCCGCTTCAGAAGATTGGCGAGAAAGGTTTTAATATCATCAATCAGTCCAAACCCAGAATTGATGGTGTTGAGAAAGTTACCGGAAGAGCAAGATATGCTGCAGACTATTACATGGACAACATGCTCTATGCAGGCGTACTCAGAAGTAAGTACCCCAGCGCAAGAGTAGTTTCCATCAATGCTGATAAGGCAAGAGCAATTGAGGGAGTGGAGGCTGTTGTAACATGCTTCGAGATCCCCAAGAAGAGAAGCTGGGCTATGTACCACTATCTCACAGACCGTGTTCGCTATGCAGGTGACTGTGTAGCTATGGTTGCTGCTGAGAGCCAGGAACTGGTGGATGAAGCCCTTGAAGCTATTGAAGTTGAGTACGAGGAGCTTCCCGGCTGCTTTACTATTGAGGAAGCACTTGCCCCCGATGCTCCTACAGTTAATGATGAGTACCCCGACAACATTTTTACTCCTTCACATTTTAAGCTTCGCAAGGGTGATGTGGAGAAGGGATTTGCAGAGGCAGATCTTATCGTTGAGAGAGAGTACACAACACAGTTTATTGAGCACTCCTACATTGAGCCTGAGGCAGTAATAGCTTATGAGGATCCCAACGAGGGTGTCATGACTGTTCGTGCTTCATCTCAGAACCCGTTCTTCTCAAGAAGATACATTGCTGATATTTTAGGCGTTCCCATGAATAAGTGCAGACTTATTCAGGAATTCGTAGGTGGTACCTTCGGTGGTAAGGAAGAGGGTGTCGGTGTTATGATCGGCCGTGCATCCTGGCTTGCTCATATCACACACAGACCTGTTAAACTTGTGTTCTCAAGAGAAGATTCCTTCCTTGAGAGCTCCAAGAGACACCCCTTCAAGCTTCACTACAAAGCCGGTGTTAAGAAGGATGGTACACTGGTTGCTTTTGAAGGAACTCAGATCGATAACTGTGGTGCATACAACAACCAGACACAGTTCATGAACTGGAGAGCCAGTGTTCATTCAATGGGTCCCTATGTATGTCCTAACGTTAAGACAGATACTTTCGGTGTATTCACAAATAACATCCACGGCGGAGCTATGAGAGGATACAGCTCACCTCAGCTCATCTTCGGTCAGGAACAGTTCTACGAGGAAGTTGCCGAAGAACTTGGAATGGACTACATCGATTTCAAGAGAAAGAACCTTCTCGATGACGGCAAGCTCTCTGCTACCGGTACAGTCTGCAAGGATGTTACCATCAAAGAACTCATGGAACGCACCATCGAGCAGACAGATTACCAGAGAAAGCACGAAGAGTACAAGAACCAGACATCGAAGAGATTCCGCAAGGGTATCGGTATCTGTACAGCATACCGTGGATGCGGTCTCGGTAATGAGTCACCGGATGCTTCCGGAACATTTATCATTGCCAATGCCGATGGCTCAGTTATGGTAAATACCGGAACAGCTGAGAACGGACAGGGTCTTAGAACTGCATTCTCCCAGATTGCTGCAGAAGCTCTTGGAGTAAGATATGAGGATGTAGCATTCTACGGAACAGATACACACACAATTGCAGACTCAGGAATGACTGTTGCTTCCCGTGGTACCGTAATGGGCGCTCAGTCAGTTAAAAAGGCTGCTGAGAAACTTAAAGAGATCATGCTCAACAACTGCTATGCAATTCAGGCTATTCCTATTGAGGAAGTTGAGGATGCTTACGGTCTTGATCACGGCACAATGAATTATGCCGGCTTCAAGCCCCACGATATCGAGCTTCGTGATTCTGAGTTCTTCTTTAAGAGATATCCTAAAGTTAAGATTCCTTTCTCAAAGGTTACTGATATCTGTACCTGGGGAGGAAGACCTCTTGCTGCTTATGAGTGGTACATGCCTCGTCCTCTTTACCAGGATCACGAGACCGGACAGGGTGAAGCATTCCCCACCTACTCCTATGAAGTAGTTGTTGCGGAAGTAGAAGTTGACACAAGAACCGGTTATGTGGATGTAACAAAGGTTACCGCTTCCCATGACGTTGGTACTGCAATCAACCCTGCCCTCATTGCAGGACAGATTTACGGTGGTATCGCTATGGGTCAGGGCTTTGTGGTTACTGAGGATGTTGCACCCAATAAGGGTATCGTCAAGAACAAGAACTTTGACAATTACATAATTCCTACCGCTATGGATGTTCCCGAAATGACAGTAAACATCTTCGAGAACGCCAACGACTCAGAAGGTACCTTTGGTGCCAAGAGTGTAGGTGAGCCTGCAACAGAGGCAATCGGCGCAGCTATTGCCAATGCGGTTTACAATGCAACAGGCCGTCGTATCAGAAATAATCCTTGTGATCTGGAATCAGTATTACTGGGACACAAACTGACTAAATAGAAAGCGAGGAATGGGAAATATGTTTACTTATGAATTTTGTCATGCAAAAAGTATCGAAGACGTTTGCCGTTTCCGCAAAGAGTATGGCAGCAAGGGCTGCCTCGTAGCCGGCGGCACAGACGTTATGGTTCAGATCAAGGAAAAAAGCCGCAGATGGGCAGAAATCGAGTGTATGATGGACCTTACCTCTTTGGATAAGGAACTCAGATATATTCGTGAAGAGGGCGACTGCGTTAAGGTAGGAGCTCTTTCCACCCACACTGATATTGCTGAATCCGAGATCATCAAAAAGTATGCGCCTTTCTTCGGACAGGCCAGTGACAGCGTTGGATCACCTCAGATCAGAAACAGAGGTACTATCGGCGGAAGTATCTGCAACGCATCACCTGCGGCAGATCCCCTTACACCCCTTGTAGCACTTGAGGCCAATGTTGAAATTGCCGGACTTAACGGAACAAGAGAAGTTCCCTTAGTAGATCTTTATGTGGGAAGAGGTAAGCTTGGACTTGGAGAAGATGAGTTCGTAACCGCCTTCATCTTCAAGAAGCCGGAGGAAGGAAGCCTCATGTACTTCCAGAAGCTCGGCAGAAGAAAAGCCCTTGCCATCTCCCGTCTCAACACTTCGGCACTCCTTCACCTGGATGCCGAGGGAAAGATCGATAAGGCAAGAATCGCTCCCGGATGTATTTTTGCTACTCCTATGAGAGTTGTTGAAGCAGAAGAGATTCTCCTTGGAAAGGTTCCCTCTGAAGAACTTTTCGAAGAAGCGGGCAGAGAGGTTTCCCGAATCATGATCGAGAAAACCGGCTACCGCTGGTCAACAGAGTACAAACAGCCCGCAGCTGAAGCTGTTGTAAGTGCAGCTCTTTGCAATGCCTGCGGCATTGAGATGGCATAGGAGGTATGGAAATGGATAGAATTAAAGTTACTTTTACATTGAATGGCAAAGAAACCAGTGTTATGACAAAGCCTTTTTCCAGACTCCTTGACATGCTGAGAGATGATCTTCATCTCACAGGCACAAAGGAAGGCTGCTCCGTAGGTGAGTGCGGAGCCTGCACCGTTATCATTGACGGTAAAGCAGTAACATCATGCATGGTTCCTGCCGGATCAGTTGAAGGCAGAAACGTGATCACTATCGAGGGTGTAGGAACTCCCGATAAGCTTGATCCCATTCAGGAGGCAGTTCTTAAGCATCACGCATTACAGTGCGGTTACTGCACTCCGGGATTCATTATGAGTGCCAAGGCACTTCTTGATGAGAATCCTCACTGCACAAAGGAAGAGATCAGAAAGCAGATCTCCGGTAACCTTTGCAGATGTACAGGATATGAGCAGCTTGTGGAAGCCATTTACGAGGCTGCACAGGTTCTGCTTGAGGAAGGAAAAACCAAGATTGGATAATAAGAGGAGGTAACATGATGTTTGAAAAAGAAAAATGTACTGGTGCTGATATCAGCATCGACTATTGCGGTCACAAACTGCAGAGCCCTTACATTCTTTCTTCAGGTCCCCTTACCTACGGTTCAGAGGGAATGATCAAAGGCTTCAAGGCAGGCTGCGGAGCGGTAGTTACAAAGACTATCCGTATGAGTGCTGCGATCAACCCTGTTTGCCACATCGGTAAGATCAAGGGCAGCGATTCACTCATCAACTGCGAGAAGTGGGCAGATGACGATCGCCACATCTGGTATGAGAAGCACATTCCCGAGACTGTTGCAGCAGGTGCTGTTGTTATCGGTAGTGTAGGTCACACCCTTGAAGAGGCTAAGTGCATCGTTAAGGATGTAGAGAAAGCCGGCGCTCACATGATCGAGCTCGTTTCCTACACCGTTGACACAATGCTTCCCATGCTTGACTACACAAAGAGACATGTAGATATCCCCGTAATCTGTAAGGTATCCGCTAACTGGGCTAACACTCCCGAGGCTACAAACGAGCTCTTAAAGCACGGTGCTGACGGTATCTGTGCTATCGACTCTATCGGACCTACACTCAAGATCGATATTGAGAAGGCTCGCCCCGAGATGATGAGCAACGATGGTTACGGCTGGCTCACAGGTTCAGCAATCAAGCCTATCGCTCTCAGAATCAATGCTGATATCGCAAAAGCTAACCCTGACCTTCATACAATGTATGCTTCAGGCGGATGTATGTCAGCAGATGATGCTATCGAGTTCCTTATGGCCGGTGCTATCGGATGTGGTGTATGTACAGCTCCCATGCTCAAGGGAACAGATTACATCACAAAGATGTGCTACGACCTTTCCAAGCGTCTTAAAGAGCTTGGCTACAACTCAATCAACGAAGTACACCGTGCAGCACTTCCTAACTTCCCTAAGAGTGAGTACATGTGTGATCTTGACTTCCACTTCCAGCCCTTCAAAGAGGACGGAAGCAAGAAGTGTATCTCCTGTAAGAAGTGCGAGACTGTTTGCTGCTACGATGCACGTACTCTTGAATTCCCTGAGATGCATGTTGACAGAGACAAGTGCAGATCTTGCGGTCTTTGCGTAGATATCTGTCCTACAGGTGCTCTCACAGCAGGATTCATGGCTCAGACAGAGAAGGATCTCAAGAAAGCTGCTGATTCCAAGCAGTTCTACGCAGATTCCGCTAAGTGGCAGGCTGAGTCAAATCTGTAATTATCAAAGTTTATAATCTATTTTCCGTGGGCGGCTGATTTCAACTGCCCACGAAGTATGTAAGGAAGGATTAAAATGGTAAAACATATTATTCTCTGGAAACTTAAAGATGACATTGAGGATAAGGAAGCAGTAAAAGCCGGAATCAAAGAAGGTCTAGAAGGCCTTGTTGGTCAGGTTCCCGGACTTCTTGATGTAAAGGTGAATATCAATGGCCTTGACAGCTCAACTGCAGATGCAATGCTGGATTCTACTTTTGAAGATGTGGAATCCCTTAAGAATTACAAGCATCATCCCGCTCATGTGGCGGTTGCCGACTCAAAGGTTCGCCCCTATACAGCAGTGAGAAGCTGCCTTGACTTTATTGTCTAAAAAATAACAAAAATGCCGCATATTTTTCAAATTTGGGTAGACGAAAACGTTTTTTAATGAGAAAATATACAAGGACGTTTCTCGTCCGTTAAATCGAACGCGGTAGGAGACTTTCTATCAAAGTATCTGAAAGGAGTTATTATAATGATTTACACTAAAGAAGTAAGGAACATGTGCCCTGTTGCTAAAGGCGCTAAGCATGACCCTGCTCCGATCCCTGAAGAAGGAAAATGGGTGCATGCCAAGAAGATTGAAGATATTTCCGGATTTACACACGGTGTTGGCTGGTGTGCACCTCAGCAGGGCGCTTGCAAGCTTACACTGAATGTTAAAGAAGGTATTATTGAAGAAGCTCTCGTTGAGACTATCGGATGCTCAGGAATGACTCACTCTGCAGCTATGGCAGCTGAGATCCTTCAGGGCAAGACAATCCTCGAAGCTTTAAATACAGACCTTGTATGTGATGCTATCAACACAGCAATGAGAGAGCTCTTCCTTCAGATCGTATACGGAAGAACTCAGAGTGCTTTCTCTGACGACGGTCTTGCAGTAGGTGCAGGTCTTGAGGATCTTGGCAAGGGTCTTCGTTCTCAGGTTGGTACAATGTACGCAACTAAAGAGAAGGGTGTTCGTTACCTCGAGATGGCTGAAGGCTATGTTACAGGTATTGCTCTTGATGAGAATGACGAAGTTATCGGTTACCAGTTCGTAAGCCTTGGCAAGATGACAGACTTCATCAAGAATGGTGATGAGCCTAATGTTGCATGGGAGAAGGCTAAAGGTCAGTATGGTCGTGTAGCTGATGCTGCTAAGATTATCGACCCGAGAAAGGAGTAATTGAAGATGAGTATCACTTTTGAATCTTTTGAGAGAAGAATTGATCAGATCAATGCTGTATTGAATAAGTATGGCATTTCAAGTATTGAAGAAGCTGAGAAGATCACTAAGGATGCCGGACTTGATGTTTACAATCAGGTTAAGGGTATTCAGCCTATCTGCTTCGAGAACGCTTGCTACGCTTACATGGTAGGTGCAGCTATCGCTATTAAGAAGGGCTGCCGTAAGGCTTCCGAGGCTGCTGCAGCTATCGGCGAAGGTCTTCAGTCATTCTGTATCCCCGGTTCAGTTGCTGATCACCGTAAGGTAGGTCTTGGCCATGGTAACCTTGGTAAGATGCTCCTTGAGGAAGACACAGAGTGCTTCTGCTTCTTAGCAGGTCACGAGTCTTTTGCAGCTGCTGAAGGTGCTATCGGTATTGCTTCTAAGGCTAATATCGTTCGTGAGAAGCCCCTCAGAGTTATCCTTAACGGTCTCGGCAAGGATGCAGCTCAGATCATCGCCCGCATCAACGGTTTCACATTCGTTGAGACAAAGTATGACTACAAGGAAGCTAAGCTCAATGTAGTATACGAGAAGGCTTACTCAGACGGCGTTCGTGCTTCGGTTAAGTGCTACGGTTCTGACGATGTTCAGGAAGGTGTTGCTATCATGCATCACGAGAATGTTGGTGTATCTATCACAGGTAACTCCACCAACCCTACTCGTTTCCAGCACCCTGTAGCAGGTACATACAAGAAAGAATGTATCGACCTTGGCAAGAAGTATTTCTCAGTTGCTTCCGGCGGCGGCACAGGACGTACACTTCATCCCGATAACATGGCAGCAGGTCCTGCTTCCTACGGTATGACAGATACTCTCGGCCGTATGCACTCTGATGCTCAGTTTGCAGGTTCTTCTTCAGTTCCCGCTCACGTAGAGATGATGGGACTGATCGGTATGGGTAACAACCCCATGGTAGGTGCTACAGTTGCTGTTGCTGTATCAGTTGAAGAAGCTGCAAGAGCAGGCAAGTTCTAAATTGATATAGTAATTCCTTTGATTTTCTGATCAGACATCTTTCTTTTGAGAGATGTCTGATTTTTTGTAGAAGAGACGAATCATGGTCCGGGTCATATCCGGATATTGGTAACCGCATAAGAATTGGAACACAAAAAAGACTTGCAATAATCGGTCTGTTTGTGTAATATTATCTTACTTTTGCACTGCATGAAACTACAGTACAAACTGAACAGGCCGGAGGCAGAACTTCTGGGGCCGGGTCACATTAAGGTGACAATGGAAGATGACATCCATGGGACAGTTGATACTAGCTGTACCAAGGGTGTTTTTTATTTGTAGCGGAGGACAGATATGAATACCGATTTTGAAAAAGAAGCAATAAAGGTATCAATGGTGAGTGTGGTTGGGAACATTGTCCTGTCTCTAATGAAATTTCTTGCCGGAATTATAGCCGGGTCAGGCGCTATGATAAGTGATGCGGTGCACTCAGCATCAGATGTATTCAGCAGTATTGTTGTAATAGCCGGAGTAAAGATAGCAAGTAAAGAAGAGGATGATGATCATCCCTACGGTCACGAGAGAATGGAGTGTGTTGCAGCTATCGTATTGGCCACAGTACTTGCGGCCACAGGCCTTGGTATCGGATATAAGGCACTGATAAGCCTGATCAACAGAGAGTACGTGTCGGTGGTGCCCGGAGTACTGGCTCTTTTCGCTGCAATAATATCAATTGTTTCAAAAGAGGCTATGTATTGGTTTACAAGGCACTATGCCAAAAAGCTGGACTCTGCAGCCTTGATGGCAGATGCCTGGCATCACAGATCGGATGCCCTCTCATCTGTTGGTGCACTGATCGGTATCGGAGGAGCTATGCTTGGTTTCAACTATATGGAGCCGGCGGCAAGCCTTGTGATCTGTGTGTTTATAGAAAAAGCAGCACTGGACATTTTCCGGGACGCAGTCGACAAGATGGTAGATAAGTCCTGCGACGAAGAGACTCAGGAAGCCATAAGAAAATGTGCCTCCGAGATTCCCGGGGTTCTCAGGATCGATCTTTTGAGAACCAGGATGTTTGGCAATAAGATATATGTAGAGATGGAAATTGGTGCCGACGAGAGTCTGACCCTCAAGGAGAGTCATGGGATAGCGGAGCAGGTCCATGACAGTATTGAGGAGAGGTGGCCGAAGATCAAACACATTATTATCCATGTCAATCCGGTTATCAAAAGGTGATGTATTTTTATTAATAGTTTATTTGTTATTTATAATAAACATGCTATAATAACTCTGTATGTATTTCATGTTTATGCTAGGAGGACAAAATGTCAAAGGCAAGTGTAGTTTTAGGATGTTTCTATGGAGATGAAGGCAAGGGTCGTACAACCGACTATCTGGCACAGTTTGCTGAGGTTGCGGTAAGAGCTACCGGCGGAAACAATGCCGGCCATACCATCAATGTAAATGGTGTCAAGTTTGCGATGCGTCTTATTCCTTCAGGCATCTTATCAAACAAAACCATGGCGGTTATCGGCAATGGTGTAGTACTCAATCCCGAAGTCCTTATCGGAGAGATCAAGATGCTCAAAGAGCATGATATCGACGTGGACAGCCATCTGAAGATCAGTGATAAGGCACATGTTATCTTCCCTTACCACTGCAACATGGATGTGATGCTGGAGAACAAGAGAGCAAATAAGATCGGTACTACAAAGAACGGCATTGGTCCTGCTTACTGTGATAAGTTTGAGAGAAGCGGAATCAGAGTTGAAGATATGTACAAGGCTAACTTCGAGGAAGTGCTCAGACATCAGATTCAGGTCAAGAACGAACAGCTTGCTGCTGCGGGAGAGCCTATCTGTGATGAGGATGCTATTGTTGCAGATTATAAGGAATATGCAGCAATTCTTAAGCCCTATGTGACAGATACAGTTACTCTGCTTCACAGATATCTCAAGGAAGATAAGTACATGGTAGTTGAAGGAGCTCAGGCAACTCTTCTTGATATAGATTTTGGTTCTTATCCTTATGTAACATCTTCCAATCCTACTATCGGAGGAATCCTTACAGGTACCGGTCTTTCAGCAAGAGATATCGGTGATGTTTACGGTGTCATTAAGGCATATTCAAGCCGTGTTGGAGAAGGCCCTTACGTTACAGAGCTTAAAGATGAAGTGGGAGACAGGATCCGCGATCTCGGTCACGAGTACGGAACTGTTACAAAGCGTCCCAGAAGATGCGGATGGCTTGATCTGGTTTCTCTCAAGTATGCCATTGATATCAACGGAGTTAATTATATCAACCTCAACCATATGGATACTATTGGTCAGTTTGATACTTTCAAGGCCTGCTATGCATATGAAGTGAACGGTGTGGAGACACAGGATTTCTCAACCAATGAAGAATTCCTGAACTCTGCTAAGCCCGTTTACAAAGAGTTCGAGGGTAACTTCGGAGACATCTCCGGCTGCAGAACCTTCGAAGAATTGCCTAAGGCAGCTCAGGATTATGTAAACTTTATTGAAGAGTATACAGGCTGCAAGGTCAAACTCATCGGAACCGGCGCTGAGAGAGAATGCATGATCGTCAGAGAATAGTCGAATATTAGTGAGGGGAACGCTCATTGGCGTTCCCCATTTTTTGTGTTTTAGCGACAAGCCAAAGATAAGAATATTTAACGAAAAATTGTAGAAATAAAAAAGTAGTGTTATAATAAACCGTAATATGCGTTTTTTTACAGGCGCAAAGAGAATTTTTGGAAGAATATTACCTGGAGGAAAGGTGTGTACTATGAAGAAAGTTGTTAAATTTGGAGGAAGCTCATTAGCCAGTTCTGAACAGTTCAAGAAAGTCGGGGCTATAATCAGAGCGGATCACGACCGCAGATATGTTGTACCTTCCGCACCCGGCAAGAGATTCAGCGATGACACTAAGGTGACAGATATGCTCTATGCTTGCTATGACGCAGCAGAGAAAGGGGAAGATTTCTCCGCTCAGTTCGAAGCAATCAAGGAGCGTTATAACGACATCATCAAGGGATTAAAGCTGGATCTTTCTCTTGAAGAGGACTATGCAGTTATAGAGAAGAACATGAAGGAGCATGCCGGAGCGGATTATGCTGCATCCAGGGGTGAGTATCTCAACGGTAAGATCATGGCAGCTTACCTCGGATACGAATTCGTGGATCCTGCCGAGGTCATCATGTTTGATGAAGACGGTGATTTCATGCCTCTTCGCACTAACAAGCTCATGGCTAAGAAGCTTGCAAATCTGGAGAATGCTGTAATTCCCGGATTTTTCGGCGCTTATATCAACGATGGTAAGATCAAAACATTCTCAAGAGGCGGATCTGACATTACCGGTTCTATTGTGGCAAGAGCAGTGGAAGCTGATCTTTACGAGAACTGGACTGATGTATCTGGCTTTTTGGTAACAGATCCCAGAGTTGTGGAGAATCCCAAGTCAGTTGATATCATCACCTACAGAGAACTTCGAGAACTCAGCTACATGGGTGCTTCCGTCCTTCACGAGGATGCGATTTTCCCTGTAAGAGTAGCAGGTATTCCTATCAATATTAAGAACACTAACCGTCCTTCAGATAAAGGTACTCTGATTGTAGCGGCAACAAGCCAGAAGTCAGAGAATATCATTACCGGAATTGCCGGAGTAAAGAACTTTATTGCAGTTGATATTACCAAGGATATGATGAACTCCGAGGTTGGATTCTGCCGTAAGGTATTATCCGCTTTTGAGGATAATGGAGTTTCCATTGAGCACATGCCTTCAGGAATCGATACTATGACAGTTATCGTTAAGCAGGATGCGTTCCAGCCCAAAGAGCAGATGATTCTCTCAGCAATTCAGAGATCCGTTAAGCCGGATTCAATTGAGATCGAGACCGATCTGGCCCTCATCGCAGTTGTTGGACGAAGCATGCGAGCGGTGGCCGGTATTTCAGCGAAGATCTTTACAAGCCTTGCCAATGCTAATGTAAACGTTAAGATGCTGGATCAGGGCTCAAGTGAGCTTAACGTTATCATTGGAGTTAACAACAAGGACTTCGAGGCAGCAATCAAGGCGATCTACAATGCGTTTGTAAAATAACGGTATATTCTATGAGAAGTAGTTTTTCAAAAATGAGGTAAGGAATGAAAACACTTATTAAGAATCCCTGGATTGTTACAATGAACGAGAATTACGATATTATTCGTAATGGCTATGTGTACGTGGAAGATGCAGAAATCAAGGAAGTTGGCAAAGACGATGTCAGAGCAGCACAGCTGGAGATGGTAGTTGACGAGGTGGTGGAAGCCGGAAACATGATCCTCATGCCGGGTATCGTGAATTCCCACACTCACATGTTCCAGACCTTTATAAGAGGTTTGGCGGATGACAAACACCTTTTCCCCTGGCTTAGTGAGGAAGTATGGCCTTTCTCAGCACTCATGACAGAGGATGACATTTACTATGCGGCACTTATAGGTTCTTTGGAGAACCTTAAGACAGGTGCTACCGGATGTCTCGATCAGGACTACGTAAACACTTCTCTGGGCAACGGAGACAAGGTGTTTAAGGCAATGATGGATTCCGGTATCAGAGGAAACCTTTGCCGTACTTTCGGCAACTATGAAACCTATTTCGAGAACCTCAGAGAGAATGACGAGAGGATCCTGGAAGATATCAAGAGACTTCACAGCGAGTGGAACGGCAAGGCGGATGGAAGACTTAGTTTAAGTGCCGGTGCAATCAACTCCTGGGCGGTAACCCCTGATCTTTTCAGAAAGTCCAAACAGCTCACCAAGGATCTCGGACTCAAGTTCCAGGTCCACACCTCTGAGGATGAGGATGTTGTTACAAAGACAGCAGCAATGTTTGATGGACTGAGAAATGTTGAGCTTTTTGATAAGTTTGGTATCCTGGATGAAGACACCTCCCTTGCTCATGCTATCTGGCTTGATGACAATGAGCTGGATATCCTTGAGAGAACCGGTGCTCAGGTGGTTCACTGTCCTGTGGCTAACTGCTATCTTGCAGACGGTATCGCAAGAATTCCTGAGATGAGAAAAAGAGGCATCCCCGTTGCGCTCGGAACCGACGGCCCCGGAAGCAACAATTCACAGGAGATGCTGGGAACGCTCAAGTTCACAGCTTGTCTTCACAAAGTGAATACCATGGACTCTCAGGTATTCTCAAATCGTGAGATCCTTGAGATGGCAACTCACGGCGGTGCAAAAGCCATCGGAATGGAAGATAGTCTTGGAGTGATCGCTCCCGGTTATAAGGCAGACATGATTCTTGTTGATTATAAGAAGCCTCATATTTCACCGGTTCACAAAGCAGACTCAGCGCTTGTTTACAATGCTAACGGCGGTGACGTTGACACAGTATTTGTAAACGGTGAGATCGTTGTAAGGGGTGGCAAATCAACCAAGATCGATGAGGCAGCATTATACGAAGAGTGCCAGCAGAGAATCGAGTTTATCAAGTCCAGAATGTAGGGCTTATGAAGAACACTATCCCTTTTTGGGGATAGTGTTCTTTTGAACATGAAAGGATATTTCATTGACTAAAAGAAATGGTAAAATAGAATTTTACAGATTTATATTCTGTTTATGTATACTTTGGTACCATGCGGGTTCAATCTTAAGAGGCGATCCCGCATTAAATATGGGAATTCATCCCGAGTTTTTTCCTCACGGAAACATGGCTGTAGAATTCTTTTTTCTGGTGAATGGTTTCTTTTTTGCTAGATCCATCAGTAAGAAAGTGGAGGCCGATGAGAGTAGAGATCATCTTTTGACAAACAAGGAATTGTCCAAAGAGTATACGGGGTTTTTAATAAATAAGTACAAGAATATTTTTATCGTTCATCTGCCCATCTACTTATTTTCACTATTGGTGGCCATGTTTGTTGATCCTTTGCCTCTGGTTGATACAGTTATCCGGCTTGTAGATAATATTCCTTCGTTGTTTCTCCTTCAGATGACCGGCTGGGAGATGCAGGGATCAAATGTAATTGAATGGTATCTTTCCGCTATGCTTATTGCAATGGCTATACTTTATCCGATATGTCGGAAATATTATTATACAATGACAAGGTATTTTATTCCCCTTTTTGGAGTTCTTACTTTTGGAGTCATGTGGAAAAACACCGGATACGTTACCGGAGTAGTGACCTGGTTGGGATTCGTATTCAAAGGTAGTGTCAGGGGAATAGTTGAGATTGGGCTTGGCATGACTTGCTACGAGATTGCAAAATGGCTCCAAAATAAGTATTGGGACTGTAAAAAAATTTCTGTATTGCTTTTGATTGCTGAGACAGTAAGTTTTCTGTGTATAATTACTTATGTGATTCTGACTATAAACAAGTCCTATGAGATATTTATAATACCGCTCATGATGATTCTTGTAATATCAGCGGGAAGCGGAATCACTTGTGGCAGTTGTTTCTTTGATAAGAAAACGGTTATGTTTTTGGGCAGACTTAGCTTTTCTCTCTATCTCTCACAACTTTCAGCTATTTACTTAGCAGAATATTTTGGAGCAGATCTGAGAATCAGATATCAGGTTATTGTTGCAACAGTATTGGCTTTTGCATTGGCACTCGGAACTGATAAAGTAGGGGCTTATTTGAAAAAGAAGCTTTGTTAAGGGTGAAGAACAGTCTGATATTGATAACTCCATATATTACAGGGTGGCAAAAACTATGAATAAGAGTATTCATGCATTTGTAGTACTGGCTTACAAAGAATCTCAATACTTGGAGCAGTGTGTAAAGTCAGTTTTGAGACAAGATTATAAAAGTGACGTTGTAATAGCGACATCAACACCCAACGACTTTATCAGAAGTATTGGAAAAAAATACAATCTTCCGATTATTGAGAACAGAGATACGCGTAAAGGAATTGGTTATGATTTCGAGTTTGCTCGAAAGTGTGTGGACAATACATTAGTGACTATTGCTCATCAGGATGACATATATGATAAGGATTATAGCGAAAGAATAGTGAATGAATATCTCAGGAACAAAGACTCATTGATCATCTTTTCAGATTATTATGAAATAAGAGATAATAAGAAAGTTTACTCTAATCTGAATCTGAAAATCAAAAGAATACTTCTTCAGCCCCTTAAACTAAGATTCAGAGGAAATTGGATAAAAAGAAGGGTATTATCTTTTGGCAATCCGATTTGTTGTCCTGCGGTAACATTTGTAAATGCAAATATCAGGCATAATGAAATTTTTTCCAGCAATATTCAAAGTAATGTTGACTGGAAGGCCTGGGAGATTCTTTCAAAAGAATGCGGGAAATTTATTTTTGTACCCAAACCACTTATGGGGCATAGGATACACGAGGAATCAACAACCTCATATATTATAAAAAAAAATATCAGAACAAAAGAGGACTATTCCGTATTGTGTTATTTTTGGCCTAAGTGGATTGCAAAGATTATAGCAAGTGTTTATTCATTGAGTGAGAAATCGTATATGACAAATCACAAGTAACGATGTTTTTCTTAATATTAGTGGAAGATAGCTTCTTAAGGAGGTATTATGTCAGTTTCAATTATTGACAGAGAGATCAAGACGATATTGGAGCGTGTGAACCTGGAGAGTCTTAGGGATTCCCGGGTCCTGATAACCGGTGCAACCGGGTTTATCGGATCAATGTTGATTCGGGCTTTACTCTCCTCACAAAAAGACATTAAAGTCATTGCAATGGCAAGAAGCCGGGAAAAAGCCTGTCAGGTGTTTGGCGAAGACATAGAGAGAATAGATCTGGTTTTGGGTGATATTACGGAGCCCATCCCTTCTTGTGCTGCAGCTGATTACATTATCCATACTGCCAGTGTGACTGCATCGAAATATATGGTTACAAACCCGGTAGAAACAATTGAGACAGCGATTAAGGGGACAGCAAATGTGCTTGATTTTGCACGAGACTGCCATGCAAAAAGTGTGGTGTACCTCTCATCAATGGAAGTTTATGGGGTTACATCTCCGGAGCAGAACCCGGTGACCGAGGAAAAGCTGGGATACATAGATCTCTATAATCCAAGATCCTGTTATTCTGAGGGCAAGAGGCTCTGTGAAAATATGTGCTGTGCTTATACAAAAGAATTTAATGTCCCGGTGAAAGTTGCCCGTCTGGCTAATACTTTCGGACCGGGAGTGTCCAAGAATGACAATAGGCTTTTT
>JAQYAH010000076.1 GCA_029227635.1 Clostridiales bacterium
TCTCTGATGGATTTTTGTTCCTCCATCATTTTTGCCTCCACCATGGGAATCGGAGTTCTGCTCTCCGCAGTTTTTGTCCTGGTCTTTCAGGGGGGAATAACTCTCCTTGCCCAGTGGATCGCTCCTTTTCTCACCACAGATATCATCACCCAGATGACCGTCGTGGGAAATCTGCTCATCCTGGCCCTTGGTCTCAACCTGGTTGGAGCCACCAAGATCAAGGTCATCAACATGCTGCCGGCCATTGTGCTGCCGGTGATACTGTGTCAGTTTTTCTAGGAAAATGAGATATAAAAATAATAGCGAAATCCCAAATCATACTAAAAGGGCGGTGAAAAACAGAATTTGTTTTTCACTCGCCCTATTATTGTAGCAGTGACGATATTATCCTCTCGGTTCTCTGACAACCTGCATAATATAGAATTTAAGATAGGAAGTTTCCCCCGCATTCCAGAGTATGGGATGATCCGGACCCTGAGTCCTCGCCTCCACCTGACGGAGCCTCACATGGGCATCCCCGGCGGCGAGATGAAGCATCTCCTCAAAAAGTTCTCTTGTCATGAAGTGGGAGCAGGAGCAGGTTGCAAGGTATCCCCCGTCCCGCACAAGCTTCATGCCGTTTTTGTTGAGCTCCCTATAGGCTCTTTTTGCATTTCGCACATTGTCCCTTGACTTTGCAAAAGCCGGAGGATCAAGGATCACCAGATCGTAGGTTTCCCCGGACTCTATTAGCTTTGGCAGATATTTGGGAATGTCCTGTCTGTCAAAGCTCACCTGGTCAAAGCCGTTTAGCTCTGCGTTTCTTTTTGCCATGTCAAGGGCTGTCTCCGAGGCATCCAGGGCCAGAACCGACTTGGCCCCAGCTTTTGCCGCGTTTAAGGCAAAAGATCCGGTGTGGGTAAAGCAGTCCAACACTTTGGCGCCTTTTGCCAGGGTCTGGATCGCCAGACGATTGTATTTCTGATCCAGAAAAAAGCCAGTCTTCTGTCCGTTTTCCACGTCCACATAATATCTGACTCCGTTCTCCGTGATTATCACCCGGGGATCGAAGGGCTCTCCTATGAACCCTTTTGTCTTCTCCATTCCCTCTTTCAGGCGTTCCTTTGCGTCGCTCCGCTCGTAGATTCCCCGGATAGAGATTCCGTCCTTTATAAGGATCTCCACCAAAAGCTTTAGTATCAGTGGCTTAAGCCTGTCGATTCCAAGAGCGAGGGATTCCACCACCAACACGTCCTCGTACTTGTCGATGGTGATTCCCGGGAGAAAATCTGCCTCCCCGAAAACCAGGCGACAGGAAGAGGTGTCCACTGTCTTTTTGCGGTACTCCCAGGCCGCCACGAGCCGATTTCTGAGGAATTCCTCATCTATCTCCTGATTGATATCCCTTGTGAGAATTCGAACCCTGATTTTGGAATTGTTGTTGATAAATCCCCGACCCAGGGGATATCCGTCGAAGTCTTTTACAAAAACAATGTCGCCGTTCTCATAGGCACCCATCACCGAGGCGATCTCGTTGTCAAAAATCCAGGCGCCACCTTTTTTGAGCAGACGGCCTTCTCCTTTTTTCAGTGTTACAACTGCACTCATCTAGGCTTTCTCCTTTTTTCCGGGATCAACATTTACAATAAAGATTCCAATACTTATTATGGCCAGGGCCAAAATGGCACGCAGTCCCAGCTCGTCTTTTTCTCCGAGAATTATGGCTGAGAGCAGAGCCCCGAAAATGGGGGTCATGAAGGCATAAACAGAAACTTTCGACACCTCGTTGTATTTGAGGAGCACGCCCCAGACCGTGTAGGCCACCGCCGACAAAAAGGCCAGGTAGACGAAGATGCCAAGGGCACCAAGGCTCGGAAGAGTATAATGACCGCCAAGCAAAAGTCCGATGATCTGAAGCACTATCCCTCCGAAGAAAAACTGCCAACCGCTTATGGTCACCGGATCCTCCCGGCGGGAGTTTATGTGAATGAGTGAGGAGGACATGGCATATCCGATCTTGGAGATGATCATGATTCCCTCTCCGGCGAAAGTCACCGCCCCGCTTAAAAGGTCTCCGTTGCTGTAAAAATAAACCACTCCCAAAATGCTTATAAGACAGCCCAGGAATTTTCTCGCCACCGGCTTCTCGGTGCGGAAGATGAACACCGCCACGATCATGCAGAAAAACGCGCTCACGGAATCCAAAATGGAAGCCCTTACCCCGCTGATTTTTGCCAGAGCGACGTAAAAGCAGGAGTACTGCACCACCGTCTGGAAAAAACCGATCTGGGCGATACACCAAAGATTCTCCCTCTTCGGAACAACGATCTTCCGGTTCTGTACAGAGCCGAACAGGATTACCAGAAGGCCGGAGCAGGTAAATCTGGCTCCCGCGAAAAGGATCTGCATTCCAATCTCCCCGGAACCGATATTAAAAAGACGATAGCCAACTTTGATGGAAGGAAAAGCACTGCCCCAAAGGGCACAGGACACCATGGCCATGGCCAAAACTACTAAAGGTTTTTGGAGAAGGTGCTTTTCATTTGCTTTTGTATTTTTCATTTCTCACCATTTCCACTTGGAATTGTATTTAGAGTAGATCTTGTTCTGATTCTTATATAGGCTCTGGCTTCCACTCATGAGATAGCTGATGCAGCAGGTTATAAGGTAGTAGATGGCTCCCTGATAACCGAAAAGCTCAAAACTAAGGAGCAGCGTCGCCAAGGGGCAATCTGTAGCTCCGCAAAATAGGGAGGTCATGCCAAGAGCTGCCCCCAGGGCAGGATTTACTCCCAGCACCTCTGCCACTGCGCCGCCGAAAGCCGCACCTACCGCCAGTGTGGGGACGATCTCGCCCCCCTTAAAGCCCACCCCCAGAGTCAGGGCCGTGAGCAATATCTTAACCAAAAAGGCGTATCCGGGGATCTCTCCCAACATGGACTTCTCAATGAGGTTGATTCCCGCTCCCAGGTAATCGGTGGTTGAGAAGATCTTCGTCACTGCCACCAGGATGGCACCTCCGGCCACCACTCTAAGGTAGGGGTTTTGAATCCATTTCGCGGAAACCTTCTTTCCAAGGTGAAAAATCTCACACATGAAGACAGAAAGGATCGCTCCTCCCACCGCAAAAGCAATAACCTTCAGCAGGTTCTCCGGCGTGAGAGGCGGAAAAGCGATAACCTCAAACCGCTCCGGGGCGATACCCATGTTGGCGGCAAAAAGACTAGCCACCAGAGAGGCGACCATACAGGGCATCAGGGCAATGTAAAGGATTCCCCCGGTCATTGCCAGTTCCATGGGGAAGACCACCGCCGCAATGGGGGTTCCGAAAACCGCCGAAAAAGCCGCGCTCATTCCGCAAAGCACCAGGATTCGCCTGGATTCCCAGTCCATCTCCATGGCATGGCCGAAGTGGTATCCGATAGTTCCTCCGATCTGCAGGGCGGCCCCCTCTCGTCCGGCGGAGCCTCCACCAAGCTGGGTCAGCACCGTTGACACGAAGATAAGTGGTGCCAGCCTTCCGGGCACCGGCTTTCCTTTGTTGATTGTAGATATGATTCGGTTGGTACCCGGGTCCTTTGCAAGCCCCAGGCGGTTGTACAAAAATACGATCACAAGCCCCAGCACCGGGAGCAGGTATATGACTCCCGGGTTCTGAGCCCTGAATTCGTTTACGAAGATGAGGCATTTTGCAAAAAGACTGGCAATTCCTCCTGCCACAAAACCGATGACAGCCGCCATTATTCCCCATCTGATCAGTATAGTTCCGTGATCCAGCTCCGATCTCAGCTGGTTTTTAATCTCCCCCGAAAACTCCGAGAGACTCTCCTTTATGTTACTCAAAAGTCTGTAGTTACCTCACAATTATCTGGTCTTCCGAAGTCACGATCTCCGATTCGTAAACCGCCCTCATGGCTTCGATCATGTAGTCAATATCCTTCGCCCCCATGGTCTCGTAAGCCGAATGCATGGCCAGCTGGGCAATTCCGATATCCACCGTGTTCACCGGCAGCTTCGTGTCGGCAATGTTTCCCAGAGTCGCTCCTCCGGGAAGATCAGGTCTGTTGGCATAACTCTGAAGAGGAACCCCTGCCCTCTCACAGATGCAGGCAAAAAGACCTTCCGCCACTCCGCAGGTGGCATACCTGGGAGAGTGCTTAACCACCACTCCTTTGTTCAAAAGCGGATACTCCTTCACATCTGAGATCTCCGGATGGTTGGGATGTCTTGCGTGAGCATTGTCCGCCGAGAGCATAAGAGTATTCTCCATCACCGCCTCGAAATTGGCTCCGGTGTTCTCGCAGATCTCCCGAAGAACCTGCGAGAGAGTTACGGCCCCTGCTCCCTGCTTGGTCTCCGATCCAATCTCCTCATTATCGAAGACCGCCAGAACCGGCATCACTCCGCCTTTCGCTTCGGCCGCTGTAAAAGCCTCCAAAGAAGCATAGACGCAGGCGAGATCGTCCAACCTCGGTCCCGAGAAAAACTCGTCATTCTCTCCCCAGACACAAGCCGGCTGGTTGTTGTAAAGGAAAAGGTCGTGGGAGAGGATGTCCTCCGGCTCCACCTTCTTCTCCTCCGAGATGCTCACCGCCTCGGCGATTGCCCGGGCAAAAGAACCTTCTCCGGCGCCCCCTTCCGACTTGCCCCCGGCAAAAAGGGCATAGAGATCACTTCGCTGATCCACCTTGTGACCCTCATTCAGGTTTCTCTGAAGATGTATAGCCACATTCGGTATCACCGCACAGTTCTCGTTTAAGTCCACCAGCACCTTCCTGATTCCCTGCCTCGTCCGGATCACAACCCGGCCCGCAATACTTAACGGTCTGTCAAGCCAGGTATCGTTGATGGCTCCCCCGTAGCGCTCCCCGGATAAACGGATGTAATCTCCGGAAAGTTCCGGGTTCACTCTCAGCCGGATCCCGGGAGAATCCAGGTGGCTGGCGGCGATCATCATTCCCGTCACCGGTCCTTCAGGCACAGAAAAAGCAATGACCGTGGTATCGTTAAACACCTTGTAGCATCGCTCCCCGGGAAAAGGCTTCTGTCCCGGAGATAACCTGCAAAAACCCGCCTCCTCGAGGCGTCTAATAACATTGGCCCCGGCAATATAGCTCACCGGGCTCTCATTCAGAAATTTAACAAGTCCTTCCGCTCTCATGACTGCTCCTCAGCCCATCCTGCGATTTTCTCGCAGAGTTCAAAATAGTCCCCCGCATGAGCCCCGTCTTTGAGTTCCTGCTCAAGGGAGGCCTCGTCTACCATATCCGCCAGCTCGTAGAGTTCATCGACGGTGTAATCTCTCTTATCATCAACCTTGATTCCTGCGCGTCTTAAAAGTTTGCGCTCTTTCTGGGAAAAAACCAGGATCATAAAAATGCCCTCCTGTCCGAATTTTTATAATTATACCACAGAACGACAAAAGCCGCTGTATCTGAATCCATCTCCCCTACGGGGAAACAGTTCTTTTTCAGATACAGCGGATCGTTGATACTATGTTGACCTGACCAAAAAGACAGGCTTAGATTCTAGCCACTCCGGACTTTCTTGCCGCCTCGGCAACCGCCTCGGCCACCGCTTTTCCTACACGAGGATCAAATGCCTCGGGGATGATGTAGTCAGCGCTGAGCTCCTCGTCGGAGATGAGAGATGAGAGTGCATTTGCTGCCGCAATCTTCATCTCGTCGTTGATATCGGAAGCTCTCACGTCAAAAGCACCGCGGAAGATTCCGGGGAAAGCCAGCACGTTGTTGATCTGGTTGGGATAGTCGGAACGACCGGTGGATACAACTGCGGCACCGGCTTCTTTTGCCTCGTCGGGAAGGATCTCCGGAGTAGGGTTCGCACAGGCGAAAATAATGGGATCCTTAGCCATAGTTCTAACCATGTCCTTTGTAAGACATCCGGGGGCGCTAACGCCGATAAATACATCTGCTCCGGACACTGCCTCGGAAAGACCGCCTTTGATCATGCGGGGGTTTGTGATCTCCGCCATCTCAGCTTTAGCTGAGTTGAGGTTCTCTCTGCCCTTGTAGATGCAGCCGGTTCTGTCCACCATGATGATGTCCTTAACCCCTGCGGAAACCAGAAGCTTTGTGATGGCAGTTGCCGCTGCCCCGGCTCCGTTCACCGCGATCTTGATATCCTCCAGTTTCTTGCCCACTACCTTGAGGGCATTTGTGAGACCTGCCAGAGTGATGACTGCTGTGCCGTGCTGATCATCGTGGAAAATGGGAATATCGCACTTCTCCTTGAGTTTTTTCTCGATCTCAAAACATCTGGGAGCAGAGATATCCTCCAGATTGATGCCGCCCACACTGCCGGAAATGAGATAGATGGCGTTTACGATCTCATCCACATCCTTGCTCTTTACACATATGGGGAAAGCATCCACATCGCCAAAAGCCTTAAAAAGCACACACTTACCTTCCATAACCGGCATTCCGGCTTCGGGTCCGATATCCCCAAGGCCAAGCACCGCCGTACCGTCGGTCACTACAAGGCAGGTGTTCCATCTGCGTGTGAGCTCGTAGGACTTGTTGATGTCCTTCTGGATCTCAAGGCAAGGCTGAGCAACACCAGGAGTATAAGCCAGGGAGAGGTCATCCTTGGACTCTACCGGAACTCTTGATACCATCTCAAGCTTGCCCTTCCATTCTCCGTGAAGTCTGAGTGATTCTTTTGCGTAATCCATATTTCAATTCTCCTTCTTATATAAATGTATATCTTTGCTAGTCCTCAAACGGGAAGTGGTAATCCAGGGAGAGTTCATCTCTGAGCTGCACAAGTTCCTTCTGGATCGATTCACCCACCGGCACTCCCTTGTCTTTTCTGAAGCACCAGGCCTCATACTCCTTCTCTCCTGCAGTATAAATGCGTTCTTCTCCGGCTGCAACCTCAGAATTTCTAAGACCCCGGCAAATATCTCCCGCCGTCTTTTTGAATGTGTCAAGACCCATGAAAAACTCCGGGTTAATCACAAAGAAGAAATGTCCCAGGTGATACATCCGATTGTTGCCATTCTCATCCTTGCCGCTGAGTTCCTTCATGAAAGGACCTCCGGTCAGTGCTGCGGACATAATCTCCACGATGGTGGTAAATCCATAGCCCTTGTATCCGCCTGTGGCTTCTCCCAGTCCGCCAAGAGGCAAAAGTGCCGCCTGTCCGGCTCTCATATCCTTAAGAATCTTTCCTGAATCCGTCATGGTCTCTCCGCTTCGGCTGACTACAAGTCCCGGAGGGGTGGGCTTACCCATTCGCTCGTAGAACTCAATCTTGCCGTTCTGAATAGTGGAAGTCGCACAGTCGAAGTTAAAAGGAAACTCTTCATCCGTGGGAATAGTCCAGGTGAGGGGGTTCGTTCCCATCATGGGCTCCACACCAAAAGTAGGCGCCACGGAAGGCCGGGCATTGGTTCCGGAGATTCCGATCATTCCCGCCTTCTCCGCCATAGTGGTCCAATATCCTGCAATACCGTAGTGGGTGGAGTTGCAGATGGCACCTCCGGCCATGCCGTAGGTCTTAGCCTTGTCAATGAGCTTCTCCATCATGCGATAGCTGGCAACCATGCCCATTCCGTCGTGAGCATCCATGACACAGGTGGTGGGAGTCTCCTTTAAGATCTCAATCTCGGTCACCGGCTTTAAGGTTCCGTTCTTGATTCGATCCAGATAGATGGGCTTGAAACGGTTCGCGCCATGGCTCTCGATTCCCCTTCTATCCGACTCCAGAAGCACATCGGCACAGATCGCCGCATCCTCCCTGGGAACTCCGTAGGCCTCAAACACATCGATCATGAAATCATTCATCATGTCCCAGGGGACAAAAGGTCTCGTCTCAGTCATCATATTACCTCCTATTACACAGAAAAAGGACAAACTACAAGCGTGAAACTGCTACGCCTACAATTCGTCCTCTTAACTCTACGATTTCAGTGCTCATGTTCATTTACGAGTACATTATAACAAGTGTGGCCGGATTGTCAACGAAAACCCTCAGCCAAGTTCCCAAACTACCTGATTCGTGGAGGAAACTGCCACTGCACCCCCGGAGAGGGCTGCCATGACATCCTCCTTGTCGCTGATAAGTCCGCTGGCGATCACCGGGGTCTTTACCCGGCTGCACAAAAGTCTTATGATCTTCGGCATCGTTCCCGGCAGGATCTCCAGAAAATCCGGTTTCACAAGCCCAAGCTGCCTGTCGATATTCTGAAGGGCAAGGGAATCCAGCACAAAAACTCTGAAGATGGTGATCATCCCCAGTTCTTTTGCCCTCTTCACTACACTCTGTTTAGTTGAGATTATGGCGTCCGCGCCGGTCCCGGCGATGAAGTCCGCCGAAACCTCCCCTCTGGTATCCAGCCCGGTGATTAAATCCACGTCCACGGCCACTTTTTTGCCCGCTCCCTTGAGAGCCTCTACGATTTCCTTAATGCTGCAGATGCTTCCGTAGAGCACAAAAACCAGCCCGGCCTCCGAGAGCTCGCAGCACTTGCGAAGCCCCTGATCGTCTTTTACCGCGGCAATGATGGGGTTATCTTCCACCAGCTCAAAAAACTCAATCATTCCGTTCTCCAACCGATCACTCAACTTTCTCTGTCCACTTGCGGCTGCAGTTCACAGCCTTCTTCCAATTCAGAAGTTTCTCACTCCGAAGCTCCTCCGTAATCTCCGGGGTGAACACCCTGTCGATGCTCCGGTTGTTAATGACATCCTCCTTGCTTTTCCAGTAGCCCACTGCCAGGCCTGCAAGATAAGCCGCTCCCATGGCGGTAGTTTCAATACAGGAAGGCCTCTGCACCGGGGCATTGGAGATGTCCGCCTGCATCTGCAAAAGCAGATTATTCGCCGTCGCTCCTCCATCCACATTCAGTGACTCCAGCTTTATACCGGAATCCGCCTGCATAACTGTCAAAAGATCATTCACCTGATAAGTCAGGGATTCCAGCGTCGCCCTCACAATGTGATTGCGGTTGACGCCTCTGGTAAGTCCCACTATAACGCCTCTGGCATAAGGATCCCAGTAGGGCGCTCCGAGTCCGGTAAAAGAGGGAACGATGTAACATCCCGCTGTATCCTCCACCTCCCGGGCCAGCTTCTCACTCTCCGCTGCGGAGTCAATGATGCGAAGTTCATCTCTAAGCCACTGGATCGCCGCACCCGCTATGAACACAGACCCCTCAAGAGCATACTCAACTTTGCCATCCAGTCCCCAGGCGATGGTAGTTACCAGACCATTGTGGGAGGTCACCGGGGTCTCCCCGGTATTCATAAGAAGAAATGCACCTGTTCCGTAAGTATTCTTAGCCATACCCGGCTCAAAACAAGCCTGTCCAAAAAGTGCCGCCTGCTGATCTCCGGCTGCGCCGGCAATGGGAATAGGCCCCCCGAAAAGCTCCGGCTGAGTGTATCCGTAAATTCCGCTTGAAGGCTCTGCTTTCGGCAAAAGACTTTCTGGAATGTCCAAAATCTCCAGAATCTCCTTATCCCACTCCAGGGTCTTAATATTGAAAAGCATAGTTCTGGAAGCG
>JAQYAH010000077.1 GCA_029227635.1 Clostridiales bacterium
AGAGGGAGATCCTGCCTTTCTGATAAACGGCCTGTCTTTTGACGGCGACAGTCCCTTTGAATACTGCACTACCATCAATCCGGCCGACCGCTATGCTCTGTCCAGTACTATGACTCCGGACACTAAAAGTAGTCAATAACCAGTGCCGGGACTTTAACACAACTTTACATACTTTTTACAAACCCAGCCCGATTCCCTTTACAAAACCTCTTTATCATGGTATTCAGCATAGATTATCAACCGAAATGTAAAGAAGAGGTAAAGATCAGATGGATATTTTCAGCATACTCACCCTCATAGGAGGGCTTGCAATGTTCCTTTTCGGAATGAATACCATGGGGGACGGACTGGTAATGCTCTCCGGAGGTAAACTGGAGAAGATTCTTGAAAAACTTACCAGTAAACGCATAATGGCGCTGCTCCTCGGCGCCTTTGTGACCGCTGTCATTCAGTCATCTTCCGCTACCACCGTCATGGTGGTGGGTTTTGTAAACTCCGGCATCATGAAGCTCACCCAGGCAGTGGGCATCATCATGGGTGCCAATATCGGTACCACCGTCACTTCCTGGCTTTTGTCCCTGGCGGGTATTGAGAGCGGCAACGTTTTCATCCGCCTTCTAAAGCCCAGTTCTTTTTCCCCGGTACTAGCTGCCATCGGCATCATTCTCATCATGAGCAGTAAGTCCGGTTCCAAAAAACACACCGTAGGCAACATCCTCATCGGCTTTGCGGTGCTCATGTTCGGCATGGACACTATGAGCGGAGCGGTGTCCGGACTCAGAGACAACCCCTCTTTTACCGGAATCCTCACTCGTTTCTCAAATCCCATAATGGGTATGCTGGCCGGCGCCATCCTCACCGCCATCATCCAGAGTTCATCGGCATCCGTGGGTATTCTTCAGGCCCTTTGTATCTCCGGTCTCATCAACTACGGGGCGGCTATCCCCATCATCATGGGCCAGAACATCGGAACCTGTGTGACCGCCATGATCTCCTCCGTGGGTGCCTCCAAAAATGCCAAGCGGGCAGCCTGCATCCACCTCTACTTCAACCTGATCGGAACCCTGGTTTTCATGGTAGGTTTTTACTCACTCAACAGTTTTCTGCATTTTTCCTTCCTGGAAAACCTGGCCAGTGCCTCCGGAATTGCGGTGATTCACAGCCTTTTCAACGTGGGCTGCGCTCTTCTGCTTTTCCCTTTTGCAAAAGGACTTGTAAAGCTCGCCGAGCTCACTCTCCCGGAAAAAGACGAAAAAGAGCCCGTCTCCACACTTCCCCCGGTGCTCACTGCCCTGGACGAGCGCTTCCTGGATCGTCCGGCTTTTGCAATGCAGCTCTGTAAGGAGGCCGTGGACGACATGGCTTCAAAAGCCCGCACTGCCATCCTCCTCACCATGACCGCAATAGAGGAATATGACGAGTCAAAAGTGACGGTGGTGGAGCGTCTGGAACAGGAAATCGACCACTACGAGGACGCGGTGGGTTCCTACCTTCTTAAGCTTGCCGGGAAGGACCTTAGCAAAAACGACAGCCACCTGCTCTCCATCCTTCTTCACTCCATTGGTGACTATGAGCGGATCTCCGACCACGCCGTGAACCTGGCGGAGTGCCTCAAAAAAATCCGGACCCAGAACATCCGCATCTCTGAAGCCGCAAACGGGGAACTCAGCAGCCTCGCGATCCCTATCTGTGATATAATACACTTGACCACAGAAGTATTTCATGATCAGGATCTGATACGGGCAGTGGATGTGGAGCCCATGGAGCAGGTCATTGACGATCTGGTCATGGAGATGAAGCATAGACATGTGACCCGTCTCAGAAACGGAGAATGCTCCCCTGAAGCCGGTCTGATCCTGGAAGATATTCTCACTCATCTGGAGAGAGTCTCCGATCACTGCTCTAACATTGCGGCCATGCTTATTGAGATCCAGAGCGACTCTCTGGATATGCATGACTACCTGGAGGGTCGCGTCAAAAACGGCGATCCCCACTTCATGGATGAGTACAACCGACTGAAAACCGTTTATGTTCTGCATTAAAGGAGTAAAAAATGCCGCTGATATATATTGTAGAAGATGATCCCAGCATTCAGGAGATTGAGACTATCGCGCTTAAAAACAGCAATTACATGGTTCAGGCTTTTGACCGGGCCTCGGACTTTTACGCGAGGATCGAGGAGATAATTCCGGATCTGGTGCTTTTGGATATAATGCTTCCCGATGAGGACGGCTACCGCATCGTCAGAAAACTGAGAAGCAACGCCAGGACCCGCCGGGTTCCGGTGATCATGATCACCGCCAAAACCACGGAGATGGACATGGTAAAGGGACTGGACGACGGTGCCGACGATTACATTCGGAAACCTTTTTCCATCATGGAGCTTCTCTCCCGGGTGAAAGCTCTTCTTCGACGCTCCAACGACAAGGCACCCACTCAGCTGATGGTGGGGGAGATCTCTCTGGACGACGAGAGGCACACTGTTCTTGCCGGGGACAAAAGCATAGATCTCACCCTCAAGGAATATGAACTTCTCCGCTATCTGATGCTCAACGAGGACATCGTCCTTTCCCGGGATTCCATAATGTTTAACGTCTGGGGTGTGGACTTTGAAGGAGAGAGCCGCACCGTAGATATGCACATTAAGACTTTAAGGCAAAAGCTAGGCCCCTGGGGCAAGCAGATCCGCACCGTCCGGGGTGTAGGTTACGCCATAAATTCCGAAAGCAGTGGTGAATAATGAAGCAACGCATCAATCGAAAACTGGGACTGATCTCGCTGATCGCCATAGTGGCTACCGCTCTTGGGGTAACCTTCTTTTGCTATGGGCTCTTTCAGTCCCGGGTAAAGACTGATCTGCGACTTTTCGCCTCCCTTTTGAAGGAGGCGGAGATTTTCCGGGCAGAGGAGCTAAACGACAGCATCTCTGACCACGAGCTAAAGGCTCTGGATCCCGATGAACTGAGAATCACCTGGGTAGACCGGGACGGCACGGTTCTTTTTGACAATGAGACCGACGCCTCCGCTCTTCCAAACCATAGGAACCGGCCGGAGATCGCCGAGGCTTTTGCAAAAGGCTCCGGAGAGATCACCAGAAGATCCGACACTTTTAACCTGAACACCTACTACTACGCAGTCCTGCTTGAGGACGGCACCGTACTTCGAGTGTCCACCCAGGCCAGAAACATCACCAGCGTCTTTCTCTCCGCTCTTCCGGTCATAGCCATAATCGCCCTGATCATCCTGCTCTGCTGCATTCTCATAAGCCACATGCTCACCACACAGCTCTTAAGGCCCATTGAGGAAATGGTGGAAAACATCGACGGCAGCAACCCCAGAGCAGCCTACAAAGAGCTGGAGCCCTTTGCCGACAAGATCCGGCTTCAGCGGGAGAACATTCTCGCCTCGGTAAAAAGCCGCCAGGACTTCACTGCCAATGTCTCCCACGAGCTCAAAACCCCCATTACCTCCATCTCCGGATACGCGGAGCTCATTGAAAACCGCATGGTGGAGGGAGATTCGGCGATCCACATCGCAAAACAGATCCGGCATAACGCAAACCGGCTTTTGTCCCTTGTAAACGACATTATTAAGCTCTCGGAGCTGGATCACACGGAACTAAAACGGGTCTTCGAACCGGTGGATCTCTACAAGGTAGCTGGTGAGAGCATCAAAGATCTGGAAGGCACTGCTATCAGTCGAAATATCATCCTGTCCCTTTCGGGACGCCCCTGTACCATCAGCGGGGACCCCTCCCAGATAAGAGAAATGGTAGACAACCTCCTTCAAAACGCGATTCGCTACAACAAAGAAGGAGGCAAAGTAGAGGTTACAGCGGACACTCATAAAGGTCATCCTCACCTAGTCGTGAAAGATAACGGCATCGGTATCCCGAAAGAACATCAGGACCGTATCTTCGAGCGCTTCTATCGGGTGGATAAGAGCCGATCCCGGGAGACCGGAGGCACCGGCCTTGGACTTGCCATCGTAAAGCATATCGCGGAAATCCACTCCGGAACCATTGAGCTGAAAAGTGCACCCGGGGAGGGTACAGAAATTACGATAAGCTTTTAAAACAACAAGTATCGACAGCAGGCTTTTTTAACTGATAACAGCCACAGCAGAGCGATCTGCTGTGGCTGTTCTTGTATTACATCCCGGCATTTGCTTTATTTCGAACGCCCCGCTAAGGAAAGTCTTTTTACAAATACCTGATCTCAAATCCTATGCTGTTGTCATCCCTGATTTCCATGATCATGTAGCTCGGCAGCCCGTTTCGCTGTCTCGGCCAGGTAAGGCTCCCGGGATTAGCTGCGGTAATGCCTCCCTCTTCTTCCACCATGGGCACATGAGTGTGACCGTAGAGCACGATGTCACAGCCTTCCCCCTCAGCGGCCTCCATGAGCCTTGTACGGCTGAAGTAGGGCTGATATCTGTGACCGTGGGTGAGAAGTATCCGGTGGTCTCCGATCTCCAGGATCCTCTCCCTGGACATACCGGAGAAATAGTCATTGTTTCCCGGCACTATGTAGCAGGGGCAGTCCACCATTTCTTCCACCTCGGATCTGTAATCCTCGATATCTCCCAGGTGAATCAGTCCGTCGATCTCTCCGGCCTCATCCACTGCAAAATACAGATTGTCGATCTTGTAGTGAGTATCGCTCACCACCAACATTCTAACACTCATCTGAATCCAGCCTCTTTTCCAGCATCTCCGCCATCATCCGCAGGGCTTTTCCCCTGTGGCTCATGGCATTTTTCTCCTCCGGAGGAAGCTGCGCTGAAGTACATCCCCGCTCAGGTACCCAGAAGATGGGATCATAGCCAAAGCCGTTTTCTCCCGCCGGAGACAGGGCAATCTCTCCCTCAAAGCATCCTTCCACACTTATCTCCGTCTTATCCGGCAGCACCGCCGCCATGGCACAGACGAAGCGAGCCTTTCTGTCTGTTCCGGCCGCGTTCACCCGCTCAATCAGATTGAGGTTCTTCAGCTCATAGGAAGTGTCCTCCCCCATATATCGAGCCGAGTAAATACCCGGCTCTTTGTTAAGGCAGTCGATCTCAAGCCCTGAGTCGTCTGCCATAACTATGGCATCGGTGAATTTTGCTACAGTTCTGGCTTTAATCAGGGCATTCTCTGCAAAAGTATTGCCGTCCTCCACGATTTCTACGTCGATTCCCGCTTCCTTCATGGTCACCACCTCGAACTTATCTTCTCCGAGAATGGCTTTTATCTCAACGGTTTTGTTTTTATTTCCTGTGGCAAAAACTATTTTTCTCATCAATTCTCCTTACCCGTATTTCCATGGCTTTTTGGGGGTTTAGGTCCCAGAAACTGGTAATAGCAGCTCTTTATCATTCCGTTGTATATCTTTCGGGTCTTATTTGCCTTGAGTCCAAAATCTCTCTGAGCCTCCTCGTAGGAGGTGATCATAAAGCAGGACCAGGAGTCAAGCTTTTGGTAGGCATTTCCCAGCGCTCTGTAGATCTCAGGGAGGGTCTCCTTGGTCTCAAGCCTCTCTCCATAGGGAGGGTTTGTAATAATAAATCCATATTTCTTCGGGTGACTTAAAAGTGCCACCTCCCTTTGCTGGAAATGGATCAGCTTATCCACCCCGGCGTCCACCGCATTCTCTCTGGCAGCTCTTACCATGTCTCTGTCAATATCATAGCCCTGAATGTCCGTCTGGACGCTGAGATCTACCAGATCTCTTGCCTCCTCAAAACCGTCTCTCCAAAGGTTTTTGTCGATGAAATTGCTCCACCTCTGAGCGGTGAAACCTCGGTTCATTCCCGGAGCGATGTTTGCTGCGATCATGGCCGCCTCAATAGGAAATGTACCACATCCGCAAAAAGGATCCACCAGAATCCGGTCTTTTTTCCAGGGTGTGAGCATTATAAGGGCCGCTGCCAAAGTCTCGGAGATGGGGGCCTGAGACTGTCTCAGACGATATCCTCGCTTGTGAAGGGAGTCTCCGGAGGTATCGATACCGATGGTGACAATGTCTTTTTTGATGAAGACTCTCATAGGGTAGGACGCCCCGGTCTCATCAAACCATTCCTTGTGGTATTTGGCCTTAAGACGCTCCACAACTGCCTTCTTGACTATGGACTGAATATCGCTTGGGCTAAAGAGCTTACTCTTCACTGAGGAGGCTTTGGTCACCCAGAACTTGCCGTCTTCCGGGATGTAATCCTCAAAAGGAAGGCTCCTGGTCTTTTCAAAAAGCTCCTCAAAGCTCTCCGCCCTAAAGGAGCCGGCCTTCAAAACAACCCGCTCTGCAGTGCGAAGGAATATATTAGCCAGACATATGGCTTCCTCGTCCCCCTCAAAGGTTACTCTGCCGTCCTCCACCTCGGTGATCTCATATCCCAGATCTGTGATCTCTCTTTTTAATACGGCCTCCAGCCCAAAGTGGCAGGGGGCGATCAGTTCTAATCTCATATAACATACCCACTGAATTTTTGACTTAACCAGTTAATTATAGCACAGAAAAAACCATCTAAGAAAATAGGAGCCGAAGAATAATTTCTTCGGCTCCTTGAAATTCTATTATACGAGTTCGATGAGAACTTCCATCGCAGCATCGCCCTTACGAAGGCCGATCTTAACGATTCTTGTGTAACCGCCGTTACGATTTACATACTTGGGAGCGATCTCGTTGAAGAGCTTATCAACAACATCGATTTCCTTTGTGTTTCTCTTCTTACCTGCTGCATCAGTGGGAACTTCAACATAGGGATAGAGGAACTTCTTCATCTCACGTCTTGCGTGAAGTCTGGAAGGCTGATCCTTCTTGATCTTCTTCTCAACTTCATCGTAAACAGTTACTTTCTTGCCATCTACAACTTCCTTAACTCTCTTGCCGTCTTTGTCCTTGCGGGCAACCTTAGCCATAACAGTTACTTCATCGTAGTTGTCTTTCTCTCTTACTGCTGTTGCGATCATCTTCTCAGCGATCTTGCGGATCTCCTTAGCCTTAGCTTCGGTTGTAACGATCTTGCCGTTAGCAAGAAGAGCGGTTACCTGGTTTCTGAGAAGTGATTTTCTCTGGCTGGCTGTTCTGCCGAGCTTTCTATACTTTGACATTTTTTAGTCCTCCATATTTTGACCCGCGGGCCATGCTTTCTTCGGTCTTATTGACTCCGAGCTTAACCAAAATCGGATTATCTGTTACTCTTCACTTGACTTGAGTTCAAGGTGAAGTTCTTCAAGTTTGGCGAGAACCTCTTCAAGAGACTTTCTTCCGAGGTTTCTTACCTTCATCATATCTTCTGCTGTCTTGTTTGTAAGTTCCTCGACAGTGTTGATACCTGCTCTCTTGAGACAATTGTATGAACGAACGGAAAGCTCCAGCTCGTCAATAGTCATCTCAAGTGCCTTCTCCTTCTCGTCACTGGGAGGTTCAACAATAACCTCTGCCTTCTGTCCGCTCTCGGAAAGAGCAACGAAAAGATTAAGGTGTTCGCAGAGAACCTTAGCTGAAAGGCTTAATGCTTCCTCAGGCTTGATTGTGCCTTTGGTCCATACATCAAGTGTGAGCTTATCGAAGTCAGTAACCTGACCCACACGTGTGTTCTCTACAGTCATGTTTACTCTCTCTACGGGAGTGTAGATTGAGTCTACGGAAATCACACCGATACCGGGTAAATTCTCTTTATTCTTATCAGCTCCGACATAACCTCTGCCACGAGTGATAGTGATCTCCATGTCGAGTCTTGAGTCCTTGCCGCCGTTAAGAGTAGCAATAACTGCTTCGGGATTAACGATCTCAATGTCATCACTGAGCTCGATATCTGCTGCAGTCACAACGCCTTCTCCGGTCACACTGATGCGTCCGATCTTGGGAAGATCGTCGTTGCTGTTATCTTTGATTGCGAGGCCTTTGAGGTTCATAACGATCTCTGTTACGTCCTCTTTAACTCCCGGAATAGTTGAAAACTCATGTAAAACACCGTCAATGTGTACCTGGCTTACTGCTGCGCCGGGGAGAGATGAGAGCATGATCCTTCTAAGGGAATTTCCAAGGGTAATGCCATAACCTCTCTCAAGAGGTTCTACAACAAACTTGCCGTACTTGCCATCTTCTGATAATTCTACCATTTCAATTTTGGGTTTGTTGAAATCAAACACAAAAGCACCTCCTGTTAATTATCCGGGCACACCAAAGGTGTACCCAGGTTGACGTCTTACCGAGGTTAATTTTATTTTGAGTACAACTCGACGATCTGCATCTCATCTACAGGAACATCGATTGCAGCTCTGTTAGGAAGTTCTTTTACAACACCCTTAAGGTTCTCCTGGTCTGAATCAAGCCACTCAGGAACGAGTCTTCCTCCTGTTACTTCAAGGATACCTGCATATCTGGCTGAGCTCTTCTTGTTCTCCTTGATCTCGATAACATCACCAGCCTTGATCTGGTAGGAAGGAATGTTGATCTGCTTGCCGTTTACAAGAATGTGCTTGTGGTCAACGATCTGTCTTGCTTCCTTACGTGTTCTTGCAAAACCAAGACGGAATACTACGTTGTCAAGTCTGCACTCAAGAAGTCTCATAAGGTTCTCACCTGTCTGGCCGTTCATTCTCTCAGCCTTCTCATAGTAGTTACGGAAGGGCTTCTCAAGAACGCCATAGATGAATTTAGCCTTCTGCTTCTCTCTTAACTGAGAACCGTACTCACTGATCTTGCGGCTGGCTCTCTTAAGTTCTCTATTAGATTTCTTGTCGATTCCAAGATAGATAGGATCTAAACCAAGTGATCTGCATCTCTTAAGAATCGGAGTTCTGTTAATTGCCATCTTTAATATTTCCTCCTGTGGTTGCTGTTAAATAGCATCGTCAAAATAAAGTTTATAACTAGACTCTTCTGCGCTTAGGAGGACGACAACCGTTATGAGGTACGGGTGTTACGTCTCTGATGCTAACTACTTCAAGTCCGCATGCCTGAAGAGCACGAATTGCTGCTTCTCTTCCTGAACCGGGTCCCTTAACGTAAACTTCTACTGTCTTAAGACCATGTACAAGAGCTGCCTTAGTTGCTGTTTCAGCAGCCATCTGAGCAGCATACGGAGTAGATTTTCTTGAACCTCTAAAACCAAGACCACCGGCACTTGCCCAGCTGAGAGCATTACCTTCCATGTCCGTCAGTGTAACAATTGTATTGTTAAATGATGCCTGGATATGTGCCTGTCCGCGTTCAACGTTTTTCTTGACACGACGCTTTCCTGTCGTTCTTTTTACCTGTTTTGCCATTCTAAACTAACCTACTTTCTCGTCGCTTCTATTTTATCGATTTATTTCTTCTTACCAGCCACAGTTTTCTTAGGGCCTTTTCTTGTTCTGGCATTTGTCTTAGTCTTCTGACCACGAACAGGAAGACCTCTTCTGTGACGAATGCCACGGTAGCAGCCGATTTCCTGAAGTCTCTTGATGTTAAGAGCAATTTCTCTTCTCAGGTCACCTTCTACTAACTGAGTTTCATCTATAACAGTACTGATTTTCTTCTCTTCTTCGCTTGTGAGGTCTCTGACACGAGTGTCAG
>JAQYAH010000078.1 GCA_029227635.1 Clostridiales bacterium
CGGAGCCTGCGCTATTGCCTGCCCCCGTCATGTGATCAGAGACTTCAACCACATTATTACCGATTAATACCAATACTCCAATTCCTAATATGTCTCGGCACCTTCGGGAGCCAACCACATCAAAAAAGTGAGTGATACTCAATCTTCGGATCGAGCATCACCCACTTTTTTGGTTTATCTGTTTAGCGATGAGTAAGGGTCAGGCACTTCTAATGATTTGATCTTTTGCAAAAAATCCAGGCAATCCTCATTTAGCCATCTAAGCTGTTCTCCTTGCCGGCACTTTGCTTTTCAGGGTCAGCTTCGTTATAACTACCAATCGATCGGTAGTCAATGTTTAAATGCAAAAAAGAAGCCGCCGCCGAACCATAAGTTCGACAACGACTCCTTATATAGCGTGAAAATAAGTCTAACGGAATGCGTTTCCACCGATGTCATAGACACCGCCGTAGCCTGCTCTGAAGAAGAGACAGTTGCCTACGTTGGAGTAGCCGCCAAGGGCTGCCTGAGCCGCCTGATAGCATACATCGGGAACACCTGCAGCAAGAACTCTGTAAACCTTGCCATTGATCGCCGGAGTGAACTGACCGGGCTGATTGATTACTTCAAGAAGAGTATTAGGGAAGAGCTCGCTCCTTACCCTGTTCATAACTACCGCACCTACTGCACAACATCCATCATAATTAGTACCTGCTTCGCAGAAAAGAAGGGCTGCAAAAATGTCCAGCTCACTGGGATCGCAGGTTACAGGGGCATTGATCTGAGGGGTCTGCTGTGCTGCACTTGAGGAAGAATTCTGAGTTGTTACATTCTCCGCCTGGGTGCTGCTGCCTTCAGCTGCTGCCACCGCATTATTCTGACGGGATGCTGCCTCCTCCGCTGCGATCTCCTCAACAGTCTTGCCCTGCTGAGTCTGGATCTCAGTTTTGATTCCTTCAGAGGGTACATAGTACTCACCCTTGGCAGATTCCACTACATACCAACCGGAGAGCTGTTTCTTAACTAAATATGCATCACCAGCCGCTGCGGTCTCCGCGTGATCTGAGCCTTCACTGATATCATTGTAAAGCGCAGTGTCCGCTTCAAAAACCACCTTCGCCTGACACTTGGCCGCCATGAGAACTCGTCCCTCACTGCCAAACATCAGCTTGGAAGACTGGATGTATCCGTCTACATTTCCGGACTTTAAATGAGTCCAATCTTCATTGCGTTCAACAACTTCCACAGAGGTTGTGGAAAAAATCTTGCCCACTACCTTCGCATCCTCAGAAGCCTCCGCAAAAACATCTGCCTCATCCTCTGCGAAATTCGCCATTGCAAAATCATCCTTCTCGAGAGCTACTTCCTGACAAGGTGCTTCTTCCTCTACTTCCTTAACGGACAAGCTGAGACAAAGCTCTGTAGCTTCTCTCTCTTTGTCGGGAGCTGACTCGGAATTCTTATCTGCTGCTGCAGAAGTAAACGCCACCATCAAGAGTGAAACCACCAGGATGATGCTTACCGCAGCAAAACGTTTCGTTCTCATAAATTACCTCCGGTAACATTTGTGAATATCTGTTTGGGAAATTCTTACTAACTTATTTCAAATGTTACAAAAATGTAAAATAATTAATACGATAACATACTAGCAAATATTAATTTTTGTGTCAACCCCTCAAAATCCCAGTTTCTGGCGGTAAATCTCGTAAATCAGCACCGATGCAGCCACCGCTGCATTGAGAGATTCGACTTTTCCTGCCATGGGTATCAATATCTTGTGGTCTGCAAATTCTGTGATAACATCAGATAGACCATTGCCCTCATTGCCTATGAGAAGAGCCATTTTTTCAGGATATTTGATTTCGTAGCAATTTTTTTTCGCATCCAGGTGAGTTGCAAAGGTTTTTACACCTTTTTCCTTAAGTTTTTGAAGTGTATCCGGCAGGTCATCGGTGTATACAAAAGGTACTCTGAGGAAAGCTCCCATGCTTCCGCGGATAACTTTAGGGTTGTAAATATCCACCGAATCCCGGCTTAGAATCACTCCTGTGATGTCTGCCGCCTCCCCGGTTCTCAGCAAAGTACCGAGATTTCCCGGATTCTGAAGATTCTCCATCACAAGGAGTGTGAGTTTCTTCTTATTAAGAATGTCCTCCAGTTCATAGTGACTCTGACAGGCAACCGCCAAAATGCCCTGGGGGGTCTTGGTATCTGCCACCTTCTTAAAGACGGCATCAGACAAAAGAACCGGCTTTACCGGAAGGGCTTCCACAACATCTTTGTTCTTTTTGTAAAAGCTCTCTGAACAGTATATTTCCTGAATCTGATCCCCGGGGATCTCCCTTATGATCCTTATCCCTTCAGTGACAAAAAGACCTGCCTCCCGTCTTGCACGGGAGGAGGCCTGTAATTGTGTCAGTCTCTTAACTTTGTCGTTAGAGGTACTTGTTATCATTGTTATTCCTCAAAAGCGGGAGGTGCAGGAACCTGTTCACATTCCGGAACACCCATAATTACCTCATCCTCAACGGGCTCTTCCACAGCTTCTGTCTCGAGCTCCATGTCGGAATCCAGCTTTACGTTGCGGTATCTTGTCATACCTGTACCGGCAGGGATGAGCTTACCGATGATAACATTTTCCTTAAGACCGATCAGAGGATCGACCTTACCCTTGATTGCCGCATCAGTGAGAACCTTTGTGGTCTCCTGGAAGGAAGCAGCTGAAAGGAAGGAGTTTGTAGCAAGGGATGCCTTAGTGATACCGAGAAGGATCTGAGTTGCCTGAGCGGGCTCTTTGCCTTCTGCAACCATCTGCTCGTTAACTTCCTCCAGCTCAAGGGTGTCAACAAGAGTGCCGGGAAGATACTTTGTATCTCCGGATTCCTCGATGCTGACTTTCTTAAGCATCTTACGAACGATAACTTCGATGTGCTTATCGTTGATTTCTACACCCTGAAGTCTGTATACTCTCTGAACTTCACGAAGCATGTAGTTCTGAACCGCGGTCACGCCCTTGATCTTAAGGAGATCGTGAGGGTTGATACTACCTTCTGTGAGCTCGTCGCCGGCCTCAATAACTACGCCCTCTTCAAGTCCTTCACGGAGCTTGTTGTTGATACGAGATCCGTAAGGGATGAGATAAGCCTTGCTCTCGCCGGTCTTGTCATCGGTAACGATGATCTCTCTCTTCTTCTTGGTGTCATTGAGAACTGCAGTACCGCCGAACTCGGCAATAATTGCAAGTCCTTTAGGTTTTCTTGCCTCGAAAAGTTCTTCTACTCGAGGAAGACCCTGTGTAATATCATTTCCGGCTACACCACCGGTATGGAAGGTTCTCATTGTAAGCTGTGTACCCGGCTCACCGATAGACTGTGCTGCAATGATACCAACTGCTTCACCTACCTGAACTGCCTCACCGGTTGCCATGTTAGCGCCGTAGCACTTTGTGCAGATACCGTCATGAGATTTGCAGGTAAGGATACTTCTGATCTTAATTCTGGAAACCGGTTCTTTGTTCTCGTCAACGCCCTTCTTAACAACCACTTCCGCACGCTTGGGTGTGATCATGTGGTTTGCTTTTACAAGGACATTGCCTTCTGCATCCAGAATATCCTCAGCGGCAAATCTGCCGGTGATTCTCTCCTGAAGGCTCTCGATCTCCTCGTTGCCCTCCATGAAGGCACTTACATAGATTCCGGGAATGTATCCCTTGGTCTCGCAGCAGTCTGACTCACGAACAATCAGCTCCTGAGAAACGTCTACGAGACGTCTTGTAAGGTAACCTGAGTCGGCTGTACGAAGCGCTGTATCGGACATACCCTTTCTTGCACCGTGAGCGGACATGAAGTACTCCAGTACGTCAAGACCTTCACGGAAGTTTGACTTGATAGGGAGCTCGATAGTACGACCGGTTGTATCAGCCATAAGGCCTCGCATACCGGCAAGCTGCTTGATCTGCTTATCAGATCCTCGTGCACCGGAATCAGCCATCATTGAGATGCTGTTATAGGGATCTCGGCTCTTCTTAAGGATATCTGAAAGCTTATCGTCAGTGTTTTTCCAGGTTTCGATTACTTCTTTGTAACGCTCTTCGTCTGTAATAAGACCACGCTTGTAGTTGCGGGTGATCTTATCCACAGTGTTCTGAGCCTGCTCAATGAGCATAGGTTTCTCATCAGGCACTGTCATGTCAGAGATAGAAACTGTCATGGCAGCTTTGGTTGCATAATGATAACCTGTTGCCTTGATGTCATCCAGAACTTCTGCAGTCTGGGTAGCACCATGGTTATTAATGATCTTCTCCAGCATTCCCTTAAGCTGTTTCTTACCCACAAGGAAATCAATCTCCAGCTTAAGCTCGTTGCCTTCGATGGAACGGTCAACATAACCCAGATCCTGAGGGATGATCTCATTGAAAATGAAACGTCCCAGTGTGGAATTTACGTTGCCGGTAATTACTCTGCCGTCAGGCATCTCTCTTGTCACCCGGACAGTGATGCGGGAATGGAGTGTAAGGTAACCATTCTCATAAGCCATAACTGCCTCGTTGAGGTTACGGTAGATACCGCCCTCACCCTTGGAACCGGGTCTCTCCTGTGTGAGATAGTAGATACCAAGTACCATATCCTGTGAAGGAACTGCTACCGGACCACCGTCTGAAGGCTTCAGAAGGTTGTTAGGTGAGAGAAGAAGGAATCTGCACTCTGCCTGAGCTTCCACTGAAAGAGGAAGGTGAACCGCCATCTGGTCACCGTCGAAGTCGGCGTTGTATGCG
>JAQYAH010000079.1 GCA_029227635.1 Clostridiales bacterium
CCCCTTCGGCCGGCAATTCTGAGGCTCTACAACTTTCTGCACCGCAAAAAAACAGACAAAAGTATTTACATACTCTTGGTAATTTGACTCTAACTGCATACAATAGCGAATTGGGCGATAAGCCTTTCGATGTGAAGCAACAGGAACTTGATGATGTGAAGACCAAGGTTGTTGTGCTTTATGCCGATGTCAAAGGGCGAACCGTTTGGAACGCCGATGCAATTGAACAGAGAGCTGAACGTCTTGCTGACGCTATTGTAAGTTATATCCGATTGAACTACCTGCGCAGGCCATCTCTTTTGCTGATCCTCGCTATAAGGAATATTCTTGCGAAGATCCTGACACCGCTACATATAAAGCACCCAACTATTACGTTCTTCAGGGTGAACGTGTTAATACAACCAACTTTGCCGAAATGCTCCGCTCTGTGGTAAGCAGACTTTATGAGCAAGATAGCAGCGTCATTGAGGATATGGCTCGTAATAATGAGAAACTCCTCTCTTGGTCTCAAAATGTAATGTTCTCCTATGATGTCAATGAAGTTTATGGTGACAGCAAAATTGCCGGTACAGATATTTATCAGAGCGTCGGCTTTTCTGCAGCTCACATTATGTACATCATCCGAGCATTGCTCGACAAATACGATATAGACAGAGGCGATTTTGTCTATAGTGCCCGTTCCACAAAAACAGTTTCCACTGAAACTGAATAACAGATAAAGCCAGAAAGAACTGCGACCGGACTCTCTGGCTTTATCACGAATTATGTTAATTTAAGATTGCAAATATCCGGATTTGGCAGTATGATATAATCATAGGAGGTGGTGCACTATGAAAATATTTGGAGAACGAATCCGCTCTCTGCGTGAGAGTATGAATTATTCGCAGGTAAAATTTGCTGAGACTTTCGGCATTGGACAATCCAGCGTTGTTCGCTACGAGAAAGGCGAAGCATCACCGGCACTTGAACTGCTTGTGAAAATCGCAGATTATTACGATGTGTCCCTTGATTATATTTTAGGTCGCACCGATAATCCGCAGGGCAAGCTATATGACTGTAAACCGAAAAACGGATATCCCGCAGACATGGAAAACTTTGTGGAGATGTGTTTTGCCCCCAATTCTCCTATGAACGCAAAATTGAAACAGACCTTGATTCAAATGCTTGGGGAGGCGAAAGAATGAGCAAAGATTTAGTTCCACAGATGGGGCAATTTGATGAGATTATTTCCATCATCGACAACGCGCGTACCCGCGCTTTGAAGGCTGTCAATGCCGAACTGATCCAGATGTATTGGAGCGTTGGCGAATACCTTTCTGACCTCTGTGCCAACTCCAGATTTGGCGATAAGGTAATCGATGAGGTGGCTTCTTTTGTTGCACAGGCCAATCCCGGTATTAAGGGATTTAACCGCCGCGGTCTGTACCGCATGAAGCAGTTTTACGAAACTTACAAGGACGACGAATTTGTGACACCACTGGTGACACAAATCAGTTGGACAAACCATCTGCTGATTATGTCCGGTTCCAAGTCTGCGGAGGAACGCCATTTTTACATGACGCTGTGCGCGAAAGAGTATTACTCCAAGCGCGAACTGGAACGCCAGATGGATAGCGCTTACTATGAACGATACATGCTCTCTTCTCAGAAGTTGGTGCCTGAGACGGTTTCTCAAAATGTGCGTGGCAGTATCCTGGATACCTATGTTCTGGAGTTCCTTGATCTGCCAGAGCAATTTTCTGAAAAGAATCTCCGAAAAGCGATCATTGGCAATCTGAAACAGTTCATTCTTGAATTCGGTAAGGATTTCAGTTTCATCGGCGAAGAGTATCGTGTTCAGGTCGGTGGACAGGATTTCTACATTGATCTCTTATTCTACAATCGAGCATTGTCCTGCCTTGTTCCGGTAGAACTGAAAATCGGAAAGTTTAAGCCTGAGCATATTGGACAGATCAACTTCTATCTGGAAGCCCTGGATCGTGATGTCAGAAAGCCAAATGAAAACCCCAGCGTCGGCGTGATTTTGTGCGCCGCCAAGGACGATGCGGTGGTTGAGTACGCACTGAGCCGCAGCATGTCTCCCACGCTGGTTTCTGATTACACCCTTTGTCTGCCTGACAAGGAAGTGCTACAGAACAAACTGCGTGAATTGACTGAACTTGCACTGGAAAGCGGCGAAGATGACGAAGAGTAACTCTCACCGCCAGCGAGAGAAAGATATGTGAGGTGACGGAATGGGACTCCTTGAATGTGCCAGCGGAGCATCCGTTTGGCGAGGTTATGATTATTACAAAGAGAATAAGGTTGTAAACCTTGAAGAAATCGAGACCAATATCTTCACTGCAAAAGTTTCGGGAAACTCAAGTGAACCTTATTCCGTGGAACTTCACATTGACCATCCGAGAAAATCAAAATGCAACTGCCCTCATGCGGATGGGAAAAGAATCATCTGCAAACACCTTGTTGCAGCATATTTTACTGTACTACCCGAAGAAGCCGATAAGTTCTATGCAGAAGCACTGGCCTATCAGGAGGAAGAGGAAAAACGGCAGGATGAGCTTTCTGATAAAGTGTGTCACTATGTCTGGCACATGAAAAAGAGCGAACTGCAGGACGCTTTGTTACAGTTGTTATTTGAGGGTCCCGAATGGCAGTTTGACCGTTTTGTTCGGGAAAACGGATTGCAAGACGATTGGTAAAAGATTGGAGGTGGACACTGTATGAATGCCGTTATCTACGCCCGTTTTTCAAGCCACAGCCAGCGCGAGCAGTCTATCGAAGGTCAGCTCAAAACCTGCTACAAATTTGCCGCAGACAACGGCTACACCGTCATAGGTGAGTATATCGACCGAGCACAGAGCGGCACTAACGACAACCGCGCTGAGTTTCAGCGGATGATCGCAGACAGCGACAAGCACATCTTCAATGCAGTCCTTGTCTATCAGCTTGACCGCTTTGCCCGAAACCGCTATGACAGTGCCATCAACAAAGCCAAGCTTAAGAAAAACGGCGTCCGTGTGATCTCTGCAAGAGAGAACATCGCTGATGATGCCTCCGGTATTCTTGTGGAAGGTATTCTGGAAAGCATGGCGGAATACTACTCCGCTGAGCTGTCACAGAAAATTCATCGCGGTATGTCCCTCAATGCGCAGAAGTGTCTGTCAAACGGCAGCAATCCCGGCCTTGGCTTCAAGGTTGCTCCGGATCACACCTTCTATGTCGATGAAGATGAAGCCGTTGTTGTTCGTGAAATCTTCGAGCGGTATGGCAAGGGTGAAACCGTCACGGACATCATCAAAGACCTGAACGCGAGACAGATCAAAACCTCCCTCGGACGCGATTTCAACAAGAATAGCTTACATCGCCTGCTACGGAACAAGCGCTACATCGGCACTTATCTCTACAAGGGCGAAGAAACGCAGGGAGGAATGCCCCGCATCGTCAGCGATGAGGTCTTCGAGAGAGTACAGAGCATTCTGGACAAAAACAAAGCTGCCCCGGCAAGAAGCCGAGGCAAGGAAGAGTATCTGCTGACCACCAAGCTGTTCTGTGGCTACTGCCACGAGATGATGACCGGCTATGGAGGCACCGGCAAGTCCGGTAAGGCGTACCACTACTACGCTTGCAAAAACGCCAAGAAGCATCTGTGTCAGAAGAAGGTCGTTGATAAGAAGCGAATCGAAGATATGGTCGTTGCGGCATGTCGGCAGATGCTGACAGACAGCAATATCCGGCGAATCGCAGAAGCTATCGAAGCGGTCTTCAAAAGTGAGTTTGACAGTTCTGCCATAAAGCACATCAAGAACGCCATTCAAGAAGCCGATACCGCCATTGAAAACCTCTGGCAGGCTCTTGAGAAGGGCCAGGGCGTTGAAACCATCATGGAGCGTATCAACAAGCGGCAGGAAGAAAAAGCCGAACTGAAGACTCAGCTGGCTATTGAAGCCAACAAAGAGCGTGTCATTTCTGCGCAGGAGGTTACGCACTTCCTGTCTGTGCTCCAGAAGAGCAATTTCGATGATCCCCTTAACCGCCGCGCCGTTATCAATATCTTCCTGAACAAGATCTATCACTATGAAGACAAGTTCAGGCTGGTGCTCAACGGCAGCGGACAACCTGTAGAAATCGACAA
>JAQYAH010000080.1 GCA_029227635.1 Clostridiales bacterium
ATTAGCCCGCTGAAAAATGCCGATTTGCTCAACTGCGTTGGGAATGAGGAGGGCAAGAAAGCCGGAGTCACATATCTGGATTCTGATTTTAAAAAGAAAAACGGATACAAACGCTCAATTGAACTTTCGGCTATACACAATCTCTATCGGCAGAATTATTGCGGTTGTATTTTTTCAAAAAGAGATAATTGACAGGAGGTAAGAAAATGGCACAGCTCTGGGGAGGCCGTTTTACAAAAGAGACTAACAAGCTGGTTAAGGAATTCAACGATTCTCTTCCTTTTGACAAAAACCTTATCGAGGAGGATATCGAGGGAAGCATTGCCCATGCATCCATGTTGGGAAAGCAGGAAATTATTCCTTTGGCAGATTCAGAAAAGATCGTAGCCGAGCTTAAGGCTATTCTTGAGGAAGTGAGAGAGGGAAGTTTCGAGATCAAGGAAGGGTATGAGGATGTACACAGCCTGATCGAAGCAACACTTATTGACCGAATCGGTGAAACCGGCAAAAGACTTCACACAGGCCGCAGCAGAAACGATCAGGTTGCCCTGGATATGAAGCTTTACACCAGAAAGAAGGTAAAAGAGACCTCAGACCTTCTCCTTGACCTTCAAAAAGTGCTCCTGGAGATCATGGAGGAGAATAAAGAGACTATTATGCCCGGATTTACTCACCTTCAGAAGGCACAGCCGGTGACATTGGCGCACCATGTTGGAGCATATTTTGAAATGTTTGTCAGGGATCGCTCTAGGCTCACAGATCTGTATCGTCGAATGAATCTTTGTCCCCTTGGTTCAGGCGCGCTTGCCGGTACCACTTATCCACTCGACAGGGATTATGTGTCGGAGCTTCTGGGTTTTGACGGACCTACCAGAAACAGCATGGATTCAGTTTCTGACAGAGATTATATAGTAGACTATCTCTCTGCACTGTCCCTTGTCATGATGCATCTCAGCCGTTTTTCAGAGGAGATAATCATTTGGAACTCCAACGAGTACAGATTTATCGAGCTGGATGATTCCTACAGCACAGGCAGCAGTATAATGCCCCAGAAAAAGAATCCTGATATTGCAGAACTGGTAAGAGGCAAGACCGGAAGAGTCTACGGCTCACTTATGAGTATTCTTACCACCTTAAAGGGAATACCTCTTGCATATAACAAGGATATGCAGGAGGATAAAGAGCCTGTCTTTGATACGGTGATCACTGTTAATCGCTCCATTGAACTTTTTGCGGGAATGCTTTCTACCATGAAGGTGAATAAGGATGTGATGCACAATAGTGCCGGAAAAGGATTCACAAATGCAACAGATGCAGCAGACTATCTGGTAAATAAAGGTGTACCTTTCAGAGATGCTCACTCAATTATCGGACGTCTGGTACTCATTTGTATTGAGAAGGGCATCTCCATGGATGAACTTGAACTCTCCGAATACCGCAAGATATCAGATGTTTTTGAGGAGGACATCTACGAGGCCATTGCGTTAAAGACCTGTGTAGATAAGAGAAATACCAAAGGTGCACCGGGATCTGAGGCTATTCAGGAAGAGATTGATTTTTGCAGAAATTATATTGCCGAAGAGTGTGCAAAATAACGAAAAAAAGGTTGCAATTTAAGTGAAAGTGCTGTATTATTGTCACTGTTACGGACAAATGTACGTCTCATAAAGACAAATAATTATAGAAGGTGAATGAAATGGAAAAGAAATTGAAAGTCGGAATTTTAGGTGGAACAGGAATGGTTGGTCAGAGATTTATCTCCCTCCTCGATAATCACCCCTGGTTTGAAGTAGTAACCATTGCTGCCAGCCCCAGATCTGCGGGAAAGACATATGCAGAGGCTGTAGGTGATCGCTGGAAGATTGAGAAGCCTATGCCTGAGGCTGTAAAGAACATTGTAGTTAAGAATGTTCATGAAGTAGAAGAAGTTGCTGCTTCTGTTGACTTCCTTTTCAGTGCTGTCGACATGTCGAAGGATGAGATTAAGGCAATCGAAGAAGAGTATGCTAAGACAGAGACCCCTGTCGTGTCCAACAACAGCGCACACAGATGGACTCCTGATGTCCCCATGGTAATTCCTGAAATCAACCCTCAGCACTTTGAGGTTATTGAAGATCAGAAGAAGCGTCTTGGAACAAAGAGAGGATTTATTGCGGTTAAGCCTAATTGTTCTATCCAGAGCTACACTCCCTGCATTGCAGCATGGAAAGAGTTCGAGCCTGAAGAACTTGTGGTTACCACTTATCAGGCAATCTCCGGTGCCGGAAAGACTTTCAAAGATTGGCCTGAGATGGTAGAGAATATTATCCCTTACATTGGCGGAGAGGAAGCTAAGAGTGAGGATGAGCCTCTCAAGGTTTTCGGTAAGGTAGAGAATGGTGAGATAGTCAAGGCGAACGGTCCCAGAATCACATGTCAGTGTGTGAGAGTACCTGTACTTAATGGTCACACAGCTGCTGTATTTATCCGTTTCGGAAAGAAACCTACAAAGGAACAGCTCGTTGAGAAGCTTGTTAACTTTAAGGGAGCTCCTCAGGAACTTGATCTTCCCAGCGCTCCTAAGCAGTTCATCCAGTATCTTGAAGATGATAACCGCCCTCAGGTTAAGCTTGATGTTGACTATGAGAATGGAATGGGAGTAAGCGTTGGCCGTCTCCGTGAAGACACTATCTATGATTTCAAGTTCATTGGTCTCTCTCACAATACTCTCAGAGGAGCGGCCGGTGGAGCAGTTCTCTGTGCAGAGACTCTTGTTGCAAAGGGTTACATCTCAGCAAAATAAATACTGAATCACATATTGTTTTATGTAATAAAAAGTGATATCATAGAGGCGAATCAGATTCGCCTCTTTTTTACTTGACACATTATATGAAAATAAGTAATATTAAACTATAAAACGAACATATGTTTGCTAAAGGAGATTCAGATGAGCAATACTAAAGATCAGGCAGAGAAACTTAAGGCACTAGACGCAGCCATTTCCAAGATAGAGAAAGATTTTGGCAAGGGCGCTATAATGAAGATGGGTGATCCCAGATTTAACATAGATGTTGAAGCAACCCCCACAGGTTCGTTGAGCCTGGATGTGGCTCTTGGAATCGGAGGTATTCCCAAGGGAAGAATTATTGAGATTTACGGACCTGAGTCTAGTGGTAAGACAACAGTAGCTCTCCATATGGTTGCAGAGGTTCAGAAGCGTGGCGGAATTGCTGGTTTCGTTGACGCAGAGCATGCTCTTGATCCGGTGTATGCAAAGAATATTGGTGTTAAGATCGAAGACCTTTACATTTCCCAGCCTGACAGCGGTGAGCAGGCATTGGAGATCACAGAGACAATGGTAAGATCCGGTGCTATGGATATAATCATTGTGGACTCGGTTGCAGCCCTTGTTACCAAGGCTGAGATTGATGGCGATATGGGTGATGCCCACGTGGGACAGCAGGCACGACTTATGTCCCAGGCTATGAGGAAGCTTACTCCGGCTATCAGTAAGAGCAACTGTTCAGTTATTTTCATCAATCAGCTCAGAGAGAAGGTTGGTGTAATGTACGGAAATCCTGAAACCACCACGGGAGGTCGGGCTCTGAAATTCTATTCCTCGGTGCGAATTGACATCCGTAAGATCGAAGCACTTAAGAAGAATGGAGAGGTATATGGAAACAGAGTAAGAGCCAAGATCGTTAAGAACAAGGTGGCTCCTCCTTTTAAAGAGGCAGAGTTTGATATCCTTTTTGGCAGGGGAATCTCAAGAATGGCTGATATAGTAGATCTCGCAGCCAATATTGATGTTATTCATAAGAGTGGTTCCTGGTATGCCTATAACGGTGACAAGATCGGACAAGGCAGGGATAATGCCAAGGAATACCTTGAGAATAATCCTCAGATCGCTGCAGCGGTAGAGACTGCTGTAAGAGAGCATTATGGCCTTTCCCCGGATGTGCCCGTGGATAATGACTCCCTTGAGTTTGTGGAGATTTAAATAGTATATGGAGCGAGTAGTAACTGCTATCACACCTATTAATACAAGTAAATCTAGAGTGTTTATAAATGATGAATTCGCCTTTATTCTTTACAAAGGCGAATTGCGTCGTTTCAGAGTCACTCAAGGAGAACCTTTGGAGGATGCCGTTTATGAACGAATCTGTAATGAAGTCATCCCCCAGAGGGCTAAGCAGAGAATGCTTAATCTGGTAACAGAGCGAGACCGTACAGAGTATCAGCTCAGAGAGAAACTCCAGATGGGAGAGTATCCGGAAAGCGTTATTGATGAGGTGGTGAAGCTTGCGAAGCAGCACGGATTTATTAATGATCGCAGATATGCGGAGAATTACATTTATTCAAAGAAGGATAAGAAGAGTATCAGAGAGATTCAAATGGATCTGAGAAAACGGGGAGTAGATCCGGATGTCATAGATCAGATGTTTGAGAATCAGAATATCGTGGATGAGGAGGCTTCAGTTCTCAGAATTCTTGAGAAGAAATACTCATTGAATGAATATCCGGACTATAGCACGAAACAGAAGATTTTTGCATATTTTGCACGAAAAGGGTACTCCTTTGATGCTATTTCATCGGCAATAAGCAAGTATCTTGACAATAAACACTAAACAGTATAATATAATAATGTTGTAAATTTTGTACAATGAAAACTAAATAAGGAGGAACTCCAGTGCCCAATATTATAGGTTACGTGGCAGCGGTGGTTCTTACATTAGTAATAGCTGTACCTATATCTTGTTTTGTCGCTGTTGCCCAGCGAAAGAAGAAAGTCGAGGCTAAGATCGGCTCAGCTGAGGAGAAGGCAAGAGAGATTATTGATGAAGCTATGAAGACTGCAGAGAGCAAGAAACGCGAAGCTTTGCTTGAAGCCAAGGAGGAGAATCTCAAGGCAAGAAATGAACTTGAGAAGGAGACCAGAGAGCGAAGAGCAGAGATTAAGAAGTATGAGAGTCGTGTTGTTGCCAAGGAAGAGTCTCTTGATAAGAAGACAGTGTCTATCGAACACAGAGAATCAGTCCTTTCTGCAAAAGAATCCGCCCTTGCTAAACGCGAGCAGGAAGTTCGCGAACTGCATGATAAGAGAGTACAGGAACTGGAGCGAATCTCAGGATTAACTTCCGAACAGGCAAAGGAATACCTGTTAAAAGCTGTTGAAGATGATGTCAAACGTGATACCGCAAAACTTGTAAAAGAGCTTGAGACTCAGGCCAAGGAAGAGGCTGCTAAGAAAGCGAAGGAGTATGTTGTAGGTGCAATACAGAAATGTGCTGTAGACCATGTTGCAGAGTCGACAATTACTGTTGTGCCCCTTCCTAACGACGAGATGAAGGGCCGCATCATTGGACGAGAGGGTCGAAACATTCGCACTCTCGAGACAATGACCGGAGTTGAACTCATTATAGACGATACTCCCGAGGCGGTCGTACTTTCAGGATTTGATCCGATAAGACGTGAAGTTGCAAGAATTGCTCTTGAGAAGCTTATCTTAGATGGACGTATCCATCCTGCCAGAATCGAAGAGATGATCGAGAAGGCAAGAAGAGAAGTAGAGACAACTATCCGAGAGGAAGGTGAGGCTGCCGTAATTGAGGTTGGCATTACCGGACTCCACCCCGAACTTATTAGACTTTTAGGAAGAATGAAGTATCGTACCAGCTACGGTCAGAATGCTCTCAAGCATTCCATTGAAGTAGCTCAGCTTACCGGTGCACTTGCAGGAGAGATCGGACTTGATGTTCGTACTGCTAAACGTGCCGGATTTCTCCATGATATTGGTAAATCAATCGACCACGAAGTGGAAGGTTCACATATTCAGATCGGCGCAGATCTTTGTAGAAAGTACAAAGAGTCTCCGCTTATCATTAATGCTGTTGAGGCTCATCATGGTGATGTTGAACCTACAAGCCTTATTGCATGTTTGGTTCAGGCTGCAGATGCGGTTAGTGCGGCCCGTCCCGGTGCAAGAAGAGAAACATTAGAGACATATACAAACAGACTTAAACAGTTAGAGGAAATCGCAGACGCTTACAATGGCGTTGAGAAGTCATTTGCTATACAGGCAGGTAGAGAGATTCGTGTAATGGTAGTTCCTGAGCAGGTTACTGACTCAGACATGGTTCTCATGGCTAGAGATATTGCAAAGCAGATTGAATTTGAATTAGAATATCCCGGTCAGATAAAGGTAAATGTTATCAGAGAATCAAGAGTAACAGATTACGCTAAGTAGTTAATTGATTTGACGCAATACTGACAATTGTCGGTATTGCGTCTTTTTCATTTAAAAAATCTTTGCCCCTGTCGAGCACAGAACTTGTGTTGGACAGAGGCAAAGAATCCTTTGCATAATTATTCTAATTTGATTTTAGCAGGTTTCAGCAATCTCAAGGATAAGATCCTCTGTAGCATTCCATCCAAGGCAGGGATCAGTAATTGATTTACCGTAAACACCTTCACCGATCTTCTGGGAGCCTGATTCGATGTAGCTTTCAATCATAAAACCTTTGACCATCTTATGAATAACAGGAGAGAGCTGTCTGTTTAGAAGTACTTCTCTTGCGATTCGAATCTGTTCCATGTATTTCTTTCCGGAGTTAGCGTGATTGGTATCAACAATAACCGCGGGGTTCTTATAGTCGCCATTCATATAGAGGGTGGAGAGGAATTCAAGATCCTCATAGTGATAATTGGGAATGTTATTACCGTGTTTGTTTACTTCACCACGCATGATTACATGGGCAAGAGGGTTACCGCTGCTCTGCACATCCCAACCTCTGAAGATGAAACGGTGTCCGTTCTGAGCCGCATGAATAGCATTGAGCATGATCTTGAGATCTCCGCTGGTGGGATTCTTCATACCCATGGGAACATCGAGGCAGCTTGCAACAAGTCTGTGCTGTTGATCCTCAACACTTCTTGCACCTACGGCACAGTAGGAGAGAACATCTGAGAGATACCACCAGTTCTCCGGATAGAGCATCTCATCGGCAGTTCCAAGGCCGGAGACTTCAATAGCTCTTGTGTGAAGTCGGCGGGTAGCCACTATTCCCTCAAAAAGATCAGGAGCCGATTCGGGGTCCGGCTGGTGAAGAAGTCCTTTGTAGCCGTCACCGGTAGTTCTGGGCTTATTGGTATAGATTCTGGGGATAAGTACCAGCTTATCGCTGACTTTCTCCTGAACGTCTCTGAGTCGAGATACGTAATCCAGCACCGCATCTTCGTTGTCTGCGGAGCATGGGCCTATAACAAGAACCAGCTTGTCGGATTCTCCGGTGAATACATCCTTGATGAGTGCATCTTGTTTTGCTTTAGCTTCAATAATGTTATCAGAAAGAGGGTACATCTCTTTAAGAGTTTTCGGTACCGGCAGCTTTCTGTAGAATTCAATAGCCATAATTCTTCCTCCAAAAACAAAAATCAATGATATCATAATACATTTAACGCTTTAATGCAATAAAGTTTTTGGGAAAAGTTTATCAGATATTGACACCTATTTTTGCCGGTGTTATTCTTTACTAGGAAATCCTAGTGAACTACTGGGAATTAAAGAAATAGAAGGTGAATTGAATTGAAGCTATCGACAAGAGGCAGGTACGGGCTTCGGGCAATGATCGATATTGCACAGTATTCAGGCATTCAGACAGTATCAATTTCTGACATTTGCAAGAGGCAGAGTATTTCGGAAAGCTATCTTGAACAGATAATAGCTGTTTTGAAGAAATCAGGGCTTCTCGTGAGCAAGAGAGGTGCCGGGGGTGGTTATCTTCTGACAAGACCCATGGAAGAAATCTCTGTAGGAGATATTCTCAGGGCACTGGAAGGAGGACTTGAGCCGGTTGAATGTCCGGCTCTTAAAGAGGAGTCCGGCTGCCGAAGTGCGGATACATGTGTGACGAAATATGTCTGGAAGAGGATCAATGACAGTATCAATGACACAGTGGATAAGATTATGCTCTCGGAACTGGTTGATACAAGTATAAAAGTTTCCGATAACAGGAATGAATCAAATTCAGACAGAGAGTGCTGTAAGAAACAGAGTTAGTTAATAATCACAGTGAAATATATTTATCAGAAAGAAGGCATTAGAGTGAATAAAGTAATTTATCTTGACAATGCGGCGACAACTAAACCGGCACCGGAAGTTGTGGAGGCGATGCTTCCTTACTACACAGAACATTATGGAAATCCTTCGGCTATCTACTCCATTGCGGCCGAGTGTAAGGAGGCTGTAAATAGCAGCAGAGATACAATAGCCCGGGTCCTGGGGGCTAAATCAAATGAAATCTACTTCACCGCCGGCGGTACCGAGTCTGACAACTGGGCTCTAAAGGCGGCCTATGAAGCATATTCCTCAAAGGGAAACCATATAATAACAACAAAGATCGAACATCATGCAATTCTCCACACCTGTGATTATCTTGAATCCAAGGGCTGCGAGGTCACATACCTGGATGTAGACGAGTATGGAGTAGTTGATCTTGAACAGCTTAAAGCAGCAATAAGGCCGGAGACTATACTCATCAGCATTATGTTTGGAAACAATGAGATAGGAACGATTGAACCTATCAAGGAAATCGGCCGTATCGCCCACGAGAACGGAATAGTATTCCACACTGATGCAGTTCAGGCTTTCGGTCAGGTACCTATTAATGTGGATGAGATGAATATCGATATGCTCAGCGCCAGCGGCCACAAGCTGAACGGTCCTAAAGGAATAGGATTTTTGTACATCCGTAAAGGCTTGAAACTTCGCTCGTTTATTCACGGAGGAGCTCAGGAGAGAAAACGACGGGCAGGCACGGAAAATGTTCCCGGAATAGTAGGTCTTGGCAAAGCGGTGGAGAGAGCGGATCGAACAATGAAAGAGCGTACCGCAAGAGAAGCTGAACTCAGAGATTACTTAATAAAGAGAGTGACCGAGGAGATTCCTTTTACCAGATTGAATGGTCACCCTGAGAACAGACTTCCCAATAACGCAAATTTCTGCTTCAGATTCATTGAAGGTGAATCAATGCTTATCATGCTGGACATGAAGGGTATCTGTGGTTCAAGCGGATCTGCCTGCACAAGCGGATCTCTGGATCCTTCCCATGTTTTGCTTGCCATTGGCCTTCCACATGAGATAGCTCATGGCTCGTTAAGACTCACGCTTAGTGAGGAAACAACCAGAGATGAGATAGATTTTGTTGTGGATAATCTAAAAGAAATCATAGCAAAACTCAGAAGTATGTCACCACTTTATGAGGATTATATTGCAAAGCACCCGGAAGAAGCTTAAATAGGAAAGGATAGATAGATATGTATAGCGAGAAAGTAATGGATCATTTTCAGCACCCCAGAAATGTAGGAGAAATTGAAAATGCAAGTGGTGTGGGCACAGTAGGAAACGCCAAGTGCGGAGATATCATGAGAATGTATCTTGATATCGATGACAACGGAATCATCACCGATTGCAAGTTCAAGACTTTTGGCTGCGGTGCAGCCGTGGCAACCAGCAGTATGGCAACAGAGCTTGTTAAAGGCAAGACCATAGAGGAAGCTCTCAAGGTTACAAATAAGGCTGTTATGGAGGCTCTTGATGGACTGCCTCCCGTAAAGGTGCATTGTTCCCTCCTTGCTGAGGAAGCAATCCATGCAGCTCTCTGGGACTACGCAGAGAAGAACGGAATCAAGATTGAGGGACTTTCAAAACCTAAGTCTGACATCAGTGAAGACGAGGAAGAGGAAGAGTACTAAAATGGATAAGCCCGAAGGAAAAAGGGTCATTGTAGGAATGTCAGGCGGAGTTGATTCTTCAGTGGCGGCCTACCTTTTGAAAGAGGAAGGCTATGAAGTCATTGGGGTGACAATGGAGATCTGGCCGGAGAAGAGTGACGAAAAACAATCGGAAGAAGGGGGATGCTGCGGTCTGTCTGCAGCAGAAGATGCCGCCCGGGTCGCACGAAAGCTCGGGATACCTCATTATGTAATGAATTTTCGAAGAGAATTCGAGAATAAAGTGATCCGTTACTTCGTAGAAGAGTATGAGAAGGGGCATACTCCGAATCCGTGTATCGCCTGCAACAGACATCTCAAGTGGGGCGCCCTTATGCAAAAGGGATTGGCTCTGGGGGCGGACTACATAGCAACAGGGCATTATGCCGAAGTAGTGTGCCTCCCAAATGGCAGATATGCATTCAGAGAATCTGTGGATGATAGTAAAGATCAGACTTACGCACTCTATAATTTAACGCAGGAACAGTTGGGCCACACGCTTATGCCCCTGGGGGCATACAAAAAGAGTGAAGTCAGGAAGATCGCTGAGAACCTGGGGCTTGTTAATGCAAAAAAGCCGGATAGTCAGGATATATGCTTTGTGGAGAACAATGATTACGCCTCATTTGTAGAAGAGTACACAGGAAAGCCCTCTATTCTGGGAGATTTCGTTGATCTTGACGGTAGACGACTGGGTACACACAAAGGTATAATCCACTATACCGTCGGTCAGAGGAAGGGACTTGGAATCGCTTTTGGTAAGCCCATGTATGTGGTTAAGATTGATCCGGAGAGAAATGAAGTAGTCCTTGGTACTAATGATGATTTGATGGTACGGGAGGTTTTAGCTAAAGATGTTAATCTCATGGCTGTGGATCGTATAGAAGAACCTTTAAGAGCAATAGCAAAGATCAGGTATAATCACCGTGGGGCACCTTGTACTGTAACTCTGGTGGACGGAGTTCTCAAGGTTGTATTTGATGAGCCGCAAAGAGCTCCTACTAAAGGACAAGCTCTTGTATTTTATAAGGACGAAGTGATGTTTGGAGGAGGAACTATCATATGATATTGGCAGATTGTCACACCCATACAACCTTTTCCTTTGATGCCAGGGACAATGAGCATAGTGACCCGGAGAATATGATCAGAACGGCCATTGCCAAGGGCTTAAAGTATTACAGTATTACTGACCATGAGGACGGACCCAGAGACGACATCGATTACCATTTCGATTCTGATGAGTATTTTAAGGTGCTGACAGCACTGAAGAACAAATATAGTAATCAGATAGAGGTGGGTGTAGGAATCGAGATAGGTCTGGATCCGAAGTATACAGATTACAGCAATAGGATTGTTGCGAGTAAGCCATTTGATATTGTGGTAGGATCAGTGCATTATGTATACGGTATTGATCCCTATTATCCTGAGTACTTCCGGGACAGAACCTTTGACGAAGGTTACCGCAGAGCTTTTGAATACACACTGGAATGCCTTAATTCCGGTGCGGACTTTGATATACTGGGACACATTGATTATGTTGCAAGATATGGTGACCGTAACAACGGGGATGGATTTTACTCCCGTTTTGGGGACATTCTTGATGAAATACTGACGAAGGTGATACAGGAAGGAAAAGGAATCGAGGTAAATACCGCAGGGCTTAAGTACAAAATGCCCTATCCGAATCCGTCTAAAGAGATCGTAAAGAGATATCGTGAACTCGGAGGGGAGATCATTACTGTATCCTCGGATGCTCACAGACCGGAACATATTGCGTATGATTTCGGTGGGATGTCTGATTTTTTGACAGACTGCGGATTCAAGTACTACACAATATTCAACAATCGTAAAAAAACTTTCATAAATGTATGTTAAATATTTGACATTCTTTTTCTGTTTGAGTAAAATAAGGATGTTGGATTACTAGTAAGTAATAAGTTAATAGACATAGGAGGGGTAAACAATGTCTGTAAGAGTTGCAATTAATGGATTTGGTCGTATCGGTCGTCTTGCATTTCGCCAGATGTTCCAGGCACCTGGATACGAAGTAGTAGCTATCAACGATTTAACAAGCCCTAAGATGCTTGCACATCTTCTCAAGTATGATTCATCACAGGGAAGATACGCATTAGCAGATAAGGTTACATCAGGTGAGGATTCTATCACTGTTGACGGAACAGAGATCAAGATCTACAAAGAGCCCGATGCAAATAACTGCCCTTGGGGAGACCTTGATGTAGACGTAGTTCTTGAGTGCTCCGGTTTCTATACCTCAAAGGCTAAGGCTCAGGCACACATCAATGCCGGTGCTAAGAAGGTAGTTATTTCTGCACCTGCTGGAAATGACCTTCCCACAATTGTATACAATGTTAACCATGAAGTACTCACAGCTGATGACAAGATCATCTCTGCTGCATCTTGCACAACAAACTGTCTTGCACCCATGACAAAGGCTCTCAATGACCTTGCTGCAATCAAGTCAGGTATCATGTGCACAATTCACGCTTACACAGGTGATCAGATGACTCTTGACGGTCCTCAGAGAAAGGGTGACCTCAGAAGATCACGTGCAGCTGCTGTAAACATCGTTCCTAACAGCACAGGTGCTGCAAAGGCTATCGGTCTTGTTATCCCTGAGCTTTCAGGTAAGCTCATCGGTGCTGCTCAGCGTGTACCTACACCTACAGGTTCAACAACAATCCTCAATGCTGTTGTTGAAGGCAATGTAACAGTAGACGAGATCAACGCAGCTATGAAGGCTGCTGCTAACGAGTCCTTCGGTTACAACGACGAAGAGATCGTATCATCTGATATCATCGGAATGACATTTGGTTCACTTTTCGATGCTACACAGACAATGGTTCTTCCTCTTGACAACGGAACAACTCAGGTTCAGGTAGTTTCATGGTATGACAACGAAAACTCATACACAAGCCAGATGGTAAGAACAATCAAGTACTTCGCAGAAATCTAATATCAGTTAGAATATGCCGATCCAACGGGGTCCGCTCTTAAAGGGCCGGACCTCGTTTTTTGTAACAACGACGAGCCAAGGTCCGGGCATGGCATGGACTTTGGCGACCGCATACAATCTCAAAATGTGCCATAGGCACTTTTGGTGATTGTAATAGGAGATATAATATGTTAAACAAAGTATCAATTGATGATATTCAGGTCAAAGGCAAGAGAGTGCTTTGCCGCTGTGATTTCAACGTGCCTCTTATTGATGGCAAGATCACAGACGAGAACAGACTTGTAGCATCTCTTCCCACTATTAATAAGCTTATTGGAGACGGAGCGAAGGTTATACTTTGCTCACATCTTGGCAAACCCAAAGGAGAGCCTAAACCTGAGCTTTCACTTGCACCTGTAGCAGTAAGACTTAGTGAGCTTCTCAATAAAGAGGTTATTTTTGCTGCAGATCCTGAAGTTGTTGGACCTAATGCCAAAGCGGCTGTTGAGGCTATGAATGACGGTGACGTAGTTCTTCTTGAGAATACCCGCTACAGAGCTGAGGAGACAAAGAATGGAGAAGCTTTCAGCAAAGAGCTTGCATCTCTTTGTGATATCTATGTAAATGATGCTTTTGGAACTGCTCACCGAGCTCACTGCTCAAGCTGTGGCGTTGCTTCTTATGTTGAGACTGCAGCAGTGGGTTACCTTATGCAGAAGGAAATCGATTTCCTTGGCAATGCGGTAAACAACCCTAAGAGACCTTTTGCAGCAATTCTTGGCGGAGCTAAAGTATCCAGCAAGATTGCAGTAATCGAGAACCTCCTGGACAAGGTTGATATTCTTATTGTAGGCGGTGGAATGGCTTACACATTCATGAAGGCTCAGGGCAAAGCAGTAGGTGACTCACTTCTTGAGGCTGACTACTGTGATTATTGCCTTAAGATGATCGAGAAGGCAGAGAAGAAGGGAGTTAAGCTCCTTCTTCCTGTGGACAATATCATTGCTGATGCGTTTTCTAATGATGCCAATACCAAGATCTGTCTCAAGGGAGAAGATATTCCTGAGGGTTGGATGGGTCTTGACATCGGACCTGCTTCCGAGAAGCTTTTTGCGGATGCACTTAAAGATGCCAAGACTGTTGTTTGGAACGGACCTATGGGTGCTTTTGAGATGCCCAGTTTCGCATCAGGTACCGTTGCAGTAGCAAAAGCACTTGCAGATATTGATGCAATTACCATCATCGGCGGCGGTGACTCTGCAGCTGCTGTAAATCAGCTCGGTTATGGCGATAAGATGACTCATATTTCAACAGGCGGCGGAGCTTCCTTAGAGTTCCTTGAAGGAAAAGAACTCCCGGGTGTTGCAGCTTGTACAGATAAATAGTACGAAAAAGAGGTAAAGAAGATGGCTAGAAGAAAAATCGTTGCCGGAAACTGGAAGATGAACAAGACTCCCAGTGAGGCGGTAGAACTTATCAACACACTCCTTCCTTTAGTAAAGTCAGATGACGTGGATGTTGTTTTTTGCGTACCTGCGATTGACATTATCCCTGCAGTGAATGCAGTCAAAGGATCTAATGTAAAGATCGGTGCAGAGAACATGTATTATGAGGAGAAGGGTGCTTTTACCGGTGAGATCGCTCCCAACATGCTCACTGATGCCGGTGTTGAATATGTGATCATCGGACACTCCGAAAGAAGAGAGTACTTTGCCGAGACAGATGCTACCGTGAACGCAAAGGTTAAGAAGGCTTTCGAACATGGCCTTACACCTATTGTTTGCTGCGGTGAGACACTCACTCAGAGAGAGCAGGGAGTTACAATCGACTTTATCCGTCAGCAGATTAAAATTGCTTTTCTTGATGTTACAGCTGATCAGGCTAAGACCGCAGTAATTGCATATGAGCCCATCTGGGCTATCGGAACCGGTAAGGTTGCAACTAAAGAGCAGGCTCAGGAAGTATGTCATGCAATTCGTGAATGTGTGGCAGAAATCTATGATGAAGCAACTGCTGAGGCAATCAGAATTCAGTACGGCGGATCTGTTTCTGCATCTTCAGCTCCCGAGCTTTTCGCTCAGCCTGACATCGACGGTGGTCTTGTAGGTGGTGCTTCTCTTAAGGCTGATTTCGGTCAGATCGTAAACTACAAATAATTGATTTTTTTCAAATGAATATTTGATTTTGTGGATACTGTTTAGTATTATGTGATTGATGCACAAAATGCTAAGCAGTATTCGTATGTTATTTTGAAAGGATTTTAGATATGAGTAAGAAACCCACAGTATTAATGATTCTTGATGGATATGGTTTAAGTGACAGAACTGAAGGCAATGCTATAGCCCTTGCCAACACCCCTGTGGTTGACGGCCTTATGAAGGAGTATCCTTTTGTAAAAGGAAATGCCAGTGGCCTGGCTGTTGGACTTCCCGACGGGCAGATGGGTAACTCAGAAGTTGGTCATATGAATATGGGTGCCGGACGAATCGTATATCAGGAACTCACCAGAATCACCAAAGAGATCAATGACGGGGTTTTCTTTGAGAATGAAGAGCTTCTCAAGGCATGTGCTAATGCCAGAGAGAACGGAACAGCTCTCCATCTCTATGGACTCCTTTCAGATGGCGGTGTTCACAGCCATAATACACACCTTTATGCTCTCCTGGAACTTGCAAAGAGACAGGGCCTTGAAAATGTCTATGTCCACTGCTTCCTTGACGGTAGAGATACGCCTCCTGCATCAGGTAAAGATTATGTGCAGCAGTTGGTTGACAAGATGACAGAGATTGGCGTAGGTAAGGTGGCTTCCATCCACGGAAGATACTATGCTATGGACAGAGATAACAGATGGGATAGAGTGGAGAAGGCTTATCGTGCTCTTACTGCAGGTGAGGGAAACAGAGCTTCTGATCCTGTTCAGGCGGTTGCGGATTCTTACGCTGAGGGAGTTACCGATGAGTTTGTAGTTCCCGTAGTAATTGAGGAGAACGGAGAGCCTATCGGTAAGATCAAAACCGGAGATTCAATCATTTTCTTCAATTTCAGACCCGACAGAGCAAGAGAGATTACAAGAGCTTTCTGTGCAGATGAGTTTAATGGTTTTGACAGAGGAGAGAGAGTTGCAACTACTTATGTGTGCTTCACAGAGTATGATGTTACTATTCCCAACAAGTCAATCGCTTTCAAGAAGGTGGAACTCACAAATACTTTTGGAGAATTCCTTGCAGCTCACAATATGACTCAGGCAAGAATAGCTGAGACTGAGAAGTATGCCCATGTTACATTCTTCTTTAACGGAGGGGTTGAGGAGCCTAATCCCGGCGAGGACAGAGTACTTGTAAATTCACCTAAGGTTGCAACTTATGATCTCAAGCCCGAGATGAGCGCTTATGAGGTTTGCGACAAGCTCTGCGAGGCCATCAGATCAGCTAAATATGATGTTATCATTTGTAACTTTGCTAATCCCGACATGGTTGGCCATACCGGTGTTTTAGAGGCTGCAATTAAGGCCTGTGAAGCAGTTGATGAATGTGTGGGCAAGGTTGTGGAAGCAATCAAGGAGACTGACGGACAGATGTTTATCTGTGCGGATCACGGAAACTCCGAGCAGCTTATCGATCCCGAGACCGGAGATACATTTACAGCACATACTGTAAATCCTGTTCCTTTTATTCTTGTAAATGCAGATCCTGCTTATAAGCTCAGAGAGGGCGGCTGCCTTGCAGATATCATTCCTACACTCATTGAGCTTATGGGAATGGAGAAGCCGGCTGAGATGACAGGTGAGTCTCTCCTTGTGAAATAGTCTCATAAAAACTAAGTTATTGCTTGAACACGTGCCCTTAGTGTGGTAAGATATATGGCGACTCGTGATTTGGAGGTTTTTGTCAATGTCGGTTTTACTTGCAATTTTGAAAATTTTATTTGTAATAGATTGTATCGCGCTTGTTGTACTTGTTCTTCTTCAGGAGGGCAAGGGAAGAGGTCTTGGAACTATCAGTGGAACATCTGAGAGTTACTGGTCTCAGAACAAGGGTCGTTCAAGAGAAGGCGCTTTGGTTAAGATTACCAAGATTCTTGCGGTTGCTTTTCTTGCACTTGCAATTGTGTTAAATCTTGGAGTATTTAATTAATAAGTTTGCGAAACACTCTTTACGTTCCTAAAGAGTGTTTCTTTTTGTATAAGTGACGAGCCAAGGTCAGGGCAGAACCTAGACTTTGGCAACCACATACAATCTCAGAACGTGCCTGTCGGGCACTTCTGACGATTGCGTAGTGACGAGCCAAAGGCATTAGGATAGTATGGGTAAAGATTCGATTAAACTGATAGCGAACAACAAGAAAGCATATCATGACTTCTTTGTGGATGAGACTTTTGAGGCCGGAATCTCTCTCACGGGAACAGAGGTTAAATCCCTTAGAATGGGACACGGAAGTATCAAGGAAGCGTTCATTCGTATCGAGAACGCAGAAGTGATCCTCTATGGATTTCACATCAGTCCATATGAGAAGGGTAATATTTTTAACCGGGATCCTAAGCGCCCGAGAAAGCTCCTTTTGCATAAGAGGGAAATCTTAAAACTTCTTGGCAAAGTTAAGGAGAAAGGGCATACTATAGTTCCTCTTAAGGTATACTTTAAGGGAAGTTTTGTTAAAGTGGAGATCGCACTGTGCAGAGGTAAGAAGCTGTATGACAAGAGACATGATATCGCAGAGAAGGATCAGAAGAGAGAGGCGATGAGAGATTTCAAGATCAGAAATCTAGATTAGTTAACTTTGATCCTAAGCATTTTAATGCTTGGGTCTTATAAGGGCTTGTACTGGTTTCGACGGGGGTTTTGAAGGTCGAGCAGCCATCCGTAGCGGGACACTACGTTAAAAGTTCCATCTAAAATTAAACGCTGAAGATAATTTAGCATACGCTGCCTAGTTGCGGCCGTCTTCTCCTGAATCGCTCATCGTTTGGGATGTAAGGCGTCGAATCAGATGAGGCACTTCGTATCCAAAGCTTTGAGGATATGGAAGAATTTATGAAGCTACCAAGGGAAGGAGCTTGTCAGTAGGCGCCTTTTTGAGGGAATGACAAAGTATTGACTGTGATGGGAGACACTCGATTGAATAGGCTTTCGGACGCGGGTTCGATTCCCGCCAGGTCCACTTGCAAAGAAAGATCCGAACTTGATGAGTTCGGATCTTTTGCGTATTATACATAACACTGGCACGATGGTTTTGTAAGCTATCGTGTATTTTTTTGTAAAACTTAAGTAATTTTTAAGTTTTTAGGTACAGATTCCATGAAGTAATATGTACTCAAAATATGTTTATGGTATAATTAATTAAATTGAGTCTCAATTATGGGGAGGCAATTGATGAAAAATGACGTAAGACTCCAAAGCGGGCGCCCAACCACTGAGCAGCTATCTGCGGAGCTTGACAGAGTCAGATACAAAAGAAAATATAATCGGGTCCTGAAAAGTACGATCTACACTCTAATAGTGGTTGCGGCGATTTCAGTACTCGTTGCCACTACCTGGATGCCTGCGCTTCAAATATATGGAGAATCCATGACTCCAACCCTGGATGAGGGTGATATTGTTGTGTCAGTTAAAGGGTCAGATTTTGCAGCTGGAGACTTGATAGCGTTTTATATGGGCAACAAGATACTGGTCAAACGATGCATTGCCGGTCCCGGACAGTGGGTAAACATAGATAAGAATGGAAATGTTTATGTGGATGGAAAACTCCTTGAGGAACCATATCTCACAGAGAAGGCGTTGGGAGACTATGATATTGAGTTTCCATACCAGGTGCCGGACAATCGATATTTTTGTCTGGGAGACCACCGATCTACTTCTGTTGATTCCAGAAGCACTACGATAGGATGTATAGCTGAAGAACAAATAGTAGGCAAAATTGTTTTCAGGGTCTGGCCTTTCCCGGACTTTGGTTTTTTGAGATAAAAATGCAGGAGATAAATGTATGAAGCAGGATACACTGCAGAGCGCTGAAAAGTTTAATAAGGAGCGTCAGAAAAAGAAAAGACGAAATAGAATTCTAAGTATTTTTGGCGGTGTGGTAGCACTATGCACTTTTTACATGCTGATCCTTCCAGCTATTACTATGGAGAAAGAGGGATCTTGTAAGATTCCTGAGCATATCCATTCGGAAGCTTGCTACACTCAGGTGACCTCTGTGGAAAAGACCGAACTTATCTGTGCGGAGAGCCACCAGCATACTGAAGCCTGCTACGAGACTGTATATGAGCCGGTAGATACCGAGAATCTGACCTGTGGCCTATCAGAAGGATCGGGTCATACTCATGGGCCGCTTTGCTATGGTACCTGGGAACTGACCTGTGGCATGGAAGAGCATACTCACAGTCTTGAATGTCAGCCGGTTGTTGATAGCGGAAGTGATGGTAGTGAGACAGCTATTGATGCCGACAGCCAGGAGAGCAAGGTTGAAGAGCTGACAGGCGAGGACAAGGAAAGAGTAGAGGGTGTAATCAAAAGGATCGATGAGCTTTCCTCTTCCGATGAAATAGAAGGGTTACTTTCAACCTATGAATCGTCTTTAGATGAAGCCACTTACGAGGATTATTTTCGGGAGATTTACTTACAGGTTCTTACGGTCTACGCTTACTTTGAAGATCTGGGTCCTGAACTTCAGGAATATGTAACCAACCAGGATAAACTCATGGATCTTTCCTGGCTGTGGTCGGCTAAAGATTTGGCAATTACAGATATCATCACCGTTTATCAGATCAATCAGTATTCCAAGTCGGTGGCAACTTTAGTCTACGGGGGATCCGTAGGCGAGAAGCTGGGCCGAGGCATGAGTTATACATACTGGGACGTATTAGTTGTAGAAAAAAACAGCAGCGGAGAACTCTATGTTTCCCAGTACATAACTGCAGACGGTGATAAACGGGATTACAAAGCGACTACTGCTGATGGCTTTGTGCTGCTTGTGTATGATCAATCCCTCAATGTAAACGCCGATGATTTGGTTACAGTAAGCTTTGACTATAAAACCACCGGTGACTATAACAGTGCAGGTTACGGCAGTGTGAGTTTTGGGTCTGTCTCCGGAATCAAACCGGATAAAGACAACAGCGGCAAACTCACCATCGTTCAGGGAGCAGATACAAAAGAGCTAATAGAGGTCAATCTGTATGACTACGACAGCAGAATAAATGAATTGTATAGGGACAACAATAAGTATCCGGGCTTTCAGCAGGATAATGGATCCACCTCTGTTGGCAGTACCCTAAACCGTTTCCAGAGTTTCAATTTTGGTAACAATATCACTGAGGATCTGGCAGCAGGAATTGCGAGTGTTACCAATAAAGGAGGTGCCATCAATGCTACAGCAAATGGTGCCAACAGCCCCATTAGCGGAGCGATACAAAACACTCTGGGAAGTGATGGTAAGCCGGCCCTGGCGGATGGAACGAGCCTTGGCTATCTCTTCAGCAACAGCGACTATGCAAAGAAAAAGAACACTGAGAGTATAAACGGTCTTTTCCGGTACAATGAGACTACAGGGGCTTATACTTTCAACAGCCGGGAAAACCATGCACAGTTTAATCAGGGTACCAACACTTTTACATTATATGATCAGATTATAAGCTCCAACTTTATGATGTATCCTTTCGGCAATTTCCTGCCGTTCAATGACATCGTAAATAAGAGTGCCCAGACAAGTACCATTGACAGGGAGTATCTGAAGACAATTGCCGCAAGTGCCCAGTTCAAAAGCAACCAGGGCGCAGGAGCAGAGTATGGCACTCTTGCTGCACAGCTCAATCAGTTTATCAATCTCATGGATAATGAGTTTGGAACAAGCTGGACAGCAGTAGATGCCATGAATAAGTATTTTGCATTGAGTGGTATCCCCAGGGTGTTTGATCCTAATGAACAGCTGCTTAAAGATATCTACTCCATAGACTATGATGAGCCCACAGATTTCTTTTTTGGAATGGAAATGAAGATGAACTTCATTCAGCCAAAGAACGGAGTAACCGGTCCGTCAAATGATCAGGACATGGTTTTCTACTTCACCGGCGACGACGATGTGTGGGTTTACATTGATGGCGTTCTGTTCCTGGATCTCTCCGGTATTCACCGACATGTCGGTGGTGAGATCGACTTCGTGAGAGGCGAAGTCAAATACTACGACTTGGATGTGTCTACCGGTGATGTCAGTACGACACCTTCAAAGACAGTCAAATTCTCGGAGCTGGTTAACGCGGGACTTAACAGCTCGGGAACTTTCAAGGATTATTCTACCCACACCTTTAACTTCTATTATATGGAGAGAGGTGCCGGTTCCGGTGTCTGCCGAATGAACTTTAACTTCCCGCTGCTGCGCCAGAACACGATCTCGGTGACAAAGGAACTGAGTGTAGACGAAGAAGGAAAGTTGGATAGTCTGGGTAATCCCGATTTCCGTTTCCAGATCTTAAAAGCAAATTCTACCGATCCTTTTATTACTGAAGGCGTTACATACGATATTCTGGACACGGCAGGAAACAAGATCGGTTCCGGAACTACGGGTCAAAGCGGTGTCTTTACTCTGAAGGCAAATCAGACTGCGGTATTTAGCGGAATAAAAGAGAATTCCGGAAAATACTATGTCAGGGAACTTCTGGAGCCGGATGCTTTCAGGCAGTACGGCAATATTACAGTGGATGGAAGTACAGTAACCACAGAGACGGACAGCGATGTGGTCATCGGTTCTGATACCTTTAAGGGAGTTGACAGCCCGATAAAGGATATGTCAGACGGAAGTACGGCTTTTCACTTTGATAATGAGCTCATATTCAATAAGCTGGGGCGTCTTGAGATAACCAAAAAGCTGGAGAACGTTACAAAGACCCGGGAAACCCAGGAATACAGATTTTTGGTAACCTTGGATAATAGTCCACTTCCTGTTGGCACCAAATACATGGTGGGAACCGTGGAAAAGACAGTAACTGAGGCGGGGATTGTTTCTCTTCCTCCGGATGAGATGGCGGTGATTTCCAATATCATTGCCGGTAGCCGGTTTACCGTACAGGAAACAGGAGAGTCGGCTTCCGGATACACGGTTACTTATACCGGACAAGATCTGAAGCAGGAAACTAATGAAACCGGTGCGTATGTTTCGGGTGTCATTAAAACTAATACTTCCGTGGCAATAACAGCCATCAATACAGAACGGGGGGCAGTTGTTGCTATTCCCGGAGTGAAGATCCTGGAGAATCCCGACAAGAAGGCGCATAGTTTTTCCTTTAGGTTGGAGCAGGTGAGTGATGCTTCAGGTAATAATGTGGTAGAAGGGGGAGTCACCCAGACAGTAACGGTGGATTTTGCCGGAGATGATGAAGCTGGTTCTGCAGATTTTCAATTCCTGCTGAGTTATCTTGAAAAAGACATGAAGGAGCTTCCGACATTTTTCTACTATAAGATCACAGAGGTGGCGGGGGAATCGAATTATGTGAAGTATGATCCCAGCGTTTATGTTGCAAAAGTAACTGTAGTACGTGAAAGTGATGAGCTCAAAGCAACCCTTACAGATCTTTGGAAGAACGGCGCGGCGATTACAGATACCGAAGTCTCATTCACAAATGTTCTGATCGGGGACCTTACGATTGGAAAGCAGGTAGTAGGCGATGCTCCAGCGGACACAGAATTTAGCTTTGAAGTTATTCTGAAACAAGGTGATATTCCCCTTGGAGGCACCTTCAACGGAGTAAGGGCTAACGGCTCAGGTGAATCTTCTGAAGAAGTGGTGATAGATTTTGATTCAGAAGGCAAATCTAACATTTCACTTAAGGATGGTGAGACCTTAAAGCTTACCGGTATCCCTGTTGGAACAGCCTTTAGTGTTGCAGAGTTAGATGCAGCCGGCTATCGGGTAAGCTATCAGATAGGTTCAGCTGCCGAGGAAGATGGAAAGAAAGGTACAGGAACAATTGAAGGAACCGGATCTTCCATCACTTTTTTCAATGCCGTCGGATATGAGCTTCCCGACACCGGGGGAGCAGGTGCCGTGCCCTATACTGCAGGAGGTATGCTCATTTCAGGAATAGCAATACTTCTGTTGTTGATAGAGAGAAAACGCAGAAGGGGGGATTATAAGGCTTCCTGATGCATAGGTTAGAACTTATTTTTTTAACAATAATAATCAAGAGAGGAAGGTTCAAAAAGAAATGAAACACGCAAAAAGATTTACCAGCTTTTTGCTGGCCCTGGTAATGGTTCTTGCAATGACCATTACAGTGTCCGCGGCACAAGAGGGAACTCTTGATGGCGGTTCCATCACCATTAACGATGCAGTTCCAGGACAAAATTACAGCATCTATCAGATTCTTTATCTGGAGAGCTATTCTCACACTACTTCAGGCGAGGCAACCGGTGCTTATGCATACAAGGCCAACAGCGCATGGAAAACCTTTGTTAACAGCAGTGCCATCAAAGGTGTGTATCTGAACGTAGACAGCCAGGGTTATGTGACCTGGAAAGATGGCGCCAGTGTAGCTGATTTTGCAAAGCTGGCACAGGCGGAAGCGGCAACAAAGTCTGTTGATGGAACAGCAACTGCTCCTGCTGCAGCGGAGGGAAGTACTACTTCAAAAGTATCCTTTAGCAACCTGAAGCTTGGTTACTATCTGGTAGACACTACTCTTGGTACACTTTGCTCTCTGGACACCACCAATCCCAGCGTTGTCATGGAGGAGAAAAATGAGGTTCCCACAAGTGACAAGAAGGTTGAGGAAGACTCCAAAGTTGGAGTGGACGGTGTAGATGCCTGGGGTGAGAAGAATGATGCCGACATCGGACAGACTGTAAACTTCAAGAGTACTTTAACTGCTCAGGCAGGTGCTGAAAACTATATATTTCATGATACAATGTCTGCTGGTCTTACCTACAAAAACGTTACAGGTGTAACCTTAAACGGAAATACGGTAGATGATTCTAAATACACTGTGGTTACCGAGGCACTTAGCGACGGCTGCACTTTTGAAGTTAGATTCACTCAGGCCTTCTGCGATACTCTGAAGGCAAACGACATAATTGTAATCAGTTACTCTGCAGTCTTAAATGAGAACGCAGTGATCGCAGGAGACGGTAACCCGAATGAATGCAAACTCAGCTATGGTGACAGCAGCAACATTAAGACCACTACTGTCAGCACAACCACTACTTATACCTGGAAAGTCGATGTGTATAAGTACACAATGGAAGGTGAGAATGAAAAGGCACTTGCCGATGCAACCTTCACTCTGAGCAAGAATTCAGATGGTACTAACCCTATTGCTCTGATTTCTCTTGGAAACAATGTATATAGGGTTGCAAAACCCGATGAAAGCGGTTCAGTGACCAGTATCACAACTGACAAAACCGGTAAGTTTACAATCAACGGATTGGATTCAGACACCTATTATTTGACAGAGACAGCTGCACCTGACGGATATAATAAGCTTTCCGGTCCTGTGACAGTCGTAATAGGAGAAGATGGAATCATTAACAAAACTAATGAGGCTCCTAATGGTGTAGACGAAGTGAGGATCTTAAACCAGTCCGGCGCAGAGATGCCCTCCACCGGTGGAATGGGTACCACTATTTTCTATGTCATCGGATCTATTCTGGTACTTGTGGCAGTAGTGTTGCTGGTTACCAAAAAGAGAATGAATAAATAAAGAATCCACTTTTGGGCGGGAGGTTTCCTCCCGCCTAAAGGCACAAGGAGAACCCTGAATGAAGAAGAAAAAAGGCAATTTTATCACGGTATTATTGGTACTTATACTTCTGGCAGGGCTCTTTTTGCTTTTGTACCCTTTTGTCAGCGACTATTGGAACTCACTTCACCAGACGAAGGCCATAGTAGCCTATTCTCAGGAAGTGGAAGAACTCAGCAATGAAGAATACGAGGAGATGATGTCTGCTGCAAAAGATTACAACAAAACCCTTACTAACAGAAATGTTGGTTACAGGCTCAATGATTCTCAAAAAAAAGAATATGAGAGCCTCTTAAATGTTGGAAATCTTGGTATCATGGGATACATAGAGATCCCTTCCATTGATTGCTCCCTTCCGATATACCACGGAACAGATGAAACAGTGCTTCAGACTGCCCTTGGACATTTGGAATGGTCCAGTCTTCCTGTTGGAGGTGTGGGGTCCCACTGTGTGATATCCGGGCACCGGGGACTGCCAAGCGCTAAGCTTTTCACTGATCTTGACAAGCTTCAGGCCGGAGATGTGTTTATGCTCAGGGTTCTGGATGAGGTACTGACCTACGAGGTGGACCAGATTCTAATTGTAGAACCTCAGGAGATGGGGGCTCTTCGGATCGAGGAAGGAAAAGATTACTGTACTTTAGTGACCTGTACACCCTATGGAATAAATACTCATAGACTTCTGGTTCGGGGACACAGGATTGACAATCTAAAAGGAGCGAGAATCGTGAGTGTTACGGCAGATGCTATTCAGATAGATCCGCTGCTTGTGGCACCTATACTTTCTATTCCTGTTTTGCTTCTTCTTCTTGTTTTGCTCCTTTTTCCCGGAAAATCCAAAAAGAAGTGATTGAGACCTCCTGAAAGAAGGATTCCGTTTATTATTGAGAAATAATTATCAATCAATTCGAATAATTGACAGAATAGTTTTGAAAATGCATAATGGAATCATAAATATTTCATAAGGAGGGTTGAAATGAGTAGATTAGAGGGAAAAATTGCAATTATCACCGGAGGAAATTCAGGATTAGGCTCTACCACAGCACAACTTTTTGCAAAAGAAGGGGCTTGTGTAGTGATTACCGCAAGACGTGAAGCACAGCTTTTAGAAGTGGCAGAGAAGATACGTGAGTCAGGCGGGGAGGTACTCCCGGTTGTAGCCGATATTTCAAGAAAAGGCGATGCTGATATGGTGGTTGCCAAAACCATTGAGGCTTATGGCAAGGTAGATATTCTTGTAAACTGTGCCGGAGTTCTGGAAGCCGGCTTAAAACCTATTGACAGATTTACCGACGATGATCTGGACAGGATAGTGGATATCAACCAGAAGGGTACTATGTACTGCATCAGAGCCGCTGCAAAAGAAATGTCGAAAACCGGATACGGTTCTATTGTAAATGTGGCTTCAATAGCCGGTGTAATGGGATGCGGAGGTGCTGCCTACGTTTCATCCAAAGCAGCAGTTGTTGGTATTACAAGGCATACCGGACTTCGTTTTGCCGGAACCAACATCCGATGCAATGCGGTTTGCCCTGGCACTATCGTTACCCCCATGGTGGCAACTACCGATCCGGCGACCCTGGATCCGGATATGATGGGACAAATGGCAAAACACAGCGACTTGAAGGTAAGGCCTTGTATGCCGGAAGATGTGGCAAACATTATACTGTTCCTTGCAAGCGATGAGTCCGCTGCAATTACCGGGCAGGCTCTTCATACCGATTTCGGTTCAACACTTTGAGTACAGTCAGAATATCTTGAGATTAGCGAGGTTCGTGCTGCGGGCCTCGCTTTTTAATTTACATAGGTAGTGGAACAATAAGCGGTTTTGTTATAAAATGAACTCGTAGTTTTTTTTTCAAGGAGATATAGAGTTATGAATACAAACAACAAGTTGTCAACCATGGGGCTAGTTGCCGCTGCTTTGGCAGGGGGGCTGACCCTTGTGAGTATTATCAATGAAATAATGCTTGTAGCCCACAGATTTTCCTATCAGTATTATGTTAGTGGGTCAGTGATCTTTTTGGGATTATTTACAATTGCTTATAGTGCAGTTATTGCGCTGGGTGTGTTCATGAAGAACAGTTCTCTGGTAACAGGTGGAATTGCCTTAAGAGCGTTTCTGTACGTAATTAATGTGCTAAGACTTATTCTCTACTTGATAAGGGGCTATTACATAAATATGGGAGCTATGTTCTTTCTTAGAATCTTTATTCCCAGAATCCTTGATCTTTGTGGAGCTGTGCTCCTGCTTGGATTTGTAATTGTAGTTAACAGGAAGGATGATAAGAGCATAGGAGTTATCAAGCTGTGGTTTGTTCCCGGAGCAATTAATGCATTCGTATTAATCCTGGATTTCCTGTGCGGAAACAATTATCTGGCAGGCTTTTCGGGATTTGTAAGTTTGGTTTCCTGGGCTCTTGAGATAGCTCTTGTATTTGTAATTTGCTATTATCTAATAGAAAAAGACTCCACAACAGCAAACATGACCATGAATAAGGGGGCTGATTCTTTTGCGAATCAGGGAAGTGCACCGGTGGCAGGAAGGAAGTTCTGTACACATTGCGGTAAACCTTTTGGACCTGATGATAAATTCTGTTTTAACTGCGGTCAGAAGCGCGAGTAGTATAGGGTTATAAGATGATTGCAATAATTGACTATGATGCCGGGAATATCATGAGTGTCACAAAGGCTTTTGAGTATCTTGGGGAGAAGCCGGTGCTCACAAGAGATAAAGAGACACTACTTAAAGCGGATAAGGTAATTCTTCCGGGAGTAGGATCTTTCGGGGTTGCTATGGATAATCTGAATAAATATGATCTGGTTCCGGTGATACGTGAGATCTATGAGAGCGGTAAACCTCTTTTGGGAATATGCCTGGGACTTCAGCTGCTTTTTGAGGGAAGCGAGGAGTCTTTCGGGGTTCCGGGTCTGGGATTTTTACCCGGAGTGATCAGACATTTTCCGGAAAGTGATATGAAGATTCCCCATATGGGTTGGAATTCCCTGAAACTCTCCGGTGACGGAAGATTGTTTAAAGGCTTGTCGGATGAGGAGTATGTTTATTTCGTCCACACCTATTACCTGGACTCCGCGAACAGAGACATTGTTAAGGCAACTTCAGACTATATCCTTGAGTTCGATGCTTCCATTGAGAAGGGAAACCTTTTTGCCTGTCAGTTCCACCCGGAGAAAAGCGGCAGAACCGGACTTAAGATATTAAAGAATTTTATTGATCTTTAGGAGCAGTAATGCATACGAAGCGAATTATTCCCTGTCTGGATGTAAAAAACGGGCGGGTAGTTAAAGGTGTACAGTTTCTGGGGCTCAGAGATGCCGGGGATCCGGTAGAGTGTGCCAAGATATATGATGCCGCCGGCGCGGATGAACTTGTATTTTTGGACATCACTGCAACCTCCGATGCCAGGAAAACTGTAGTAGATATGGTGAGATCTGTGGCGGAGCAGGTCTTCATTCCTTTCACCGTAGGTGGGGGAATAAGGACTGTTGAAGACTTTAGGGAGATATTAAGAGAGGGCGCCGACAAGATATCGGTAAACTCAGCAGCTATCAACAACCCGAGACTCATGTCAGATGCCGCAGATAAGTTTGGTAGTCAGTGTGTAGTGTTGGCTATTGATGCAAAAAGACGTCCAGATGGCAGTGGCTGGACAGTCTATAAAAACGGCGGAAGAATAGATGTAGGACTTGATGCAGTCGAGTGGGCCATGGAAGGTGAGCGACTGGGTGCCGGTGAAATACTTCTCACCAGTATGGATTGTGACGGATCCAAGGATGGCTATGATCTGGAACTCACAGAGGCTATTTCACAGGCGGTAAAGATTCCGGTGATTGCATCAGGCGGCGCCGGCAAGCTGGAAGATTTTAAAGATGTTTTTGAGAAGACCTCGGCAGAGGCGGCTCTCGCGGCCTCTCTGTTTCATTATAAGAAACTGGAGATAATGCAGGTAAAAGAGTACCTGAGAAGTAACGGTATCTCTGTAAGGATCTAATATGTCCGGAATTTCAAATGATTGGTTTCCTGTACTTAGGGAAGAGTTTAAGAAACCTTATTATGCAAAATTATATAATACTGTTCGGGAAGAATACTCAAAAGGTCAGGTCTTTCCTCCCTCGGAAGAGATCTTTAATGCTTTTCACCTGACACCTCTTTCGGAGGTTAAGGTGGTGATTCTGGGGCAGGATCCTTATCACAATGATGGTCAGGCGGAGGGACTTTGCTTTTCGGTTCGTAAGGGAGTAGATATACCACCCTCACTTCAGAATATATACAAAGAACTTCACGATGACCTGGGGTGCAGTATTCCGAACCACGGAAGTCTGCGAAAATGGGCAAAACAGGGAGTGTTGCTCCTCAATACCGTGCTTACGGTGAGAGCTCACGAGGCCAATTCTCATAAGGGCATTGGATGGGAAGAGTTTACGGACAAAGTAATAAGAGTTCTCAACGCTCAGAACCGCCCTATGGTCTTCATACTCTGGGGCAGGCCGGCTCAGGCGAAGAAGGCACTGATAACAAATCCTGATATCCTGATTCTTGAAGCACCCCATCCTTCGCCTCTTGCAGCTTACAGGGGGTTCTTCGGGAGCAGACCTTTCAGTAAAACCAACAGCTATCTCATAAATAATGGTTATGAGCCAATAGATTGGCAGATAGACTAAAAGCAAGGTATGTTCACTTTGTTGTGAAACATACCTTGCTTTTATGATTATTATAATGATTTCTAATCCAGCTGTTTTACCGCTGTGCTCAGCATCAGTTTGATTCGATTTAGCTGGTTTACTTCACTGGCACCGGGGTCAAAGTCGATCGCTACAATGTTGGAGTCGGGGTACTTCTTTCGAAGCTGCTTTATTACACCTTTTCCAACTATGTGGTTCGGGAGACATCCAAAAGGCTGGGTGCACACGATATTAGGGGTACCGCTTTTTATGAGCTCTAACATTTCTCCGGTGAGGAACCATCCTTCTCCGGTCTGGTTGCCAGGTGAAACGATATCAGAAGCCATTTCCGCCAGTTCATTTATTGGAGTAGGCGGCTCGAACCGTTTGCTCTCTATGAAAGCTTCCGTTGCCGGAGCTCTCAGCCACTCGACAGCCTTGATACCGATGTTGCCGATAAGTTTGCTTTTCTTGCTGAAGCCAAGTTTATCCGTCTTAAAATTCTGGTTGTAGAAGCAGTACTGGAGGAAATCCAGAAGATCCGGAACAACAGCCTCGGCACCTTCTTTTTCCAAAAGTTCTACCAGATAATTGTTTGCTATGGGCAGGAACTTTACCAGAATTTCTCCAACGACACCTACTCTGGGCTTTTTGATATCCAGAAGAGGGAGCTCATCAAAATCTTTGATGATGGCTTTACAGAGTTTCTTGTATTTTCTTCTGGTGGGAAAGCCGGTGGAGACGAATTCCCTGGCAATACTATTCCACTTATCATAAAGTGCGTTTGCGGATCCGGGAACGGCCTCATAAGGACGCACTTTGTAAAGACATTTCATGAAAATATCGCCTATGGCAGCTCCATAAACGCCTCGCATGATCAACTGAGGTGTGAGTTTGAATCCGGGATTTTTCTCCAGACCGCTTAAGTTTATGGAGATTACCGGAATATTTTCGTATCCGGCCTTGGCCAGGGCTCTTCTGATAAAGCCAATATAGTTGGTGGCTCTGCATCCACCTCCGGTCTGAGAAATCATGATTGCGATTTTGTCCGGATCATATTTGCCGGATTCCAGTGCGTCCATGATCTGGCCCACAACAATGAGGGAGGGGTAGCAGGCATCATTGTTTACGTATTTAAGGCCCATATCGATGGAAGCCCGGTTGTCACTGTCCAGCACTTCCAGATTGTAACCGGAAGCATTAAATGCTGCCTCGATGACGTTAAAGTGAATGGGAGACATCTGGGGACAAAGTATCGTATAATTTTTTCGCATTTCCCGGGTGAAAGGTACCTTTTCAATGGAGGAGGGAACGATGCTTCGCTCCTTGCCACCTTCTTCTTCCCGGACACGAAGAGCGGACAGAAGTGAGCGCACCCGGATTCGGGCAGCTCCCAGGTTGTTTACCTCATCGATTTTTAGACAAGTGTAGATCTTGTCAGAATTATCCAAAATATCCCGCACGGCGTCGGTGGTTACAGCATCCAATCCGCAGCCAAAAGAATTCAGCTGGATCAGATCGAAATCCTCACGAAGCTTGACCATATTTGCGGCAGCATAGAGCCTTGAGTGGTACATCCACTGATCCATTACTATTAGTGGCCTCTCTACGGGATTGATCTCAGAAATAGAGTCCTCGGTCAGAACTGCTACTCCGTAGGAGGTAATCAGCTCGGGGATTCCATGGTTGATCTCGGGATCCACGTGATAAGGGCGTCCCGCAAGAACAATAGCATGTCTGTTGTTGTTTTCCACCCAGTTGATGACTTTTCTTCCCTGCTCGTACATATCATTGCGGAAGGATGCCATCTCTTCCCAACCGTGGTGAATAGCCGCTTTGAGTTCTGCCTCATCAATGCCGAATTCTTTTGCGAAGCTGTCATTTAATCCGGTAAAGATGGTGGATTCGCTGGTTAATGCCACGAAGGGATTGTAAAGCTTAACCGTGTTGTTGGTAATGGCATCCACATTGTTTTTGATATTCTCCGCATAGGAGGTGACAATAGGGCAGTTGTAGTGGTTGTCAGCTTTTGAAAACTCTTTGCGTTCAAAAGGAACACAAGGGTAAAAGATTTTCTCAATCCCCTCGTTGATAAGCCACTGAACATGTCCGTGTGCCAGCTTAGCCGGATAGCATTCCGATTCGCTCGGGATGGATTCAATTCCCAGTTCATAGATCTTCCGGGTGGAAGAAGGAGAGAGAATTACTGAAAAACCCAGTTCTGTGAGGAGCACGTGCCAGAAAGGATAGTTCTCGTACATGTTAAGTACTCTGGGCACTCCTATAACACCCCGCTTTGCTTTTTCAGGTGCTAGGGGAGCGTAGTCAAAGAGCCGCTGGTTTTTATAAGCAAAAAGGTTGGGAATGTCCTTATTTGTTTTCTCCTTGCCGAGACCTTTTTCGCATCGGTTGCCGGATACAAATCGTCTTCCGTTGCCGAAATTGTTTATGGTCAGGCGGCAGTGGTTGTTGCATCCCTGGCAGCGGGTCATGCGGATCACAACATCCAGGTCATTGATCTCATCAATTGAGAGCATGGTAGTCTCAAGTCCTTCTTTGTAGTGAGATCGAGCGACAAGAGCTGCTCCGAAGGCCCCCATTATTCCGGCGATGTCGGGGCGAATTGCCTCACATTCCGCTATATTCTCAAAGCTTCGCAAAATCGCATTATTGTAGAACGTTCCGCCCTGAACAACGATATGTCTGCCAAGCTCAGAGGCCTTTGATACTTTTATTACTTTGTAAAGTGCGTTCTTGATTACCGAGTAGGCGAGACCGGCGGAGATGTCAGCCACAGACGCGCCCTCTTTCTGGGCCTGCTTTACTTTAGAATTCATGAACACAGTACATCTGGTTCCCAGATCAATAGGGTTTTGGGCAAAAAGGGCCTCCTTAGCGAAGTCCTCCACAGAGTAACCAAGGGATTTGGCAAAAGTCTCAATGAAAGAGCCGCATCCTGAGGAGCAGGCTTCGTTCAAAAGCACAGAGTCTACCGTTCCGTTTTTTATTTTGATACATTTCATATCCTGGCCGCCAATATCCAGAATGCAGTCCACTTCCGGATCAAAAAAAGCAGCAGCAAAATAGTGGGAGACGGTCTCAACCTCCCCTTCATCCAACTGAAAAGCGGATTTGATCAGCGCTTCTCCGTAGCCGGTTGAGCAGGAACGAACGATCTCTGCATCTTCGGGCAAAAGAGAAAAGATTTCATTCAGAGATCTGATGGAGGTCTTTAATGGATCTCCGTTGTTGCTGGAATAAAAGCTGTAGAGCAGGGTTCCGTCCTCAGCGATAACTGCTGTTTTGGTAGTGGTGGAACCCGCGTCGATTCCAAGGAAGCATTTGCCATGGTAGTTCTCAAGGTCACCTTTGACTACCACGTGGCGGTTATGCCTGTCAATAAAGCTGTCATAATCGCTTCGGTTTGCAAACAGAGGTTCCATTCGAGCAACCTCAAAAGCCATTTTGATTTTGCCCTCAAGCCGCTTCTGAACTTCTGAGACGGAGACGATACACTCCTTGTCATAGTTCATAGCTGCACCCATAGCAGCAAAAAGATGGGAATTAACCGGAATTATTGCGTGTTCCTTATCAAGCTTTAAAGTTCTGATAAAGGCATTTCGAAGTTCTGAGAGGAAATGTAGAGGTCCGCCGAGGAAGGCAACGTGGCCTCTTATGGGTTTGCCGCAGGCAAGACCGCTTATTGTCTGGTTTACTACCGCCTGAAAAATAGAAGCAGCCAGATCTTCCTTGGCAGCACCATCGTTGATGAGGGGCTGTATGTCTGATTTGGCAAATACTCCACATCTGGCGGCTATTGTATATAGAGCCTGATAGTCCTTTGCGTACTCATTAAGTCCTGTGGGATCGGTCTGAAGGAGAGAGGCCATCTGATCGATAAAGGAGCCTGTACCGCCGGCGCAGATTCCATTCATTCGCTGTTCCACGTTGTTTCCTTCAAAATAGATGATTTTAGCATCCTCACCTCCAAGCTCTATAGCAACATCTGTCTGAGGTGCGACTGCACTTAAAGCAGAGGATACGGCTATAACTTCCTGGACAAAAGGAATACTCAGGTGATTTGCCAGAGTGAGGCCTCCCGAACCGGTTATTACCGGATGAACGTCGATGCTTCCGAATTTATCTATGATCTTACGGAGCAGATCTGAGAGTGTTTCCTGAATGTTGGCAAAATGACGCTGATAATCGGAAAAAAGCAGATCATTTCTATGATCCAGGAGTGCTACTTTAACTGTTGTGGAACCTATATCGATTCCTAGATAATAACTGTATGTTCCCAATTTTGTGATCGTGAGAAGACTCACTTTCCTCCATAAAAAATCCTACTTGAATAAAATATTATAATACTTTTCCTCTTTTTTTTCAAGAAATGAGCACCTTTGTTGACATGAGAGAGTCGTATATTTATAATGTATAAGGTGTTTTTTCTGTAAGATTGGGAGATTATAGAATGAAATTGATCGACAGACTGGAGCGCAGGTTCGGAAGTTATGCGATTGCTGACCTGCCTCTTTGTATAGCAATAATGTATATTGCCGGATATCTGATATCTCTGGTGTCTCCGGGGTTCTATGATTCCTACCTGGCATTGGATGTAGGTATGCTCCTTAAGGGCCAGATATGGAGAATCATCACCTTTATCATACAGCCCCCCTCAACAGGGTTGTTTTACGTGATTCTGGCAGTGTATCTCTACTACATGATAAGCAAGATCCTCAATCAGTATTGGGGAGCTTTCCGGTTCAATCTCTATTTCTTTTCCGGTATATTATTTCATGTATTAGGAGCAATTATTGCATATTTATTAACATGGGTTTTCTTCGGCGAGGGAATTAGTTTTCACCTGGGAATCAACTATCTGAATCTATCCATGTTTTTTGCATTTGCTGCCATGTTTCCGGACATGCAGATGCTGTTGTTTTTTGTGATACCAATAAAGATGAAGTGGCTTGCCATTATTGACGCAGTTTTCTTCGGATATAGCATTGTCAGAGGATTTCTGCCTACCTTTATTACCGGGTATTCTACTGCAACAAGACTATATCTCATGAGTAATTCAATAGCAGCTTTGGTGTCACTGCTTAATTTCTTTATTTTCTTCATATCAATGAAGAAGCGTAACACGGTTTCTTTTGCCCAGGCGAAGAACAGACGTCGATTCCAACAGGCTGTCCGGAGAGAGTCATCCACGGTAGGAGGCGGAACCGAGGGAATCGTCAGACACCGATGCTGTATTTGCGGCAGGACTAACCTGACAGATCCGAACCTTGAATTTAGATTTTGCTCAAAATGCGCAGGTGGAAGAGAGTACTGCCAGGACCACTTATTCACCCACGAGCATGTTAAATAGAACGGAGGAAGATGATAAATGAAGAAGATCCCTTTTGCAACAAAAGAAGAACTTGAAGCTATTGCAAAAGTTTACCCCACCCCTTTTCACATTTACGATGAGAAGGGAATCAGAGAGAATGCCAAACGCGTGAATGAGGCTTTCTCATGGAACAAAGGATTTAAGGAGTACTTTGCGGTTAAGGCTACCCCTACCCCGGAACTGTTAAGAATCCTTTCAGAATACGGATGCGGATGCGACTGCTCCTCATTGACAGAGCTTATGTTATCGGAAGCCTGCGGAATCGACGGAGAGAATATCATGTTTTCCTCAAATGCAACCCCGGCGGAAGAGTTTGTATATGCTAATAAGATTGGCGCAATTATCAACCTGGATGATTTTACCCATATCGATTTCCTTGAGAAGACTCTCGGATATCTTCCTGAGACTCTTTCATTAAGATTCAATCCCGGCGGAATGTTCGAGCTTAGCAACGGAATCATGGACAACCCCGGAGACGCCAAGTATGGACTGACCAAGGATCAGATCATCGAGGGCTACAGAATTCTCAAGGAGAAGGGGGTTAAACGTTTTGGTATTCATGCATTTCTTGCCAGCAACACTGTTACCAATGACTACTATGCATCCCTTGCGGAAGTTCTCTTTAAGCTGGTAGTTGAGATCAAGGAGAAGGTGGGCGTTGAACTTTCCTTCGTCAATCTCTCCGGCGGTGTGGGTGTTGCTTATAAGCCGGACCAGAAACCCAATGACATCATGGTTATTGGAGATGAGGTAAGAAAGGTCTTTGAGAAGATCCTTGTGCCCAATGGTCTCGGAGATATTGCAATCTTTACTGAGATGGGCAGATTCATGATGGGACCTTACGGCGCCCTTGTTACAAGAGCAATCCACCAGAAGCATATCTATAAAGAGTACATTGGATGTGATGCCTGTGCAGCAAATCTCATGAGACCTGCTATCTACGGTGCATATCACCACATTACCGTTTTAGGCAAAGAGGATGCCCCCTGTGATCATGTCTATGATGTTACCGGTTCGCTTTGCGAGAACAGCGATAAGTTTGCTATCGACAGAGAACTTCCCGAGATTGAGATCGGAGACCTCCTTTATATTCATGATACAGGCGCTCATGGCTATTCCATGGGATACAACTATAATGGTAAGCTTCGTTCCGCGGAGATCCTTCTTCAGGAGGATCGCTCACCGAAACTCATAAGAAGAGCGGAGACGAAGATGGATTACTTTGCAACCTTTGATCAGGATCCTGTATTCGACAAGCTTAAGAGCATCGTCGAAGAAGAGGATTGCAAGTAGTATTCAACTGTGATAATATACTTTTGTTCGTGAGCATTTCACGAACAATCAGCCGGTGTGGCGGAATTGGCAGACGCACCGCACTCAAAATGCGGCGAAGCAATTCGTGCCGGTTCGAATCCGGCCACCGGCAGTTATTTTGGACCTCTTATGTTATTAGAACATAGGAGGTCTTTTTATATCGATGAGCTAAAATTCAATTTTTGTCTATTTCTCACAATTGTACTAATTTTTAAAATGAATTTTTGTCATTAACGACTTGCAAACTCTTGAAATGTGTCTGAATTTTCTGTATAATTACATAAACTTTGTGTAACCATTTTGAGGTGAGTTATGGACGACAAGGATCAGCAGAATAACAATGCTCCCCTTATTGATCTGGTGGAAGATATCAGTGATCTGGTGGAGGATATCGGAGATATTGCAGTTGATGTTGCGGAAGGTCTTTTTGTAGAGAGTGATCTTCCCAAAGACAGTAAGCGTATTAAACATGAGCATCTGGTGATGAATGTCCGAAACATCGTTGTTTTTATTGCGCTTATCTTGTTTTTAGTATCCTTGTTTACAGAATTCAAGGTTCACCTTCTCAGAGGAGTAGGGTATATTCTGGGTGCCGTGGCTTATTTCCTGGAGATAGTACTTTTATCTGACTTTTTCAGAACACAGGTGCATCACAAAGAAATGTTCATGGCCTACTGTTTCGGTCCTTTATATGTGCTGATGGGAATTGCATACCTCAAGGAATATTTTGAGGAGATTCAGCACCTTTTCATGTAACAACAGAACAAATAGTGAACACATTTAAGATAAGCAGAAGTTTTTTTGCTTATCTTTTTTGTTTAGCGACGAGCCAAGGTCCGGGCAGAATCCGGACTTTGGCGACCGCATACAATCTCAGAACGTGCCCATCGGGCACTTCTGATGATTGATTGTCTTTGAGTTGAATCAAGACATGTCGAAAACCTGGTGTCTTTTTCGATAAATGAATTTGGCTTATGGTACTTATGATAGAATTTTTTGTGCCTTAGAGATATAATAAACAGGAGATTTTTCAGAGAGGTATATTATGTCAGCAAAACTCGTTTTAATCGATGGACACAGCATTATTCACCGGGCATTTTATGGGATTCCGGATCTTACAAACAGCGAGGGGATCCATACTAATGCGGTGTATGGCTTTTTGAATATTCTTTTTAAGGTACTGGAGGAGGAGAAGCCGGACTATCTCACGGTTGCTTTTGATGTTCACGCACCTACTTTCAGACATGAAATGTTTAAGGAGTATAAGGGCACCAGAAAGCCCATGCCGGAGGAATTAAGGGGGCAGGTTCCCCTACTCAAGGAAGTACTGATGGCGATGGGTATAACTGTGATTGAGAAGGCAGGTCTTGAGGCGGATGATCTTATTGGAACTCTTTCCCACAGATACAGTGAGATGGGGCTCAAGGTGACTGTAGTGTCCGGTGACAGGGACCTGCTTCAGCTCGCCACCGGAGATGTGCTCATTCGAATTCCCAAGACTAAAGGGGGCAAGACTGTCATTGAGGACTACGATGACAAGGGTGTCATGGAACTCTACGGAGTCACCCCAAGGCAGTTCATTGATGTTAAGGCGCTGATGGGAGATGCCTCCGATAATATTCCGGGAGTTCCGGGGATAGGAGAGAAAACAGCGGTTAAGATCATCACCGAGTTTGGAGACCTGGAAAATGCCATTGCAAATGTGGAACGGATCAAACCTCCCAGAGCTTCGAAGAACCTGGGGGAGAACATAGAACTTGCAAGACTCAGCAGGAAGCTTGCAGAAATCGAGATCAATGCTGATCTGTACCATGATCTTAAGAGTTCGGAGATAGGAAACATTTACACCCATGAAGCTTATGAAGTTTTTAAGCGTCTGGGATTTAAGAATTTTCTGTCCAGATTTGATTTTAGTGCCGGGGACGTGACTCAGGACACGGAAATCGTGGTGATTTCCGGGGCTTCTGAGTTGAGAAGTATTCTGGCAGGAACCAATAAAGAAGCCGGATTTGTAATTCTTGGGGATGAGACCTGTGTGTGTCTTTCCATGGCTTTTGAGGACATCCGGGTATTTGCTGACTTGAGAGATGAGAAAAAGGCCGGAGAGATTCTCTCGGTATTATCAGAGGATCTAAAGACCCGTAGAAGCTATACTTTTGATCTTAAGGAACAGTTATTCTACTGTGATTTCTCTGAGGAGAACCTTCCCAATGATCTTATCATTGGGGCTTATCTGTGCAATCCTTTGAAGAGCGACTACTCAGCGGATGATATTTCTGTGGAGTATCTGAATAATTCAATGCCCTCATATAAAGAGCTTTTTAACAAGTTGTCTGTCAGGGAGGCTTTTGAAAAAGATCCGGATGATCTCAGAGCTTATGGGGTAAAGGCAGCGGAGTGTGCACTTTTAGCCGGAAACCCTGTTCTTAATAAGATTGATGAGCTGGGTATGGGAGAACTCTATAAAGAGATAGAGCTTCCGCTGGTTCCGGTATTGTTTAGAATGGAGAAGAGCGGAATCTATGTTGCCCGGGAGGAACTTAAGGAGTATGGAGAGAAGCTCTCTGAGGGAATAGATAAGCTGGAGCAGAGCATCTTCCTGCAGGCGGGAGAAGAGTTTAACATCAATTCTCCGAAGCAGTTGGGAGTTATCCTGTTCGAGAAGCTTGGAATGCCTTCCGGCAAAAAGACCAAAACCGGATACTCCACAGCGGCAGGAGTTCTGGAAAAGCTGGCGGAAGACTATCCTTTGGTAAATGACATCTTAAACTACAGACAGCTTACCAAACTCAAGTCAACTTATGCCGACGGTCTCGCAGCCTTCATTAAAGCTGACGGCCGTATACACTGTAAGTTCCATCAGACCATCACTGCAACGGGACGGATAAGCAGCACTGAGCCAAACATGCAGAACATTCCAATCCGTATGGAGTTGGGACGGCTGATCCGCAAAGTATTTATTCCGCAGGAAGGATTTGTGTTTGTGGACGCAGACTACTCCCAGGCGGAACTTCGAATAATGGCTTCTATGTCCGGGGATGAGGAATTGATTTCAGCGTATAACACAGGAAAAGATATTCACCGGATCACAGCTTCTCAGGTCTTTGGCGTGCCTTTTGAGGAAGTTGATGACACTATGCGTCGAAATGCCAAAGCGGTAAACTTTGGAATTATCTACGGCCAGAGTAGTTTCGGGCTCAGCCAGGGCCTTAGTATCACAAGGAAAGAGGCAGATCAGTATATCAAGTCGTATTTCAAGACTTACCCTAAAGTCAAGGCTTACCTGGATGAGACGGTGGCTTTTGCAAAGGAAAATGGTTATGTCAAGACTATGTTCGGACGTATAAGACCGATTCCTGAGCTTTCCTCCGGAAACTTTATGCAGAGATCATTTGGAGAGAGGGTTGCCATGAATTCCCCCATTCAGGGAACTGCCGCCGACATTATGAAGGTTGCAATGATAAAAGCCGACAAAATGATCAGGGAGAAAAACCTGAAATCCCGGATATTGCTTCAGGTTCATGATGAACTTCTGGTGGAGACTGCCAGGGATGAAGTGTATATTGTAAAAGATATCCTGGAGGAAGCCATGGGTAAGGCTGTAATCTTAAGAGTACCCCTTTTGGTGGATGCCCACGAAGGCGATAACTGGATGGAGGCCAAATAATGAAGGTCATTGGAATCACTGGCGGTGTAGGCTGCGGCAAAAGCCTGGTCCTTGCACTTCTTCGGGAGAAATTCGGATTCATATGCGTGGAAGCGGATCTGGTAGCAAAAGAGATTCAGGAACCGGGAGGTTCCTGCTATGAAGAGAGTGTTAAGCTTCTTGGTCGGGACATACTGGAACCGGACGGAACCATATGTCGAAAGTTGATGGCAGAACGGATATTTGGGGATGACGTTCTGAGAGAAAAAGTAAACAGCATTGTTCACCCCGGAGTGATCAGTGAAATTAAACGCAAAGTGGAGACCGCTGAAGTGAATGGTGCCGAATTCATCTTCGTGGAGGCTGCATTATTGCTGGAATCAGGGCTATCCGGAATTTGTCAGGAAGTGTGGTATGTGAGCTGTGATTACGAAGTTAGAGTTAAAAGACTAATGGAGAACAGGGGTTATGAGAGATCAAAGACTGATGCCATAATACGCTCTCAGAAAAGTGATGCTTTTTTCAGAGAGAACTGTGATGAAGTGATCGATAACAGCGGAAGCTATGAAGAGCTTGAGGAAGCTGTAACAGACAAAATCAGGAAGTTGAGAAACAGATAAGGAAAAATATGGAAATATGTAGTATTGCCAGCGGCAGCAGCGGCAATTGTATTTATGTAGGAAATGACAACACCCACATTCTGGTGGATACGGGAATCAGTAAAAAGAGAGTGGTGGAAGGGCTTCATCAAATCGGAATCAAGCCGGAGGAGATAGATGCGGTACTGATTACCCATGAGCATTCTGACCACATTCAGGGCCTGGGAGTTTTTTGCAGAAAGTATGGAACAAAAGTATATGCCACAAAAGGAACTGCTTTTGCCATCGAAAACTGCAAAAGCCTTGGCAAACTTCCGGAGGGCCTCATAGAAACTGTGTCCTACGGAGAAGATTTTCTTGTAGGGGATATCAATGTACATCCAATTCAGATATCTCACGATGCGGCAGAGCCTACCGCCTACCGGTTTGAAAATGGAGATCAGAAGACGGCGGTTATGACTGACCTGGGATATTTCGATGACAGGATAGTAAAAGAGCTTCAGAATCTGGATGGGATACTCCTTGAGGCTAACCACGATGTGTGTATGCTTCAGGTTGGACCTTATCCATATCCTCTGAAACAACGTATTCTGGGTAATCGAGGGCATCTGTCCAATGAGAATTCGGGAAGACTTCTTGATCGGATCCTCCACGATAACATGAAGCAGATTATTCTCGGTCACCTGAGCAAGGAGAACAATCTGCCGGAGTTGGCTTTTGAGACAGTAAAGCTGGAAATCACTCTGGGTAATTCAGAGTACAAGGGCACAGACTTTCCCATATCTGTAGCCAGAAGGGACACCTGTTCCCCGCTTGTCACATTATGATAGTCGGTTCACTGAAATCGTGGACAAAGGGAATGTGGTATTTCTTTGACGAAATATTTTTATAAACTGATGAGGCATTCAGGGAGAGATCCAGGGATGCCTTTTCCTGTTCTGTGAGGGAGTCATAATCCCCACGCCCGGTAATAAGCTTAACAGCGGAACGGCGTTTTATCTCGGCAAAAAGAGGGACAGCGCTTTTTCTAAATCCCAGGACTCTGGGGGTTTTAAGAGCATTAAGCGCTTTATCCCGGCTCCCTTTAGGAGAATCCAGTCGGAATACATAATCTTTAGTTATACCGGTCAGAATGTGAATCAGGCACCGGCTGATGCGATTTCTTGTGTAAGCTTTGTTTTTCAAAAGGTCAGTGAAAGCACTCACTGAGGTGAACTCGTTTCTGTTGTTGCAGATCCTACGGGCGAGATCCTCGTCGATCTCCGCATAAGCCATTAGATCAGAGTAATCACTGAACATGATCCGATCATGCAAAAGAGCTGAAAAGTCATCTGCTTCTACAGGCCAGGACACAGGATCCCTAAAGAGCAAAGGCTTTAACTTGCTCGGAATAAGCCCATCAAAGAGCTTCGGATCAGGTGCTGAACCTTCCCGGCTATTGCAGTATATAAGCCTTCTGATGGCGGAGGCACTGGGATACTCTGAAGAGATACTGGTTTCGTTGTAGCCGTCGCCTATCCGGGTTATGGGAGAAGGTATGATGGAAGAGTTGAAGTATTTGAGTGCTTTTATGTACTCGATTCCAAGAATATTGTTGGGTGCTCGAAGGAAAGAAGACACTTCTTGATCCTCAATAAGTTTAACAAGAGCCTGTTCTCTGGCAGCTGGAAAAGAAAGGCCTTTCCTGAGACCTTCGGAAAGCAAACGGGTATACTCCTTCGGCTCCTGAAGTAGCAACTCAGATATTCTCTCAAACAGAGAAAGATTTGTGTCTTCGGCTCCGAAGACCAGGTTATCCACCACGTTAAGAGAATCAAGAAGGGCGACGCCTCCAAAAGCAAAGCCTTCTGCACTGGCGGTAGAATACTGTACCGGAAGCTCAAGAACCAGATCGGCACCGGCTATTAGGGCACACTCGGTGCGGATCCTCTTACTCATGATTGCAGGCTCACCCCGCTGAACAAAGTCTCCGCTCATTACCACAATAACCTGATCATATTCATTTCGAACCTGCTCCATCAGGTATCCATGACCGTTATGAAAGGGATTAAATTCAGCGATAACACCGCAGATCTTCACCTCCGGTTCCTCCTATTCACAGTTTTGTACATAATATCATCCATTGAAATCCATTGCAAGAATGAGCATTTCGGATTATAATATCAGTGGTTTTTTGTCAAATCAATATTCATTACAGGAGAGATCAAAGTGAAAGTATTAGTTCTGAACTGTGGAAGTTCATCATTAAAGTATCAGTTCCTCGACATGGAGAATGAAGAAGTATTAGCTAAGGGTCTTGTGGAGCGTATCGGTTTTGAAGGATCATGTCTGACTCACAAGAGACCTAATGCAGATAAGTACTATGTAGAGACTCCCATGGAGAATCACGAAGTGGCAGTTAAGCTCGTTATGGATGCACTCATGGATTCCGAACATGGTGTTATCAAAGATGTGAGCGAGATCTATGCAGTGGGCCACAGAGTAGTTCACGGTGGAAGCAAATTTGCAGATTCTGTTGTAGTTGATGAGGATGTTAAGGCATCCATCAGAGAGTGCTTTGACCTTGGACCTCTTCACAATCCTGCAAACCTTATGGGTATCGAGGCCTGTGAAGCTGCTATGCCCGGAGTTCCCAATGTGGCAGTGTTTGACACAGCTTTCGGTATGGGAATGAGTGAGGAAGCTTTCCTCTATGCAGTACCTTACGAGTACTATGAGAAGTATCAGCTTCGTCGTTACGGCTTCCATGGAACCAGCCATAAATACGTATCCGGAAGAACTATTGAATTCGGAGAACTCCCTGAAGGCCACCGCAAGGTTATTGTTTGCCACCTGGGCAACGGTGCGAGTATTTCTGCTTCCATTGACGGCAAGTGCGTAGAGACAAGCATGGGCCTTACCCCTCTTGAAGGACTTGTAATGGGTACCCGAAGCGGCAATGTTGATCCTGCGGTTGTACAGTTCATTGCTCATCACGAGAACATGAATGTGGATGAGGTACTCAACGTACTCAATAAGAAATCTGGTGTACTTGGTATCTCAGGTATCTCCAATGATTTCAGAGATATTGAGATGGCTGAGGCTGAGGGCAACGCAAGAGCTAAGATGGCCAACGACGTATTCCACCACAGCGTAATCAAGACTATTGGCGGTTATGCAGCTATCATGAACGGCGTTGACGCTATTGCATTCACAGCCGGTGTAGGAGAGAATGGTCCTGAGACAAGAGAGAGAGTTTGTGCATCTCTCGGCTATCTGGGAGTTGAGATCGACAAGGAGAAGAACAAAGTTCGCGGCGTAGAGCGTCTCATCTCAACAGAAGATTCAAAGGTTAAAGTATTTATCATCCCTACAAACGAAGAACTTGCCATCGCCAGGGAAACATTAGCTTTAGTAAAATAAATTTTTTGTTGACAAATGAATTGCGCGTGATATAATTAAAAAAGCGTGAAATTAAGGAGGTGTAAAGCTAATGTCAATCTGTCCGAAGAACAAATCTTCTAAAGCCAGAAGAGACAGCCGCAGAGCAAACTGGAAGATGTCGGCCCCGAACTTGGTAAAATGTTCCAAATGCGGAGAGCTGATGATGCCTCATAGAGTTTGCAAGGCATGTGGTTCATACAACAAGCGTGAAATCGTCGCTCAGGAGAACTAATTTAGTTTTATTGAGAATATTATCAAGGCAAGTAACATGTATGTTACTTGCCTTTTTAACTAACAGTGACTAATTGCGAGCGTTCTTAGATATTGTTCGAAGAATGGTCGCAATCAGTCAATTCAATTCAGAAAGAGAGTTATCCTATGGAAAACAGAATACGTATCTCATTAGACGCTATGGGTGGAGATAATGCTCCCGAAGAAATCGTCAACGGAGCTATAAACGCCCTCAATCTCAGAAACGACATAGAAGTTATTCTTGTTGGCTGCGAAGACAAGATAAGAGCAAGTCTCAAAGCCAAATCCTATGACAACAACAGAATAAGTATCCGAAATACTACGGAGGTAATTGAAACCAGTGAGCACCCGGTGAAGGCGCTCAGAACTAAGAAGGATTCCTCTATGGTGGTAGGTCTCAAGATGGTTCGGGAGAAGGAAGCAGATGCCTTCGTGTCTGCTGGCAATTCCGGTGCAGTCCTTGCCGGAGGAATGCTCCTTGTGGGTAGAGTGAAAGGTGTGGAGAGACCTCCTTTTGCACCTCTTATTCCCACAGAGAAGGGAGTCTCTATCCTTCTTGACTGCGGTGCAAATCTTGATCCTAAACCCATCTCCATGGTTCAGTTTGCCCAGATGGGCTCCGTATATATGGAGAAGGTAGTGGGAATACCCAACCCCAGAGTTGCCATTGTAAATGTGGGAGCCGAGGAGGAGAAAGGTAATAAGAAGATTCAGGATGCGATTGAGCTTCTGAAGCAGTGCGATAACATCAACTTTATCGGAAATATTGAGTCCCGGGAAATACTGAAGGGAGGAGCAGATGTAATAGTTACGGATGCTTTTACCGGTAATGTTATTCTCAAACTCATTGAGGGAGTTGCTTCTACCCTTATGTCCGAGATCAAAAAAGGACTTATGAGTACCTTGAGGAGCAAGATAGGAGCCCTTTTGATCAAGCCTGCCCTGAAAAAGACTTTGGTCAAATTTGATGCCACTGAGTATGGCGGAGCTCCGGTATTGGGACTTAAGGGTCTTGTGGTAAAGACTCACGGAAATGCTACCAGAAAAGAGATCAGCAATGCGATCCTTCAGTGTGTTACATTCCAGGAACAGAGAATCACAGAGATCATCGAGGATATGATGAGACCTGCCGAAGAGGTGAAGTCTGATGAATAGAGATCTTTCAGTACTCGAGGCAGCTATAGGTTATTCTTTTAATAACAAGAGTCTATTAAAACACGCCCTCAAACACAGTTCATATACAAACGAGAAACACCAGCATAAGAACGAGAATAACGAGCGGCTGGAGTTCCTGGGGGATGCGGTTCTTGAGCTGGTATGCAGCCGATTTCTTTTTGAAAAGTATCCTAACAAGCCGGAAGGTGTGCTCACAAAGGAGCGTGCATCCATGGTGTGCGAACCGGCATTGGCATATTGTGCGGAGAAGATAGATCTGGGAAATTATCTGCTGCTTGGAAAAGGAGAGGAGATGACAGGGGGAAGATTCCGTGAATCTATAACCTCTGATGCCATGGAGGCTCTCATTGGGGCGATATTTATTGACGGTGGGTTTGAGAAGGCAAGCGCTTTTGTCCATATGCATGTATTGGAGCTCACAGATCAGAAGAGGATATTTTTTGACAGTAAAACTGTACTTCAGGAGATAGTTCAGTCTAAGGAAACGGAACCCCTGACCTACAAGGTTGTGGATGAGCAGGGCCCCGATCACAAGAAGACCTTTTTTGTGGAAGCCTATATCGGAGATGTGCTCTACGGTTCTGGCAAAGGAAGGACAAAAAAGGCGGCTGAACAGAAAGCAGCCTACGAGGCAATAAGGAAACTCAAAGGATAACAGTATGTACCTTAAACGAATAGAAATACAGGGATTCAAGTCTTTTGCCAATAAGACGGTACTTGAGTTCGAAAACGGAATAACCGGCATTGTCGGTCCCAATGGAAGCGGCAAAAGCAACATTGCAGATGCTGTGAGATGGGTACTTGGAGAACAGAGAATAAAGCAGCTCCGAGGGGGAGTTATGCAGGACGTTATATTCTCGGGTACAGAGAATCGACGTCCTCTCAGCTATGCAATGGTAGCCATAACTCTGGACAACACCGATCATTCACTCCCCGCTGAATATGAGGAGATCACAGTTACCAGAAGACTGTATCGATCCGGTGAGAGTGAGTATCTTATCAACGGAACCCTTTGCCGTCTGAAGGATATCAGCGAGCTTTTTTACGACACCGGTATTGGTAAAGAGGGTTACTCCATCATCGGTCAGGGTCAGATCGAAAAGATCGTCAGCGGAAAACCGGAGGAGAAGCGAGAACTCTTTGATGAGGCGGCAGGAATAGTTAAGTACAAGAAAAGAAAAGCCCTCACACAGAAGAAATTTGAAGCTGAGGACAGTAACCTTGTCAGAATCAATGACATTCTGTCTGAGTTGGAGAAGCAGTATGCTCCTTTGGAGAATCAGTCAAAGAAAGCAAAGACTTATCTAAATAAGAAGGAAGAACTGAAGAAATATGACATCAATATGTTTCTCATCGAGAATCAAAAGTATGAGGAACAGTTCAATGAGCTGAAGAAGGCAAAGAATATCGCCGACGCTCAGTATAAAGAATCCTCAGACTCTTTCCTTAAGGCCAAAGCTCTCTATGACGAAGTGGATGAGGAGCTGGAGGCAGTGGATTTTGAGATTGAGGATGCTTCCCGTAAGCTGAACCAGACAAACATTCTCACTAAGGAACTTGAGGGCCAGATCGCTCTTTTAAGAGAGCAGATCAATACCGCTAAGCTAAACGATGAGTTTACAAGGGAAAGATATTTTAGTCTCAAGGAAGAAATTGAGGCTAGATCTGTAGAGCTGGAAGGTGTTTTTAGGGATAAAATCAGCTTAGAAACGGAGCTGAGTGCTTCAAGCACCAGAATACAGGATATTTCAGGCAGAGAGAATGACCTGAGAAACGACATCACTTCAAGGGAGGAAGCTAAGGCGCAGGCTCAGGCAACCAGGATGTCCCTTGTGGAGAAACGGGCAGGAGACCAGGCTTCCCTTCAGAAGTGTGATCTGATACTTGAAAGCAATGCTCTTAGAATTGACACACTAACCGGAGAAATCCGTGACAGAGATGAAGAGGCCAAAACCCTTACTCTTAAGCTTCAGGAAGCCGGTAAGGACCTTGGGGATGTGGTCACCGAAAAAGAAAGTAAGATAAGTGAACTGAGAGAACTTGAAGTCAGACTCCGGGAAATCAGGGAACAGATTAAGACCAATGAAACAGGAATAAGAGAGCTGGAATCTCAGGTCAACAAAGAGAATTCCCGATTAGAATATCTGAAGGGTGTGGCAGAGAGATACGAGGGCTACGGAAACAGTATCCGCCACGTCATGAATCGCAGAGATAAGGTAAAAGGAATCTATGGCGTAGTTGCAGATATTGTAAAAACTGACAAGAAATATGAACTTGCCATTGAGACTGCACTTGGCGGAAGTATTCAGAATATCATTGTGGACACGGAAGCTACCGCGAAACAGCTGATTGGCTTTCTGAAAGAAAATCGATATGGAAGAGCAACATTTTTGCCTTTGTCCGCAGCAAATTACGGTAAAGAATTTGACCGCAGAGGAATACTAGACGAGCGCGGAGTGATAGATCTCGCCTCAAATCTGGTTCGCTGTGACGAGATATTCTCAAACGTAGTCAGGAACCTTCTTGGCCGAATCGTTGTCACTGACAACATCGATAATGCAGTGGCGGTTGCAAGAAAGTATAAGTACTCCTTTAGGATCGTAACCCTTGACGGGGAGTCCTTAAGTCCCGGCGGTTCCTTAACCGGCGGAGCTTTCAAAAATTCCTCAAATCTTCTGAGTAGACGACGGGAGATTAAAGACCTTGAGGCAAGAGTAAATAATACTCTCGGTAAGCTTGACAGATTAAAAGAGGGTCAAAACCGGATCAGTGCCGAAAAAGACAGTATTTCCACATCGATGGATGTTATCAGCGGCGAGATCCACGTACTGGATCTGAAGATCAACACATCCGAACTGGATATAAAGAATCTGGAGCGGATGAAGGAGTCGGCTCTTGAAGAGATTCGTGAGAGAAAATCTGAAATCGAAAAGCTTAAAGCCCAGAATCAGACTCTTAATGATACTAAGGCAGAGTATTTCCGACAGGTGGAAGGCTTTGAGAGAGAAGATGAGGCATCGACTCTGGAGATAGAAAGATTGGATGGGGAGATCTTAGAACTCAAGGCTGAGCTTGAGAGCGTGTCCGAAGTAGTGGGAGCAGCAAGGCTGGAACTCAATACTCTAAGCCAGAAGCAGATGTTTATGGAAGAGAATGAAGCCCGACTTAAGGCTGAGATCCAACGGCTTAACCAAGAGATATGTGAGATCGATCTTTCAAACTCACAGGCAGTAGATTCTGTCAAAGAAAAAGAGGCAGCCATTGCGGACTATATGGATGAGATCGCAGAATCCGGTGAGATCGTTGCCGAGTTGAAAGAGATAATAGACAGCGGAAACGCAAAAAAGGAAGAACTCAACCGGAAACACAGGAGTTTCATAACTCAAAGAGAGAATCTCCAGTCTACTATAAGTGAGTTGGAGAAAGAGCTTCTCAGGATTCAGAACCGCACCGAGAATGTGGAGGCGAATTACGATCGTCTTATCACTTACATGTGGGAGGAATATGAGATTACTCCGGTACTTGCCTCAAAGCTTAAGGATGAGACTCTTACTAATCTCACTGAGATCAGGCAGGCGGTAAACCGACTTCGAAAAGAAATCAAGGAATTGGGACATGTCAATGTGGATGCCATTGAGGAATTCCGTGCCCTTTCAGAGCGTTACAGATTTGTGAGCAAGCAGCGGGATGATATAGTGGAGGCAAAAGACAAGCTGGAAGAGATCATCACCGAGCTGGATGAGGGAATGCGCCGGCAGTTTGAGACAAATTTCAAGGCTATTTCCCGGGAGTTCAACCGGGTGTTTGCAATACTTTTCGGCGGTGGAAAAGGTTCACTGGAGCTTGTGGATGAGGAGGACATTCTTGAATCCGGAATTGCCATCATCGCCCAGCCTCCGGGCAAAAAGCTTCAGAACATGATGCAGCTCTCCGGTGGAGAAAAGTCCCTGACGGCAATTGCTCTTCTAATGGCAATTCAGAACATGAAACCCTCGCCTTTTTGTCTGTTGGATGAGATCGAGGCAGCACTGGATGATGCCAATGTTAAGCGTTTTGCGGAGTATCTCAAGTTATTGACGGCTCACACTCAGTTTATTATGATAACTCACAGAAGAGGAACCATGGCGGCCTGCGACCGTCTATACGGTATCACTATGCAGGAGAAAGGTATTTCCACCCTTGTATCCGTAGATTTCTCCGACAGTGATGAAGTGCTTTTTGGAAAAGAAGAGAGGAAGAATTAGTATGGCAGAAGAAAAACAGGGCTTTTTTGCGAGACTGGTCAGCGGTCTCACCAAAACCAGAAACAGTATTTCTTCCGGATTCAGCTCCATCTTCGGAAGCTATTCCGTAATTGACGAAGATTTTTATGAGGAATTGGAAGAAGTTCTCATAATGGCAGACATAGGTATTAAGACCACTACTGATATAATTGAGGCCTTAAGAGTCAAAGTCAGGGAGCAGAGAATCAAAGAGCCTGAGGAATGCCGGCAGGTGCTTATTGATGAGATCAAGGAGAAACTGAAGGTCAGCGATGCCGATTACGAATTTGAAAACCGTAAATCGGTAGTAATGCTTATAGGTGTTAACGGGGTTGGAAAGACAACTACCGTAGGTAAGCTCTCTTCCCTCTTAAAGAGCAATGGTAAGAAGGTCCTGATCGCTGCGGCAGATACCTTCAGAGCAGCCGCAGCCGAACAGCTTGAGGAGTGGTCTCACAGAGCCGGAGTTCCTATGGTAAGAGGTCAGGAAGGTGCGGATCCCGGATCTGTTATCTTCGATGCCGTATCTTCCGCAAAAGCACATAATACAGACATTTTGATTTGCGACACGGCGGGAAGACTTCACAATAAGAAGAACCTCATGGCAGAGCTTCATAAGATCAACACGATCATTGAGAGAGAATATCCGGAAGCCTACAAAGAGACACTGATCGTGCTTGACGGAACAACCGGACAGAACGCACTTATTCAGGCCAGAGATTTTAAGGAGGCGATTCCTGAAATGTCAGGAATTGTACTCACTAAGCTGGACGGTACTGCAAAAGGCGGAATCGTTATTGCAATCCAGGCAGAACTGGGAATACCTGTGAAGTATATCGGAGTAGGTGAGAAGATCGAGGATCTTCAGAAATTTGACCCTGATAGCTTCGTAGATGCTTTATTTATGAAAGAGGGAGAGTAAATGTTAGATCTGGAAAAATTCGAAGAAGCTTCCGAAATAGTCTCAAGAGTCACTTCAGAGACAAAGCTTATTTACAGTCAGTACCTTAGTGCCATTGGAGGCAACAAAGTATATATTAAGCCTGAGAATATGCAGTATACCGGAGCCTACAAGCTTCGAGGCGCTTATTATAAGATC
>JAQYAH010000081.1 GCA_029227635.1 Clostridiales bacterium
CTTCTTCTTGCCGTTGGCAAGAATGCGCTTGTAGATCGGATAGTTCACACCCATGCCTATCATGCTGATGATACCGATCACAATGCCCAACACGAAGCTGCCGGCAGTGCCGCTGCCGATCTGCCCCATAGTGAGGCACATTCCCACGCCCAGAACCAGGGCAGAAATAATGCCGAAGCTGTAAGTAAAGACAGTCGCAGGAAGCTTGGCTCTTGCATCCAACTTGCGCAGGGCAATTACTTTAGAAGTGTCCTTGGGTGCGTATTCGTTTGCGAGTTGTTCTGCGTAGATTTTATCTGTGTTCATGGCTTGTTGCCTCCTTCAGTTGATGGACTTATTATATTGAAGAAAAACAGCAAACTGAACAACACTGTGGGCGGATTGTGTTGATTTGTGAAGTAAACAAACCCCGATTAGTCAAGCAATTTTCCGTTTTCGTAATTCTGAAATAAACAGAAAAATTGGACACCAGTCGTAATACCTGATGTATCAAAACTGGTGTCCAGTTATGGTGCAGTAATATAGCTTTTTCATCACCAGTTTTATTAAAATAAATAATCAAACGAATCTTCTTTTTCTTTAGAATTTGCGAAAGAAACTTCCCTGTTAAGGTATCGGATGATTCATGTATATTCATCTCTACCTCATCTCTCCATCCCAAAGCCCGTCGGCCCGAGAGTAGGACAATATCCCCTGGTACTGAAGCTTGCTGCTGAAAAGCTGCCGGTAGGTCGCGGTCTTTTCTTTTCCCTCGGATTTGAGAGCGGCCAGCTTCTTGGAAACCGATTCATACTGTGCGAGAATGTCGGAGAGCATTTTTTCGAAAGCATCTAATCGTTTCTGATCCATAATTATCCCTTTCAATAAAATAATTATCTCAGGTGTCCATGAGGTCCGAAGTCCCCTATCTTCCCTGCAGCTTCCTTTTTTGCCGTAGGTAAATGACAAAAAGAATCGCTGTGGTTACAGCCCAGCTGATTGGGTACACCAGAAGGAGGGACACGAAGGTTTCAAAGTGCTTAAACACGGTGAGGATCCACAGGATTCGGACTCCGCACACTGTGAACATTATGGTAATCGCCGGGGTGGAGGAATCCCCAAAGCCCCTTATGGAGCCGGAGAGAATGTCCATGGTAAGGCTTATTATCTGGGCCGGCATTACATAGGAGGTGCGGAGGAAGGCTTTTGAAACCACCGCAGTATCCGGGTTGAAGAGAGTAAAAATCCCCCGTCCGAAGATCAGCATCAGCCCGGAGAATATGAGGATCGAAGTTCCGCCCTGAAGCAGGGTCCAGCGGATAGAGCGGCGGCAGCGTCCGTCGTCTCCGGCGGCATGGTTCTGGCTGACAAAAGTCGTACAGGCGCTGCCAAAGGACGAAGTGATGTTGTAGGCCATGGTCTCAAAGATTATCGAAGCGGAAGAAGCTGCAATGACCACCGGTCCAAGCTTATTGATACCGGACTGGATACAGACGTTGGCGAAGTTAAAAGCCATATTCTGGAGTCCGGCAGGAAGCCCTATGCGAAAGATCTCTTTTAAGGTCTTAAGGTCAATGGAGAGATCCCGAAGAACCAGCTTGGTGGCATCATTCTGTCTCATGAGGGAGACAAAAAGAGCGACGGAACTAAGGATATTGGAGAGCACTGTGGCAATGGCCACCCCGGCAACCCCAAGATCAAAGCAGGCAACCAGGATCACGTTAAGGATCACATTTACTATCCCGGAGACAAAAAGCCAGAAAAGAGGGGTTCTGGTGTTGCCTTTGCTCCTTAAGATCGCGGATTCGAAATTGTAGAGAAAGATAAAAGGCGCCCCGAAAAGGAAGATCCTCAGATACAAAAGGGCCATGTCGAAGATCTTGTCGGGGACGGACATGGCGTGAAGCAGCCAGCCACCGATGATCTCGCTGAAAATGGTTATGAAGATTCCCGAGAGGAAGGCGAAAAGGATGGAGGTGTGCACGGATTTTCGGATGGCCTCCTTGTCATCCCGACCGATGCACCCTGCGACGATAACATTTACCCCCACAGAGATTCCGATTATGGTGTTGTATAAAAGGGAAGTGGTCTGAACATTGCAGCCCACAGCGGCCTGAGCGGCAGTGCCGGCAAAACGGCCGATGATGGCGGTGTCCGCAGCGGTGAAAAGCTGCTGCAGGATCCCCGTGGCAGCTAAGGGAAGGGCAAATTTTAAGGTCTTATCCCCTATGGAGCCGTGGAGCATGTCCAGATCCAGGGTTTTGTTTCTTTTACTCATAGAATCAATTATAGCACTAAAATGTGTTAATATAGCTCTGTGATGAAAAAAACAGGCAGGTGACCTATGGGAAGATATGAAAACGGGGAGCGGTGGTATTCTTTTGCGGCTTTCTGTAAAAAAGAATTCGGCCGCCGACTCTACCGGGTGGCGCTTAATGGGAATATGACCTGTCCCAATAGGGACGGCACCCTGGGAAGAGGGGGCTGCATTTTCTGTGGAGAAGGAGGAAGCGGGGATTTTGCCATTCCCTACGAGGGACGTCCCATGTCCCGGGAGGATTTTGTGTGGATGCACCACCAAAATGCGAGAGAAGGGGATTTTATCGCCTACTTTCAGTCTTATTCCAACACCTACGGCCCCATTGAGAAGTTGAAGCTCCTTTTTGAGGGGGCGCTTGAAGACTCTGTTTTTGCGGGAATCGATATTGCCACAAGACCGGATTGCCTGGGGGAGCCGGTGCTTTTGCTGCTAAAGGAGCTAAAAGAAAAGTACCCGGACAAGTTTATCTGGGTGGAACTGGGACTTCAGACCATTCACGAGGATACGGCCAGGTGGATAAGCCGGGGGTATGATCTGAAGGTTTTTGATGAAGGAATGAGAAACCTTAATGCCCTTGGGATTCCGGTGATCGTCCACCTCATTGCGGGGCTTCCCGGGGAGAATGAGGAGAGGTTCCTTGAAAGTGTCAGGTATATGAACACTGTGGGGGCCTTTGGAGTGAAACTTCATCTTCTCCACATTCTCAGGGGAACAAGGCTTTGTGAACTCTATGAAAAAGAGCCGGAGAAGGTTCATGTACTCACAAAGGAAGAGTATGTAAGGCGGATCGCCCTGGCCCTTGGAAATCTTGATCCTGGGATTGTGATTCACCGGCTGACCGGGGATGGCCCCTCAGAAAGCCTTGTGGCACCCCTTTGGAGTGTGGACAAAAAGACAGTGATCAACGAGATTCGTAGTTATATGTCTGCTCAAAAATTTGAGCAAGGCAGTTTAACAAGCAAGCCGGAATAGTGTATAATAATTTCAACTGAGACTAATTTTACGGAGATAAGAAATGACTAAACTCAGAAAATACACAGCAGCAGTTTTTGCGGCGGCACTTGCCATGGTTTTTCTCACCGGCTGTACTTCCGGAGCGGTTAAAGCCTACGAGAAGGGCATTGAAAAGATGGAAGAGGGGGATTACAAGTCGGCAGCAGACTATTTCGATAAGGTGATTAGTAAAGCTGACAACGACAGCGAGGAGACCCTCATACTTATAGATGCCTGCTATCTCAAAGGCGAGTGCCTTGCCCTTTCGGGAGATTCAGAAGGGGCCGAGAAAGCCTATGACAAGGCTCTTGAGGAGGACAATAAGGAGAGATCCTACGATGTGGAAAGGACCTCTTCCACCTGGCTGAGAAGAGGCCTGGTTTACAGAGACAGAGGGGAGTACGCCGAGGCCACGAAAGCCTTCAGACAAGGTCTCAAAGTCAAAGGCTGCAAGGCGGATCAGGAGCTGAGAGCCAACCTCATCTGCAGCTTGGAGAGTGAGGGCAAGTATGAGGAGGCTCTGGTTGAGCTTACCACCTATGTGGCCAAGTATCCCGAGGACTCTGACATGAATCGGGAATACAACTTCCTCAAATCCAGATTTTATAATTAGCAGAAACGATTTTTACACGGACCCGGTGAGGGTTCGTGTATTTCATAATAGGGAACATTTATGAGTGTAAAGATTATTGCCGGCGGGTCCGGCTCCGGAAAGACCGGAACACTGAGAAAAATCATAATAGAGCGGGCGATCTCAGAGAGAGACCGGAAGTTTTTTGTCATTGTACCGGAGCAGTTTACTCTTCAGACTCAGATCGACTATTGTCTCAGTCACCCGGACAAGGGACTCATCAATATCGATATTTTGAGTTTTGAGAGGCTGGCCTACAGAGTCATGGCCGAACTGTCGGAGAACAAAGGAGAGGTGCTGAGAGAGACCGGTAAGAGTCTTCTTATAAGAAGAGCCGGGGAAACGCTCAAGGGAGAACTTAAGGTTTTTGGCAAGAATCTCCGAAAGAACGGTTATGTCAGCGAGATGAAGTCTCTTTTTTCCGAGTTCGGTCAGTACCGCATCGACGAGAGCCGCATGGAGGAACTCCTGGACGTAAGCCGGGAGAATGAAACCCTTTACCGCAAGCTCGAGGACGTGAGAAAACTCAAAGGCCGGTTTGAGGAGCTTTTGGGAAGGGACCATGTCACCTCGGAGCAGCTCCTGGAGAAGCTTTCGGTGGTGATACCAAGGTCCGAACTCCTTAGGGACGCTGTGGTGGCTTTTGACGAGTTTACCGGATTCACTCCCATTCAGCTTCCGGTGATCGGGGAGATTCTTCGCAAGGCCGGGGATGTGTATTTTACCTTAGAGAAGGAGAGCCGGGAAGTCAGAGAGGGAAAGACCGGTCTCTTTTGCCTTGGGGATGACATGCTGGGAGATGTGATGAGGTTATCCGCGGAGAGCCGCAGCCAGGTGGATGATATCTGCCTTTTGAATCGGCCATATCCCAGATTTACTGAGGCAGAGGACATTGCTTTTCTGGAGGAGAACCTTTTTAGAAGAAAGCCCGGAGTCTATGAAAAAGCTCCGGAAAACATCAGCATTCACAACAGCCGGAATGTCCGGGAGGAGTGCGAGTTTGCCGCCGGGGAGATTGCAAGGCTTGTGAGAGAAGAAGGGGTCAGATACAAGGATATCGCGGTGATTTCCGGCTGCGGAGCGACCTATGCCCCCTATATCCAGAGAGTATTCGGGGACTATGACATCCCCTGTTTTATCGACGGAAGACGGGATGTGCTCCAGAATTCTTTCGTGGAGTATATAAGAAGTGCGGTGGCTATCGCCGAGGAGCGGTATTCCTACGACAGTGTTTTCCGGTTCCTCAAATGTGGGCTTTCCGACTGGGAGCCCCGGGATGTTTTTGCCCTGGAGAACTATGTTCTGGTTATGGGTATCAAAGGTTTTGCCCGCTGGGAGAGAAGCTTCGTCCGAAAGACAAAAGACATGTCCGAGGAGGAACTGGCCCACCTGAACCTCCTCCGGGAGAAACTTCTTAAGGAGACGGGAGGTTTGGTGGCGGCCCTTCGAAACTCCGGCCGCACCGTGGAATCCGTCACCAAGGCGGTTTACGAGATGGTGGCTGCCGGGGAGCTTCAGCAGCGCCTTAAGGATAAGGAGCTGGCTTTTGAGGAGATGGGTGAGAAGGCGATTGCCATGGAGTACTCCCAGATCTACAAGGTGGTCATGGAACTTTTTGACCAGATGGTAATGCTCCTTGGGGACGACAAGGTCACTGTGAAGGAGTACAGGGAGCTTTTGGATGCGGGCTTTTCCGAAGTTCGTATTGGCATCATTCCTCCCGGCAGAGACCAGGTCATCGTAGGCGACATGGAGAGAACCAGGATTAAGGATATAGGGTATCTCTTTTTCCTTGGAATGAACGACGTCAACCTTCCCGGAAAGCTGGAGTCCGGGGGAATACTTACCGACAGAGAGCGGAGATTCCTCAGGGAAAAAGACATTAGACTTGCCCCCACTTCCGAGGAGAAGGCTTTTATCAAGCGGTTCTATCTCTATTTCTGTGTTACAAAACCCGGCAGACATCTGTATCTGAGCTATTGCAACGCGGATATGGACGGAAAGACTTTAAGACCTGCGGTATACCTCGGAGATATAAGGAGGCTCTTCCCTGAGCTTAAGGTGACGGATGAGATTGAAGGGGAGGGCAAAAGAAAAAAGCCGGCCCGGGACAAAAAACCTCAAATACAGAGGCTGGTTTCCGGGGAGATGCTTAGCGGGAAGCTGGCAGATCAGCTGTATGGCAGGGACATCAGGACCTCGGTTTCAAGGCTTGAGACTTTTGCGTCCTGCCCTTACAAGTATTTTGCCCGCTACGGCCTGGGCCTATCCGAGAGGGAAGAGATGGTTTACACCGGACTTGACACGGGAAATATCATCCACGAGGCCCTTTACCGCTACGGCATGAGGCTTAAGCAAAAAGGCCTCGCCTGGGATCTTGTGACAAAAGAACAAAGACATAAGCTCTGTGAGAGCATCATGGACGAGGTGACCTGCGATTACGGCAACTCGGTACTGACCTCCTCGGCAGTCTATGCCCGAAATGTAGTGCTTTTGAAGAGGCAGCTTGAGGAGGCGGTCTGGGCCTACGGAGAGCAGTTCTCCAAAGGTGATTTTGCCGCCGCAGGCTACGAGATAAAGACTGGGGGTTATGACAATCAGCTGCCGGTTATCGAGATTCCCCTTTCCGACGGAGACAAACTCTCCATCATCGGCAAGGTTGACAGGGTGGACGTGGCAGAAAAAGACGATAGTACCTATGTGAGAGTAGTGGACTACAAAACCGGAAGTCCCGTTATCAGTCTTTCCAACATGTACAACGGAATAGACCTTCAGCTTATGATCTATCTGGAGATGGCCTCACGTTATTACAGCGCCAAAGGCAAAAAGACGGTTCCCGCCGGAGTTTTTTACAACTATGTTCAGGATTTGGAGCTGAACAGAAGCAGCCTTAAAGAGGGAACTTTGGAGGAGATACAGGAAAGTCTGCTTGAGGCCTACCGGCCTGCGGGAATCCAGAATGCGAGCCGGGGTGTGCTTTTGGCCATGGACAATGATTTTTCAGATAATGACTGCACCGAGAGCATTGCCTCCCCGGTGAAGATCAAAAAAGACGGTAGCTACAGCAGCTATTCCAATGTGCTCACCACAGAAGAGTTTGGGCTGCTTTCGGCCCGCATGAAGAAAAAGATCGCAGAGTACGGAGGTCGGATCAAAAACGGCGAGATTGAGGCCTTCCCCCTTAAGGATGCCTGCAAATACTGCAGTTACCAGTCGGTCTGTCACTTCAGACCCGGAGAGCGGGGAAAAGACTATCGCAAGGTTCCCGACTACAAGATCGAGGACGTGAGAAAGCTTCTGCACGAAGAGGAGGAGTACCATGCCGGAATGGACGATGGCACAGAAAAAAGTAATAGAGACCAGGGATAAGGACATACTGGTGGCCGCCGCGGCCGGTTCCGGAAAGACGGCAGTTCTCGTGGAGCGGATCATCCGAAAGATCCTTGATGAGAAGATCGGGGTGGATCAGTTTCTGGTGGTGACTTTTACCGAAGCAGCGGCCGGGGAGATGAAGGAGAGGATCCAAAGAGCGCTGGAAAAAGCCCGGGAGGCGGGAGATACTTCCGCTTTTCTGGAAAGACAGATCTCCCTTATGGCCAACGCCCGGATAACCACGATCCACAGTTTTTGTCTCTCGGTGATCCGGGACTATTACTACCGAATTGACCTGGATCCTTCTTTTTCCGTCATGGATGACGGGGAAGGAAAACTTATCGCCGGGGACGTGCTGGAAGACCTGGTGGAGGATCTCTACGCCGGGAAGACGGAGCTGGATCCTCTGGAGTTTTTTGATTTTGCCGACTCTGTGAATTACGGCGGCAATACCAAAGGGCTTAAGGATTCCATCCAAAAGCTCTACCAGGAGATCATCAGCTACCCGGATGCCATGAATCGGCTTTTGGATTTCCGGGAAATGTGCAGTAGGGAGCACACGGAGAAGATATTCTCCCAGGTGGTGGAGGACAGCCGGAGAGCCCTTTTGCCCATAAAGGAAGGGTTCGTAAGGCTTAAGGAAGCCATGATTAAGGACTCACTTCCCGAGGCCCATGTGGCGCTTATAGGCGATGACATAGAGCTTCTTGAGTCCATCATCAACGCCCCCACTGAGGAGCAGTTTATTGCCTCACTGAAAAGCTTCAGGGCCGATTCAAAGAGCTGGGTGAGATACAATAAGAAGTACGGCTTCACAAAGGAAGAACTGGAGAGCTACAAGAGACAGAGAGATGATCTGAAACTCATTGTGGAGGAAGAGCGAAAAGGATATATCAGGGACAGCCGGGAAGAATTCCTGGAGGATATGTACGAGGCGGCAAAAAGATCCCGGGTGCTCATTGATATTACCCACATGTTCATAGAGCGCTTCGGAAAAGCAAAAAGAGACGGCGGCCGCATCGATTTCTCCGACATGGAGCAGTTTGCCTTTGATATTCTCACGGAGCGAAACTCTAAGGGAGAGTATGTTCCCTCCGAGACGGCAAAAAGCCTTGCCCAAAGCTTCAACGAGATCATGGTGGACGAGTACCAGGACAGCAGTTTTATTCAGGAGGCGATTCTGAAGGCGGTCTCCGGAAGCGAAGCTCATCCTCACAACCGGTTCATGGTGGGAGATGTGAAGCAGAGTATCTATCGCTTCCGTCAGGCAAAGCCGGAGCTCTTTATGGAGAAATTCCGAAGTTATGCCCTGGAGAAAAACCCGGATTGCGTGAGGATCGACCTGGACCGAAATTTCAGAAGCCGGGAGGAGATCATAGACGGAGTCAACGAGGTTTTTGACTATTGCATGAACCCCTTATCTGGGGAGATCGACTATTCCCAGGGACATAGTCTGGTGTGCGGCGCGTCCTACCCCGGGGAAAGCCCGGGAAAGATCGAGTGCTGTTTCATCACGGAAAACAAGGGGAATCCTGACTTAAGGGAGGCCGAAGGAAGCGGCGAGGCGGACTTTTCCACCAAGCTTGAAAGGGAGAGCGTACTTATTGCAAACAAGATCCGGGAGCTTATTATGTGGGGCAGAGTCACCGACAAGGAGACGGGAAAGCTTCGCCCTGTGAGATACGGAGACATTGCGATCCTGGTAAGGGCTGCAGAGGGTGTCGCGGATTCCATGCTTAAGATCCTGAACCGGGAAGGGATTCCGGCTTACACTAACGGCAGAACCGGCTTTTTTGCGGCGGAGGAGATCGTTCTGGTTCTCAATCTTCTCAGGATAATCGACAACTATCGCCAGGATATTCCTCTGGCTTCGGTGATGCACTCGGAGATCGGAGAATTCACCTCGGAAGAGCTGGCCCGGATTCGAAGCGAAAACATGGAGGTCAGCTTCTGGCAGGGAGTGGTGAACATCAGCGAGACGCCCACGGAGCTTGGCCGGAGAGTTTTTGCTTTCCTAAAGATTATAGAAAACTACCGGTTCAGGGTGTCCTACACCCCTCTTTACAGGCTCCTGGATGAGATCCTTAAGGAGACCGGATACTACGATTATCTGGAACTTCACCCCTACGGAAGGCAGAAGATGGCCAACCTGGAATTTCTCATCAGAAAGGCCATGATCTTTGAACAGAACGGCAACAAGGGGGTGTTCAGATTCCTGAGATATGTGGACAAGCTCACCAGCCGGGAGTTCAACCTGGGAGAGGTGAACTGCGAGGATGAGAACAGCGACATCGTCCGGATCATGACCATACATAAGAGCAAAGGCCTGGAGTTCCCTATAGTTTTCCTTGCGGACACCGGGAGGAGATTCAGAAGCGAGGGCAGTATGATCATGGTGGACAAGGATCTGGGGGTTGCCATGCCGGCTTTTGACAGCGTAAACCGGATCAAAAGCGAGACCTGTCTCCACGCCGCCCTTATAAAAAAGAACAATGAGGCGGCAAAGGAGGAGGCCCTTAGAGTCTTCTACGTAGCCATGACAAGAGCGAAGGAAAAGCTTTTTATCACCGGAACCGCAGATAAAAAGACCTTGGAGAGCGGCGAGCGAATTATCGGAAAATGCCTGACAAAGCCGGAGCTGTCAAACGCAAACAGCTACATCAGGCTCATGCTTCCGCTGTTCCTCAGAAGTGGCAAATTCAACTGTACCTTTGTTGATCCCGGTGAGATCATCTCCACGGCGGCAAGAGAGAGCAAAGCAGAGGTTTCCGGTATCAGGGAAAAGCCGGAGGCAGATACTCTGGATCCCAACTGGGTGTACCCTTTTAGAGATCTGGCGGAGGTGCCGATAAAGATGTCGGTTTCCGACATAAAGAAGGCCGGCTGGCCTTCAGATGAGGAGCAGGACGAGCGCTTTAAGGAGGAGGTCCCCATACCTTTGATCCCTCAGTTCATCGAGGAAAAGGAAGTAAACAGGGGGGCTTTTGCCGGAACGGCGTACCATCGATTCCTGGAGCTCTACGATTACAAAAAGGATCCCGGGGCAAAAGAGGAAGTATCCCGTCTTCGTGAGGCAGGGCTTATCTCCGAGGAGGAGGAAAAGTGTCTGAACATTAGGAAGCTTCAGAGGTTTTTAGATTCCGGCCTTGCCCGGAGAATGAAGGCCGCGGAGGATCGGGGACTCCTTGAAAGAGAAAAAATGTTCATGCTTGGAGAGCCGGATGAGGCCACCGGAGAGTACTATCTGGTACAGGGTGTCATCGATGCGTTTTTTGAGGAAAACGGGGAGATCGTCCTTTTGGATTACAAGACGGACTGGGTATCGGAGGAGGAGCCCCTCATAAAAAGATACAAGATCCAGCTGGATCTCTACCGTCAGGCAATTGAGAGACTTTATCACCGAAAGGTATCAGAGGTGCTGATCTATTCCTTTTGCCTTGACCGCACGATTACAATATAAAAAACTAAAGAAAACCTTAAATAAAGAGGAAATTTATAAAAAGTGTTCAGTTTCCTCTTTATTTTTTTGTGCAAAAGTATTAGTATGACTACATAACTTCAAAAATTGCATAAAAATGCTAAAAATTTTTTGTTCATATTTTATAAAAACCACAAGTCAGATATCGTGAAAATGGAGGGGGACCATGATATCAAATCAGATTCTACAGAACACAATCGATGGCTTTAAGGAAATTTCCAAAGCCGACCTTGCGGTAATGGATATTGAGGGCAAAGCGCTTGCCACGACTTCGGGGGATTTCTCCGAGATCGAAAATGCAGTTCCCAAGTTTGCGGAGTCGGATGCGGATTCCCAGGTAGTCAAGGGATTCCAGTTCTTTAAGGTTTTCGATGACAAGCAGCTGGAGTACATAGTGGTGATCAACAGCACCGAGGATGATGCTTACATGGTAGGCAAGCTTGCAGCTTTCCAGATTCAGAATCTGATGGTTGCATATAAGGAGAGATTCGATAAGGACAACTTTATCAAGAACCTCCTTTTGGATAACCTCCTTCTGGTGGATATCTACAACAGAGCCAAGAAACTCAGGATCGAACCTGAGGCCAGACGTGCGGTATTTCTTGTGGAGACCGAACATGAACATGAGAGCATTATTCTGGAGGATGTGAGAAACCTCTGGAGCGGCAAGGTGAAGGATTTCGTTACAACGGTTGACGAGAAGAGTATCATCATCATCCGGGAACTTGGAGACAAGGAGGATGATGAGGCCATTGTGAGATCGGCAAGGGCTCTTTTGGACACTGTGAAGGCCAAGAGGGGATGCTCTCTTAGAATCGCCTACGGAACCATAGTTGACGATCTGAGAGAAGTTTCCAGATCCTTCAAGGAGGCCAAGCTGGCTCTGGAAGTAGGCAAGATCTTCTTTGACGACAGAGACGTTATTGCATACAGCTCTCTGGGAATCGGAAGACTTATTTACCAGCTTCCCATTCCTCTTTGCAAGATGTTCATCCGGGAAGTATTCGGCGGAATGAACTCAGAGAAGTTTGACGAGGAGACACTCGCTACCATCAACAAGTTCTTCGAGAACTCCCTGAATGTATCGGAGACCTCAAGACAGCTGTACATTCACAGAAACACTCTGGTGTACCGACTGGATAAACTCCAGAAGACCACTGGCCTTGACATAAGGAAGTTTGAGGATGCGATCACCTTCAAGATCGCGCTGATGGTAGTGAAATACATGAAGTATATGGAAACCTCAGATATTTAAGAAAGGAACCAGACCTAATGATACATTTGGAAAATGTGTGCAAATCCTATTCCAAAGATGTTGATGCACTGGATAACGTCACACTTAACATCGAGCCCGGAGAGTTCGTTTTTATCGTGGGAAGCTCCGGTTCAGGAAAATCAACATTAATTAAACTCCTCATGAAGGAGATCGACCCCACCTCAGGCAAGATCGTGGTCAACGGTCAGGATCTGAGCCGCTTAAAGAGGAGGGGAATTCCCAAGTTCCGCAGAGGCATCGGTGTAGTATTCCAGGATTTCAGACTTTTGAAAGACCGAAATGTCTATGAGAATATCGCTTTTGCGGCTAGAGTAATTGAGACTCCCCACAGAGTGATTAAGAAGAAAGTCCCCGCAAGCCTTGCCATGGTAGGTCTTGCATCCAAGTATAAATCCAAACCGGATGAGCTTTCCGGAGGTGAGCAGCAGCGAGTTGCTTTTGCGAGAGCTATCGTCAACGATCCTCAGATCATCCTGGCGGATGAGCCTACCGGAAACCTTGACCCCGAGACTTCCTGGGAGATCATGAAGCTTCTTGAGGAGGCCAACCAGAAGGGAACAACGGTTCTTGTTGTTACACATAACCTTGAAATCGTTAATGCCATGAAGAAGAGAGTCATCACTCTCAACAAGGGCGCAATCGTATCAGACGTTAAAGGAGAGTAATATCGATGAGAATCAGTTCGTTTTTTTACTGCCTCAAACAGGGCTTCAAAAATATCTGGCGCAACAAGATGTTCTCAGTAGCGTCCATCGCAACGATGTCTGCTTGTATTTTCCTGTTTGGCGTATTCTTTTCAATCGTAGTCAATTTTACACATATAGTTAAATCTGCCGAGGAAGATGTCCCCATCACTGTCTTTTTTAATGAGGGCATTACCCAGGCCAAGATGAAGGAGATCGGAGAAGAGATCGCCTCTAATTCCAAGGTCAAGTCCGTAGACTTCACTTCTGCGGAGGACGCCTGGAAGGATTACCAGAACACATATTTCTCAGAGAACCCCGAGCTTGCGGAAGGCTTTGCAGATGACAACCCACTCGCAGGTTCCGACAACTACGCGGTATACCTCAACAACGTTGAGGATCAGCAGGATGTTGCATCCTGGATCAAGGATATCGACGGAGTAAGAAGAGTTCGTCAGTCGGAGGTTGCGGCCAAGACTCTCTCCAACTTCAACGTTCTCATCGGTTACGCCTCCGCGGGAATCATCCTTATCCTTCTTGCGGTTTCCGTATTCCTTATCAGCAACACCGTTACTATCGGTATCACTGTCCGCAAGGAAGAGATCGCTATCATGAAGTACATCGGTGCCAAGGACATTATTGTAAGATTCCCCTTCATTGTAGAAGGTATCACTATCGGACTTGTTGGTGCGGCACTTCCGTTAGGAGTTTTATTCTTCCTTTATAAAGAAGCAGTTGTTTATATTAACACCCATTTCCAGATCCTGCAGGGTCTTATCACTTTCCTGCCGGCACTGGACGTATTCAAAGTGCTTGTTCCCACCGGACTTGTCCTGGGTATCGGAATCGGCTTCATCGGAAGCTTTATGACAACAAAGAAGCACTTAAGAGTTTAGGAGCAGATAATAATGACAAAAAGACTTAGAAAGACAGCTGTTCTGCTGATTGCGTTGAGTCTTATATTCGGGGTTTCCCTAAATGTTTATGCGACAAGCCTTGAAAATAAGCTCAACGATGCCGAAGCCGAGGCTCAGTCAATCAAGTCGGATAAAGCAGCGGCGGAGAGCAAGCTGGATTCGCTGAATTCAAAGCTCTCTGAGCTCAATGATTCAATCGCAGATACGCAGAACAAAATTCAGGTTAAGCTTGAGGAGATCGACCAGGCAGAGGCCGATCTTATCCAGGCAATGTTGGAGGAGCAGTCCCAAAAGAAGGCTATGACCCTCCGAATCAAGTACATGTATGAGAATGACAATCCCAGCATTCTAGCCCTTCTTATGGAGAGCAAGGATATGGGGGATTTTCTCAACAAGACCGAGTATGTAGAATCGCTCTCTACTTATGACCGGGAGATGCTGATCCAGTATCAGAACACACTTCTGGAGATCGAAGCAAAGAAAGCCGATCTGGAGTCAGAGTATGAGAACCTCCTTGAACTTCAGGCCAAGCTCGAGAAGGACCAGGCAGAGGTAGAACAGCTGGTGGCAGAGCAGGAGAGCGTTATAGCGGAACTGGAAGCACAGCTGGGTGAGGCCAATGACAAGATTGCATCTCTGAAGAATCAGATTGCGGCTTACAATGCCCAGAAGGCATCCCAGAACAAGCAGTACAGCAATTCCGGATCCTCCTCAGGAACCAGCGGAAACTACAGACCTTCGGATGCCGGCGGATCGGTAGTTTCAGGAACTGGTCAGTTCACAAATCCCTGTCCCGGAGGATATCTCTCCAGTGGCTTCGGATACCGTACTTTTGACAATTCCTTCCACAAGGGAATCGACCTTGCCTGCCCGACAGGAACTCCGGTATACGCGGCAGATTCCGGAACGGTTATCATCTCCGGATTCAGTGTATCTGCCGGAAACTGGATAGTAATCAGCCACGGAAACGGAATTGTTACAAAATATATGCATAACTCGGCACTTTACGTGTCAGCGGGTCAGACGGTGTCCAAGGGACAGAATATTGCTGCGGTGGGCAACACCGGATATTCCTTTGGTTCTCACTGCCATTTCCAGGTTGAAGTGAACGGAACAGCAGTCAACCCTTACAACTATTTATAAAACAATACGACCGTTCTGCTTTTTTGGGGCAGAACGGTTTTCGTGCATAAAAAGGAGCTGATTAAATTGGATGAAAACAGATCGGTAAGGCATTTTTCCAAAGAGGCAGTCATTCTTATTGTGGTGGCGGCAATCTTTGGATTGTCCATGGCCCTGATCGGAGGAACCTGCATCGGCTTTGCTCTGGGAAGGGTAACTAAGGATTCTTCTTCCGTCAAAAGCAGCAAAGCAGTAACTTCAGAGGAACAGGAGAAGCTGGAAGAGATAGAGAAGCTGCTTGATAAGTACTGTCTTTATGACTATTCCGAGGAGGATCTGACAGAGGGCATATATAAAGGTGTTGCCGCTTCGGTGGGAGATCCCTACACAGAATACTACACCAAGGAGGAGACCGATGAGATCTTCTCTGATATAAGCGGAGAATACGGCGGAATCGGTGCACTTCTCACCCAGGATGCAGAGACCAAGGTGATAACAGTGGTCAATGTTTTCCCGGGAAGCCCCGCGGAAAAATCCGGAATCCTTCCCGGAGATTACATCATCTCCGTGGCCGGAGAGGAAGTGGGCGAGCGTTCTCTGGATGAGGTGGTAAAGGACATCCGGGGAGATGAGGGCACAGTGGCAGAGCTGGTGATCGTAAGAGACGGAGAGGAGATGGATTTTTCCGTCACAAGGGAGATCGTGGAATCCAAGATGGTCTACTCCTACATGCTTGAAAACAAGGTAGGCTATATAGATGTCATGGAGTTCACCTCAAACATGGATGAGCAGTTTATTGAGCAGCTGAACGGTCTCATGGATCAGGGAATGAAGGGGCTCATCATTGACCTCAGAAGTAATCCCGGCGGTGATGTGGATGCGTGTTGCAATGCACTTGACGCACTGCTTCCCCAGGGATGTATAATCTATACAGAAGATAAAAACGGTGACAGGCAGGAATACTCATCCACCGGGGACGACGAGATCGGAATTCCGGTGGTGGTGCTGGTGAACGGATACTCAGCCAGTGCTTCGGAGATCTTTGCGGGATGCCTCATGGACAGAGAGGCTGCAACCATTGTGGGAACCCAGTCCTACGGCAAGGGAATCATTCAGACTATACTTCCCTTAAGCGACGGATCTTCCATCAAGATAACTTTTTCCCAGTATTTTACACCCAACGGAAAAGAGATACAGGGAAAAGGAATTACGCCGGATGTCACCGTTGAACCGGAAGAGAATGACAAGAGGGTATCAGGAAGCGAGCCGAATCCCGACTCCGACGCTCAGTTCAAAAAGGCGCTGGAAGTACTGGAATCCCAGATGTAGCAAGCTTTCCTAACCAGTTTCGAGATCAGGAGGTTTAATTATGAAGATGCTAATCAAACACGGTCATGTATTAGATCCCGAGACAGGCCTTGACGCCATCAAGGATATCCTGGTGGAGGACGGGATCATCACTGAGATAAGAGATGAGATAAGAATGACAGTACAGTCGGTAATAGACGCCGACGGTGCTCTTGTGATGCCCGGTTTTATAGATACACACGTGCATCTGAGAGATCCGGGACTGACATACAAGGAGGATCTTACCACCGGAACCAATGCGGCGGCAGCCGGAGGCTTTACCACCATCTGCGCTATGCCTAACGTAAAGCCGGTGATGGATACCGGAGATAAAATCGCTGCTTTTTATGAGCGATGCAAAGAAGAAGCGGTAGTGAACGTTATCCAGTTTGGTGCCATGACAATGGGCCAGGAGGGAGAAGTCCTGGCGGATCTCGAGGGAATGGCAAAAGCCGGCTGTGTAGGCTTTTCCGAGGACGGCAAATCCGTAATGGATCCTGGTCTTTGCCGGGAGGCTTTTGCAAAAGCAGCAGAGCTGGGAATCGGAATCTACGACCACTGTGAAGACAAAAATCTGGTCAACGGAGGTGTTGTCAACCAGGAGGGCGCCGCAAGACGCCTGGGACTTCCCGGAATCTCCAACGAAGTGGAGGACAGCATTGCCAGAAGGGATGTGGAGATTGCAGCGGCAACCGGTGCCAGACTTCATCTCTGCCATTGCTCCACTGCAGGAAGTGTAGATATTGTCAGAGATGCCAAGGAGAGAGGTCTTCCCGTGACTGCAGAGGTCTGCCCTCACCACTTTACCCTCACCGTAGATGACATTAAAGAGGATGACGCCCTCTTTAAGATGAATCCCCCTTTAAGAACCATTAAGGATGTTAATGCATTGAAGAGGGGCCTGAAAGAGGGTATAATTGACGTGATTGCAACAGACCATGCGCCTCACTCCGCCGATGAGAAAGATCAGTCCATGCTGACAGCTCCTTTTGGCATTACCGGACTTGAGACCTGCGCTGCCTTGACAAACACCGAGCTCTGTGAACCGGGAATCCTCACTTACATGGAGATGGCGGAGAAGCTCAGCTTCAATCCGGCAAGGATTCTTGGAATCGACAAGGGTCGGATCCAGGCCGGAAAGGCAGCGGATATCGTGATCTTTGATCCCAATTTCGAGTACACGGTAAGAGCAGAGAACATGAAGTCAAAGAGCAAGAACTCACCTTTTATCGGTATGAAGCTCAGAGGCAGGGTGCTTTTCACCATCGTGGGCGGAGAGATCGCATACAAGGCATTTTAGAAGCATTATGACACTAAACCAAAGGAGCAGACATTATGATCGAAAAGCTTATTGCAAACATTGAGAAAACCAAGGCCCCCATCGTTGTAGGTCTTGATCCCATGCTTTCATATATTCCCGAATATATCACCGAGAAAGCTTTTGAAGAATACGGAGAGACCCTTGAAGGTGCCGCAGAGGCAGTGTGGCAGTACAACAAGGGCATCATCGACGAAATCTATGATGTAGCTCCCGCAGTTAAGCCTCAGATCGCCATGTATGAGCAGTTCGGAATCCCCGGACTTAAAGTGTTTGAGAAGACAGTGGCGTACTGCAAGGAGAAGGGCATGGTGGTCATCGGTGACATCAAGAGAGGTGACATAGGCTCCACTTCTGCCGCTTATGCCAATGCTCATATCGGAAAGATCCACGTGGGCTCAAAGTCAATCGTTCCTTTCGGTGAAGATATCGTTACAGTAAATCCTTATCTTGGAAGTGACGGTGTAAATCCTTTCCTCAAAGTATGCAAGGAGGAGAATAAGGGCGTGTTTATCCTGGTTAAGACCTCAAATCCTTCCAGCGGAGAGTTTCAGGACAGGATCATCGACGGACGTCCTCTCTACGAATGGGTTGCGGAGAAGGTCAACGAGTGGGGTCAGGACCTGTGCAAGGGTGACTACTGTGAGGTAGGCGCGGTTGCCGGAGCTACTTATCCCGAAGTGGGCAAGACTCTCAGAAAGCTTATGCCAAAGAGCTACATCCTGGTACCTGGTTACGGAGCTCAGGGCGGCAAGGGCAAAGATCTGGTTCACTTCTTCAATCCCGACGGTCTCGGTGCCATCGTAAATTCTTCAAGAGGAATCATTACAGCCTACAAGCAGGCCGGATATGAAGAGTTCTCTGACAAGGATTTCGGTGCGGCAGCCAGAAAGGCCGTAAAGGTAATGCAGGAAGACATCGCCGGCGCGCTGGGCTGGTTATAGTATTTGGGGGTTCACATGGCAAAAAAACACCTGGGGATAGCTGAAGTAGTATCCCAGACCGAATTAATTGAAGACATTTACAGCCTCTGGATCGCTAATGAGGAGATCGCCCGGGCGGCTCGTCCCGGACAGTTCGTTTCTGTTTACAGTGATGATGAGAGGAATCTTCTTCCAAGACCTATCAGTATCTGTGAGATAAATAAGGAGGAAGGTACCTTAAGACTTGTATACAGAATTGCTGGAAAAGGTACATTAGAGTTTTCAAAGAAACAAAAAGGTGACACTCTCCGTGTGATGGGACCCTTAGGCAACGGCTGGCCCGAGGTGGAAGGCAAAGCCCTTCTCATAGGAGGCGGAATCGGAATCCCCCCGGTTGTGGAGCTCGGAAAGGCACTCAAAGCCCGGGGCAACGAAGTGATTACCGCCTGCGGCTACAGATCAGAGCTTTTCCTCGAGGAGGAGATCAGAGCCAACGGTGAAATGCTCATCTCCACCGACGACGGAAGCCACGGGGTCAAGGGTACTGTCATCGATGCCATAAAGGAAGCCGGAGTCAAGGCAGATGTCATTTTGGCC
>JAQYAH010000082.1 GCA_029227635.1 Clostridiales bacterium
TCTCGTCTTTTCTTCTATTCATGTAGATTGATAATTCTCTGATTCCTGCTGCCCCGGAACTTAAGCCTCAAATCTTTCTCCGCTTCAATAAATGGCCCATCCACCAGCGTATCAATATACGAAAGCATCTCTTTTGTCACATCCGTATATACTCTTCCTCCTTCTACCATATCCACATCGTAGAGGTATCCGCTGTAACACCAGATATTCAGTTTGGGGTAAACCTCTCTGATCTTACGAAGAAGTTTTACCAGCTCCACCTGATTTTCCGGCTCAAATGGTTCTCCACCCAGAAGAGTAAATCCCGTAATATACGGAGGTTTCAGTGCCTCAAGAATCTCCTGCTCCGTCTCCTGCGTGTAAGGCTGCCCAAAATTGAAATCCCACGTCTCCGAATTGAAGCAGCCCTTACAGTGATGACGGCAGCCGGACACAAACAGACTGACTCTCACCCCCGGTCCATCTGCAATATCATATTTTTTAATATTTCCATAATACATATCTACACCTCTTAATCAGGCGCGACAGAACTGTCGCGCCTGGTTTCTCTCCTTATAGATTGGTTTCTGCAACATTCAAGTGATATTATACTATAGCGTAACTCTCTTTCCAACCTTCAATCATCAAAAAAAGCGATGGTACCCTATCTTTTTCTGCTTTATATGGTAAAATAATAAAAACACTACTTCCGAAAAGAGATGATTTTAATGTACATATTTCTCACAGGGTTAGCACTGTCTATCATACTTGCCTGGCAGGCACACAAGCTCTCCTCTAAAGGACAGAATCGCCTTCTCATCTTATTGGCTATCCTGTTTCCTCTTTCAGAGCTTGGAAAGCAGTTTCTCCTGTATGTCAGTAATAATTGCTCATACAACTGGTGGTATTTTCCATTCCAGCTTTGCAGCATGCCAATGTATTTGCTCCCGCTCTACTGCCTTCTCCCTGAGAAATACCAGCAAGCTCGCCTGACTCTGGCAAATTTTCTCGTTGACTTCGGACTTCTTGGCGGAATCTTTGCTTTAGCTGATCCAAGTGGTATGCATTATAGTCTGGCAGTTCTCACACTGCATAGCTACCTTTGGCATTTCCTTATGATTTTTTTAGGCTTTTTTCTCATATTTACCCGCAAAAACAGCACCTGTCCAAAGGATTTCCTTCTTCCAGGTGCTCTCTTCCTTATGCTTGTCGGAATCGCAACTTATATCAATATTATTTTCCATGTGTGCGGTTCCATCAACATGTTTTATATAAGTCCCTATTATCTTATGGAGCAGATTGTCTTTCGAAAAATTGCGCTTATCACCGGGCAAACCGCTGGGCGCCTCATCTACATAGCTTCTGAGATACTCGGGGCATTTCTAATACATCTGAGTTCCCGCTCTTATAAGTGAAGAACTCTGTCTTTAATCTCCTGGGTTCTTCCCTGATTCCAGAACTGTGTACCAATATAACCACAGGTTCTTCTTGCTACTGCCATCTTATTCTGATCCCTGTTGCCGCAGTTCGGGCACTCCCAGATAAGCTTACCGGACTCGTCTTCTTTGATCAGAATCTCTCCGTCATAACCACATTCCTCACAGAAGTCACTCTTTGTATTCAATTCAGCATACATGATATGATCGTAAATGAACTGCATTACAGAGATAACTGCCGGAATATTATTCTGCATATCCGGTACTTCGATGTAGCTGATCGCTCCTCCCGGTGACAGCTTCTGGAATTCTGATTCGAACTCCAGCTTATCAAATGCATTAATCTCTTCTGCTACATGTACATGATAGCTGTTGGTAATATAGTTCTTATCTGTTACACCTTCAATAATTCCAAATCTCTTCTGCAGACATTTTGCAAATTTGTAAGTTGTAGACTCCATCGGTGTTCCGTATACGGAATAGCTGATGTTTTCTGCTTCTCTCCATTCCTTGCACTTGTCATTCAGTCTCTGCATAACCGCCATTGCAAACGGACTTGCTTCTGGATCTGTGTGAGATTTACCCAGCATTCTCATACACATCTCATAAAGGCCTGCATACCCAAGAGAAATTGTAGAATATCCATTGTACAGCAGTCTGTCAATCTTCTCACCCTTCTTAAGGCGTGCCAACGCTCCGTACTGCCACAGAATCGGAGCTACATCAGAGATGGTTCCCAGAAGTCTCTCATGACGGCAGCGTAGTGCGCGATGGCAGAGCTCCAGTCTCTCATCCAGAATCTCCCAGAAACGATCCATATCACCCTCGGAAGAGCATGCCACATCTACCAGATTAATGGTAACAACTCCCTGATTGAATCTTCCGTAGAACTTATGATGTCCATCCGGATTCATCTGTGTATCTTCAACAGTCAGGAAAGAACGGCATCCCATGCACGGATAAACCTCTCCCTTCTTCAGCTCCTTCATAATCTTGGCAGAAATATAATCCGGCACCAGTCTCTTAGCCGTACATTCTGCTGCCAGTACCGTCAGATTCCAGTAGCGGGAGCCTTCTGTGATGTTATCCTCATCCAATACATAGATCAGCTTCGGAAATGCCGGTGTGATCCAGACACCTTTTTCATTTTTTACACCCTGCATTCTCTGCTTCAGAACTTCTTCAATAATCATAGCCAGGTCTTCTCTTACCTGTCCCTCCGGAACCTCATCCAGGTACATGAATACCGTTACAAACGGTGCCTGTCCGTTACAGGTCATCAGTGTAATGAGCTGATACTGAATCGTCTGAATTCCGCTCTTAACCTCTTCACGCAGACGTTTTTCCGTTACCTTTGCGATAATCTCTTCATCCAGGCTTTCTCCGCACTCTTTACGTTCTTCGATGACCAGTCTTTTAATTTTCTTTCTGCTGATATCTACAAACGGTGCCAGATGTGCCAGTGTAAATGACTGACCGCCATACTGGTTACTTGCAACCTGAGCAACAATCTGTGTCGTTACATTACAAGCGGTAAAAAAGCTGTGAGGCTTCTCAATTAATGTCTCACTGATTACGGTTCCATTCTGAAGCATGTCTTCCAGGTTGATCAGATCACAGTTATGCTCCTTCTGTGCAAAATAATCCGAATCATGAAAATGAATGATTCCATCCTCATGTGCACGTACAATCTCCTCCGGCAAAAGCACACGTTTAGACAGATCCTTACTAACTTCACCTGCCATATAATCTCTCTGGGTAGAATTAATAACCGGATTCTTATTAGAGTTCTCCTGATTAACCTCCTCATTCAGATGCTCGATCAATGCCAGGATACCATTATCCGTTGTATTGGACTTACGTGCCAGCTCTCTCTTGTAACGATAACGCACATATTTCTGGGCAACCTCATATCCACGCATTCCCATGATACTGGTCTCTACCATATCCTGAATATCCTCGACGTTCACCGCATGCGTAGTCTTCTGTACCTGATGTGCGATATCCTCTGCAATGGCCTGAATCTGGTACACATTCATCTTGTAAATGTTCTCTACCTCATTATTCGCCGCCGTAATCGCATTCACAATCTTGCTGATATCAAAATCAACCTCTTCACCATTTCTCTTTATAACCTTATTCTTAACTACAATCTCCATATCCCTGCACCCCTACCAAATATCGTCATTTTTACTTATGTCACACAACATCTTGTGTCTTGCTCTATTATAATACATCATAATGTAGGAAAAGGGAATACCTTATTTTATTTTTATTTGACTTTATTTTTATTTGATTTCTTCTTCAAAACAGATTATTATACTAATAGTTATATCAATTTCAAAAAGGGGGACTAATATGTTAGAACAATTACTAAGCTCATCCGGTTTTATCTATAATATTCAGGGAACTCACTACTACCTTGGCAAATGGATCTGCAAACCCTGCACGGATACAGATGCTACCGACTGTGTTATGATGTATGAAATGAGCCGAAATTCAGGCGAAGAACAGGAAACGGCCATGTACTATCACAAAATTCGCGCTTACAGTGATTTTGCTCTGGAGATTCCATATAATCCTGTTCAGATTCGGGAAAACATGAAGACCCTGCTGGATGGACTGGACGATACTGATCTAGCAAAACTTAAGTTACAGCTTCAGCATTTTCTGGAAGATAACGCGAAATATTGCGGATAGAAGATCACTACTAAAAAACCAAATTAATCAAGTAAGAGGAGTATCGTGGTGATTTTTGACGATACTCCCTTGTTTTTTCAAGCAAAAGTCAGAAATTACCATCCATTCTGTATTCCTCCTATTCTGAGGGTAAAAGAAAGCAAAAAAATACTCGAAAGCCTGTATTTAGGGCTTCCGAGCACTGTCTGAAAACAGGGGATGAGAGAATCGAACTCCCGCTAAGAGTTTTGGAGACTCCTGTCATACCATTTGACCAATCCCCTATATAAAATATGTACCAAACGCGGCCACTTATTCTTTATACCATAAGTGACCGCATTTTGTCAATACTATTTTTTCATCAAAAGCTTTTTAGTCAATTTTTTTGCCTTCTTTTTACATTTACCACAGGCTTTCCCGACTTTCGTAGCTTTCTTTACATCCTTGAAGCATTCTGCCCCATTCTCAACTGCGTCTGCGATATCCCCCTTTGTCACATGATAACAGGAACATATCTCT
>JAQYAH010000083.1 GCA_029227635.1 Clostridiales bacterium
ATATAATGAAAGTTGGTGTTATTGGCGCCGGCACAATGGTCCAGGGCATTGCAAAAGCTTTTGCTCAGACAGAAGGTTATGAAGTAGCTCTCTGAGACATCAAGCAGGAATGGGCTGAAGGCGGTAAGGACAAGATCGCCAAGGGTTATGCAAAGTTAGTTGCCAAGGGCAAGTTATCCCAGGAAGAAGTTGATGCCAGATTAGCTAAGATCACTCCGGGACTTAAGGAAGACATCTGCGCTGACTGCGATCTTATCGTAGAGGCTGCTTTTGAGAATATGGAAGTTAAAAAGAACACTTTTGCTGAGCTTGACAAGATCTGCAAACCTGAGTGTGTATTTGCTTCAAACACTTCATCCCTCTCCATCACAGAGATCGGCAATGGCCTCAGCCGTCCCATGGTTGGAATGCATTTCTTCAACCCCGCCGACAGAATGAAGCTCATTGAGGTTATCGCCGGAGTTAACACTCCCGAGGAGACTGTTGAGACTATCAAGAAGATCTCTGTTGAGATCGGCAAATCTCCCGTTCAGGTAAACGAGGCAGGCGGATTTGTAGTTAACCGTATCCTTATCCCCATGATCAACGAAGCTGCTTTCATCAAGATGGAAGGTGTATCAGATATCGCCGGCATCGACACAGCAATGAAGCTTGGTGCTAACCACCCCATGGGTCCCCTGGAACTCGGAGACTTCATCGGCCTTGATATCTGCCTTGCAATCATGGATGTTCTTTACAATGAGACCGGCGACAGCAAGTATCGTGCATGCCCTCTTCTCCGCAAGATGGTTCGCGGCGGAAACCTTGGCGCTAAGACAGGCAAGGGCTTCTATGTTTACAATGCTGACCGTACAAAGACACCCGTTGATGCACTTTAATATCGTGTGATTTAGGAGGATAATAAATCATGGATTTCACATTAGATAAGAAACATCTGATGGCTCGTGACCTTTTCAGAGAATTTGCTGAAAAAGAGGTTAAGCCGTTAGCAATCGATATCGATGAAGAAGAGAGATTCCCTGCAGAGACCATTGAGAAGATGGCTAAATATGGATTCCTCGGAATTCCTGTTCCCAAAGAATACGGCGGACAGGGCTGCGATCCCCTTACATACATCATGTGTGTAGAGGAGATGGCAAAGGTTTGCGGTACAACAGCAGTAGCTCTTTCAGCTCACACTTCACTTTGTATCGACCCTATCCTTACATACGGAACAGAAGAGCAGAAGCAGAAGTACGTTCCCGACCTGGCAGCAGGCAGAAAGCTTGGTGCTTTCGGTCTTACGGAGCCCGGTGCAGGTACAGATGCTCAGGGTCAGCAGACCAAGGCTGTTCTTGACGGCGACGAGTGGGTGCTCAACGGATCCAAGTGCTTCATCACAAACGGTAAGGTGGCAGATGTTTACATCATCATTGCAGTAACCGGTGTGGTTGAGAAGCGTGGCCGCAAGTCCAAGGAAATCTCCGCATTCATCGTTGAGAAGGGAACTCCCGGATTCACTTTCGGAACAAAAGAGAAGAAGATGGGTATCCGCGGTTCATCAACTTACGAGCTTATCTTCCAGGATTGCAGAATCCCCAAGGATGCACTTCTTGGCGCTAAGGGCAAGGGCTTTGGTATTGCAATGCACACTCTTGACGGCGGACGTATCGGTATCGCTGCTCAGGCTCTCGGACTTGCTGAGGGCGCTCTTGAGAGAACAATTGCTTACACAAAGGAAAGAAAGCAGTTCGGACGTTCAATTGCTCAGTTCCAGAACACTCAGTTCCAGCTTGCTAACATGGCAACTAAAGTTGAAGCTGCAAAACTTCTTGTTTACAAAGCAGCTGTGGCAAAAGCAACACAGAGATCATACAGCGTTGAAGCAGCTATGGCTAAACTTTACGCTTCAGAGACAGCTATGGAAGTTACAACAAAGGCTGTACAGCTCCATGGCGGATATGGCTATATCAGAGAGTACGAGATCGAGCGTATGATGCGTGATGCTAAGATTACCGAAGTATACGAAGGAACCTCAGAAGTTCAGCGTATGGTAATCTCCGGAAGCTTGTTAAAGTAACGAGGAGGAATAAGACGTGAAAGTTGTAGTATGTATTAAACAGGTACCGGATACAGCCGGTGGTGTTCAGTTCAACGCTGACGGTACATTAAACAGAGCAGCAATGCTCGCTATTATGAACCCCGATGACAAAGCTGGTCTTGAAGCAGCCCTTCGTCTCAAGGATCAGTATGGTGCAGAGGTTACAGTTCTTACAATGGGTCTTCCGAAGGCTCAGGATATCCTTATTGAAGCTATGGCAATGGGAGCTGACAAGGCGATCCTCATCACAGACAGAGTACTCGGAGGTGCCGACACCTGGGCAACTTCCAGCACTATTGCTGCCGGCCTTCGCAAGCTTGACTATGACATCATTATCACAGGTCGTCAGGCTATCGACGGTGACACCGCTCAGGTAGGTCCTCAGATCGCTGAGCACCTTGGTCTTCCCGTAATCAGCTACTGTCAGGAACTCAAGATCGACGGCGATTCAGTAATCTGCCAGAGACAGTTTGAGGACAGATATCATGTTGTTAAGGCTAAGATGCCTTGCCTTGTTACAGCTCTTTCAGAGCTCAATGAACCCCGTTACATGACTCCCGGCGGAATCTTTGATGCTGTGGACAAAGAGATCACCGTTTGGGGAAGAGCAGACCTGGATACTCTTGAAGATTGCAACATGGGTCTTGCAGGTTCTCCTACAAAGATCGCTAAGGCATCAGATAAAGTTAAAGCGGGCGAAGGCGAGAAAGTAGCTCTTGATCCCGATGAAGCAGTTAAGTATCTGATGGGCAAACTCGACGAGAAGCACATCATCTAACGAAAGGGGTTATAATAATGAGTTTAGCAGATTACAAAGGCGTATTTATCTTCGCTGAACAGGTAGATCACAAATTCAGCGGAATCGCTTTCGAACTTATCGGAAAAGCACATGATCTGGCAGCAGATCTTAACACAGAAGTAACCGCAGTTGTTCTCGGATCAGGCATCAAAGACATGGCTGATGAGCTGGCTGCATACGGTGCAGATAAGGTTATCGTTGTTGATGACCCTGCTCTTGAAATCTACAGAACTGAGCCTTATGCTCACGCACTTGCATCAGTGATCAATGAGTACAAGCCCGAGATCATGCTGGTAGGTGCTACAGCAATCGGCCGTGATCTTGGTCCCAGAGTATCAGCAAGAGTTAAGACTGGTCTTACTGCTGACTGCACAAGCCTTGAGATCGGTGACTTCCCCATCAACCCTGTTGAGGGCAAGGAGCAGAAGCACAACCAGCTTCTTATGACTCGTCCTGCATTCGGTGGCAACACCATCGCTACTATCGCATGCCCCGACAACCGTCCTCAGATGGCAACCGTTCGTCCCGGTGTTATGCAGAAGCTTGAGAAGAAGGATGGCGCTAAGGCGGAAGTTATTGAGTATAACCCCGGTTTCACACCCAACAACATGTACTATGAGGTACTTGAAGTTGTTAAGTCAGTAAGCAGCACAGTTGACATTCAGGCTGCTGACATCCTTGTATCCGGCGGACGTGGCGTAGGTTCTCCCGAGAACTTTGCTATCCTTGACGATCTCGCAGATGCTATAGGCGGAACTGTTGCCTGCTCAAGAGCAGTTGTAGACAACGGCTGGAAGCCCAAAGAGCTTCAGGTTGGACAGACAGGTAAGACAGTTCGTCCTAAGGTTTACTTTGCAATCGGTATCTCAGGTGCCATCCAGCACGCTGCAGGTATGGAAGAGTCAGATCTCATCATCGCTATCAACAAGGATGAGACCGCTCCCATCTTTGACATTGCTCACATCGGACTTGTTGGTGACCTCAACAAGATCGTTCCCGAGCTCACAAAGCAGATCAGAGAGTACAAGGCAGCTAAGGCTAACTAGTATCTGATAATTCATAACGAAAATCAAACAGGCCGGATCCGGTATTTTGCCGGGTCCGGCTTACTTTTTTATATAAGTGACGAGGCAAGGTAATATATATATTTCAAAAAAGTCAAGTCTTGCAAGTTTGGAAAACTATATAAAAGAAATCCTGCAAAATATACAAAATTGACAAAAAATAGGTTGCCTAAAACAATAATATTGTAAAAAAATTGGTCATACCTTATGATGAATCTATAATCGATTTCATGATAAAAGTGAATGATATCGGACAAATGATTAATATTTTGCTTTGATTTGAGGAGAACAGGTTAGTCATGAATAAACAGAAAGTACTGGGTATAGTAAGCCCGCTTGTGTCGATTGCCCTGGCGATGCTCAGTGGATCGATACTCATCATGCTGATCGGCCAGAATCCCCTCTCAGCTTTCCAGCTGATATTTAAGGGCGCTTTTGGCAATGCAGCTAATATGGCAACTACAATGAGTAAGGTAACAACTCTGACACTCACAGGTCTCAGCTATGCTTTTGCATATCGATGCGGAATGATCAACATCGGTGCCGAGGGCCAGCTGTACATGGGAGCGCTTTGTTCCACACTTTGCGTGCTTAAGCTGCCCGGACCTCCGGCTCTTGTTATGATAGTCGCTGTCATTGCCGGATTTATCGGCGGCGGTCTTGCCGGACTTCTCATCGGTGTACTTAAAGTTTATTTCGGAGCCAATGAGGTTATCACTACCGTTATGTTCAACTACGTAATGCAGTATTTTGTACTGTATATGGTTGCTAATCCAATTCAGGATCCCGCTTCCACAGCACCTCAGACCATTCTTTTCCCCGAAGCTTACTGGCTTCCCTGGCTGAGTTTTAAGTCGAAGCTTCACTGCGGAATCATTCTCATGGTCATCTGCCTTATTTTCTACGGAATATTCCTCTGGAAGATGAGAGCCGGATTTGGTATGAGAATCGTAGGTCAGAATAATCTGGCTGCTGAGTATGCCGGTCTTGATGTCAAGAAAAACCGACTTCTTGCAATGTTCTTCGCAGGCGGTTTCGCCGGACTTGCCGGCGCAATTGAAGTTCTCGGCGTACAGCACAGACTCCTCAAGGGTGTAGCAAGTAACTATGGATTCGACGGAATGGCAGTAGCTCTTCTCGGAAATACAACTCCCGTCGGAATGCTTCTTTCAGGATTGCTTATCGGAGCACTCAAGAGCGGCGGAAACGCACTTCAGATGTTCAGCAAGGTTCCTGCCTCCGCAGTAGATCTTATCCGTGCAATGGTAATCATCTTCGTACTTGTTGACCTTGTAAGAAGAATCGCCCAGAGCAGACTTGAGAAGAGGAGGATGAAGGTAAATGGCTAATTCAGTTTATACATTTATAATGTCAATGATCCTGTACTCCACCCCGCTTCTTTTTGCGGCTCTCGGAGTTCTGATAATGGAGGTTACAGGTACCGTAAACATGGCTGCCGAGGGTATCATGGCAGTGGGATGTTATGTGGCAGTAGTAGCCAGTGCTCATTTCGGCAATGTGTGGATGGGAGCACTGTGTGCTATGCTTGCGGCAGCGGTTATTGGTCTTTTGTTCGGATTTCTGGTTATCGACCTTCAGATCAACCAGACTGTTTTAGGTATCGCATTTAACCTTATAGGTGCAGGTTTGACAACTACTCTTAACCGCGCATTTAAGACCGATGCGATTACAGTAAGAGATTCTTTTGCCAAGGGACCTTTCGGACTTCCAATTCCGGTATATATCGGCTTTATTCTGGTTGCAGTTATGTGGGTATTCCTTTACAAAACTCACACCGGTGTAAGATACAGATCCGTAGGTGAGAACCCCACAGTAGTAGAGTCAATGGGTATCAGTGTCAGAAGGCTCAGATACACCGCCTGCTTATGGGGAGCGGTTTTTGTAGGCTTTGGTGGAGCTTTCCTCTCTACCGGACTTCTCAGCAAGTTCACAGAGAACATGACCTCAGGCCGAGGCTTCTTCGCCCTTGCGGCAGTTACCTTCGGTAACTACACCCCCCTTGGAATGCTTGCCGGCGTGTTCGTATTCGGTGCCGGCGAGACCTTATCCTTCAGACTTCAGGCCGGTGGCGGAGCATTCCCTTATGAGGCGGCTCTCATGCTTCCTTATGCACTGGTAATCGTATTCCTCTGCATCTTCTCAAGAAACGTAAGAGACCCCAAGGCTCTCGGTGTACCTTACAAGAAGAGCAGATAATTGTGTTATCGAAAGTTAAGAAGTGTTGCTGTTGCTTCGAGGCTTTGGATATATAGCTTCTATCCCATTAGGATAAAAATGAAAGGAGACGGTATTATGAAACTCAAAAAGTTATTAGCTCTGGTATTATCAGTTGCTATGCTCGCTCTCTGCCTCAGCGGCTGCGGCGGCGAGACAAAAGAAGACGGCGGCTCAGCTGACAGCTCAGGCGGCGGAGATGCTTCCGAGATCAAGATGGGACTTCTTCTCCCCGGCTCAGCTAACGACGGAGGCTGGTCCCAGATGGCAGCAGATGCTTTTGAAGCAGCAGCTAACGAATATGGATGCACTGCAGACTATACAGAGTCAGTTGCAGCAACAGATATGGAAACTATCATGAGAGGTTATGCTGACAACGGTTACAGCATCATTGTTTCTCACGGTGCTGAGTTCCTGGATGCTTCCAAACAGGTAGCTAAAGACTATCCTGATATTCAGTTCATCAACACAAGCTCAATGAACGGTATGGATCCCAACCTTGCAGGAATCGACTTCGGTTCAGCAGAACTTGGTTACATCACAGGTCTCATCGCAGGTATGGCTACAGAGTCCAACAAGATCGGTCTTGTTTGTGCTATGGAAGGCGACACAACAGTTCTCTGTAACGAGTGTGTTGAATACGCTGCTAAGAAGATCAACCCCGACATCGAAGTTACTGTAGTTTACACTGGATCTTTCGACGATCAGCTTAAAGCTAAGCAGGCTACTGCAGAGCTTATCAACAATGGTTGCGACGTTATCGCTATGAACTGTGACGCAGCAGCAATTGGTGCAGTTCAGCAGTGTGACGAAGCAGGCGTTGTATGTGTTCCTTATGCTACTCCCATGGACGGACAGGGCAGCACGATCATCTGCCAGGTAATCCAGGATGCACAGCTTGGTATCCAGGTTGCAGTTGAGAAAGCAATCGAGGGAACTCTCGGATCAGGTGCTCTTGCAATGGGTATCGCTGAGAACGTTGTAACTTTAGATGATTTCCAGGGTCCTTACTCAGACGTTCTTACTGATGACGAAGTAAATCAGATCATAGAGATCTTCGACAAGGTTTATAACGGCGAAGACGTTAAAGAAGTTATTGACAGCACATTCTAGTATAGGAAGCTTTCTATCAAGTAATGAATAACTACCGGGGATCGCACCTTAAGGGTGCGATCCCTTCAAAAAAACAGGGAGACAAAAATGAGTTTTATTGAGATGCAGGGAATCACAAAAATCTATCCCGGAACGATCGCATGTAATAAGGTATCTGTCAGCTTTGACAGAGGTGAAGTACATACATTGCTTGGGGAGAATGGAGCAGGTAAGACAACCCTTATGAAGGTTCTGTATGGCCTTGCAAAACCTGATGAGGGCAAAATCTTTGTCAATGGTCAGGAAAAACGCATTGATTCTCCCAAAGATGCCATTGAGGCAGGTATCGGAATGGTACATCAGCACTTCATGCTGATTCCGACCATAACTGTAGTGGAGAACGTTATTCTCTCCCTTAACGAGAACGGACTTTTTATCGACAAAAAGAAGGTAGCAGAGCGCCTTCTTGAACTGGCAGACCGATATGGCCTCAAAGTTGATCCTTATGCCAAGGTTTCAACCCTGACTGTAGGTCAGCAGCAGAGAGTAGAGATCTTAAAAGCACTCTACAGAAACTGTGAACTGCTCATTCTGGATGAGCCCACTGCGGTGCTCACTCCCCAGGAGACAGAGGAGCTTTTCGTGGCGGTAAGAAACCTCCTTGCAGAAGACAAGGGTGTCATCTTTATCAGCCACAAGATGAACGAGGTAATGGAGATCAGCAACAAGATCACCGTACTTCATCTGGGAGAGGTTGTGGGCTCAGTTAAGCCTGAAGATACCGATGCCAGAGGACTTGCCAAGATGATGGTAGGTCGTGAGATCAAATTTGAAATTGAAAAATCTGACAAACCCGCAGGGGATGTCGTCCTTGATATTAAAGACCTCTGTGCAAAAGACGCCAGAGGTGTCCAGACAGTCAACAATTTAAGCCTTTCCGTAAGAGCCGGAGAGATCTATGGTGTTGCCGGCGTTGACGGCAACGGTCAGAGTGAGCTGATCAAGTCCATCACGGGTCTCTGCAAGTGTACCGGAAAGGTTACCATTGGGGATAAGGATGTAACAAATGCCCATCCCAGGACCGTACTTGACTGCGGTGTGGCTCATATCCCTGAGGATCGCCAGGCCAGAGGAATGATCATGAAGGCTTCCATCAGAGATAACCTGATTCTGGATACCTTCTACAACGAGGAATACCAGAACGGTCCATTCCTCAAATGGGCTAAGCTGGATGAACACGCCAGATATATTGTGGAGAATTACAATGTCAAGACTCCTGACATCTTCCACACCGGAGATTCTCTTTCCGGCGGTAACCAGCAAAAGATGGTAGTAGGCCGTGAACTTGACAAGAATCCGAAGCTTTTGCTGGCGGTGCATCCTGTTCGAGGCGTGGATGTAGGCGCCACAGAGTTTATCCATGAACAGATCGTAGCAGCAAGAGACGCAGGCTGTGCAGTTCTCCTCATCTCCACAGAGTTGGATGAGATTTTTGCCTTAAGCGACAGAATCGGTGTAATCTACGAGGGAGAGATCTTAGGAGAGATGGATCGCAAAGATGCCAATATTGAGAATATCGGAATGCTCATGGCAGGCAATCGTATATAGCGGAGGCAGTCGGTAATGGGGAAAGCTAAGCTTGATTTTTTTGAGATGTCAAAGCCGGCACTCAGAATAGAACCGCTTTTTGCTAATGAGGAATTTCTGGAAGAGATTCGCAGAGATCCGGCTTATCCGGAATCACTTCCTTCCGCAGAGAAGTATTACAAGATGCCGGTGAATTTTCCGAGGCCCTCCGACTCAAAGCCCTACATTGTGTCGTCCATTGTATTAAGTGCGGATGGCAAGATGGCTTTTGCGGATAACCCGGAAGGCCCCCTGATTGCCGGCAACAACTTTCTGGATCGGGATGGCGGAACCTGTGATTTCTGGGTACTTAACATGCTGAGAGCCTATTCCGACGGAATTCTTATCGGTGCCAATACCTTGAGGAACGAACCTCTTGTGACCTGTCAGGTAATGGACATTGATCTGAACCGGGAGCGCCGGGAGGTATTAGGTAAGAAACAACATCCTGTTCAGATAATTGTGAGCCTGGATGGAACGGATATTCCTTTTGACCACAGAATCTTCAACGTGGATGAGGGAGAGGGACTCAAAGTTATGATCGCCACCTCCCCTTCCGGCTGGGATTATATCAAGGCCAACTGCGGAGAGCTTAAGGTGGAGAAGTACGATAAGGAAACTTTTTCTGAGGCTAACCTCAATGGAGATTTTGAACAGGTGCCGGTATTGGTCACAGGTAAAGACAAGGAGCCGGAAATGTTGGACATGCTAAGGTGCCTTAGAGAAAAGGAGCTTCTTGTGCTCTGTTCTGAATCTCCTACCTACACCGCGGCCCTTATGGCTAAGGGATGTTTGGATGAGTATTTTATCGATTACTCTCTGGTTTACGCGGGAGGTGCCTTTACCCCGGGAAAGATTTTTCCTCAGGGGGCACAGGATCACGCACACGGTGAGTTTATCAGTGTGGGTATTCATGACAAAAACTTCCTTTTCACCAGACAGAAGCTGGTTTATGGGATTAAAGAATAGTGTGAAAAGCTGACTCCCGGGTTGCATTTGACCCGGGAGATTCTTTTATAATTTATTAATAGTACTTCTTGATAATTAATCCTAATTAGAATATAATATCAATAAGAAACGAGGCAGGAATCTATGATGAAAAGAAGAAACACCATTCAGCGCACAATAGTACTAGAGGCAGTCAACAAGCTTCGCTGTCATGCCACAGCTGATGAGATCTATAACAAGGTCAAAGAAAGCCACCCCTCAATAAGCCGGGCTACAGTGTACAGAAACCTGAATCTGCTCTCTGAGATGGGAGAGATCAGACGGCTCGAGATTCCGGGAAGTCCCGATCGATATGATCACATTCCCAGCAATCACTGCCATGTGAAGTGTGAAGTGTGCGGTCGTGTTTTTGATGTGGATATGGATTTTATCACGGGTCTTGAAAGGGAGATAAGAGATAGCCAGGGATTCGATTTTTCCGGATATGACATAATTTTCCATGGTACCTGCCCGGAATGCAAGAAGAGAGGTTCAAGCGAACAGTAAGGAGGCAATTATGAGAAGTATTACTACATTAGACCTGCAGTATGCACACCGTTTTTACGGATTCCAGGGAGAGGCTCAGTACTTACACGGCCACACCGGCGTTCTCACAATTGAAGTCGAGGACACTATTGAGCCGGGAGTAAATATGGTTTTCCCGTGTAATGAGATCCAGAAAACCGCCTGGGAGGTATTAAAGAATTTTGATCATGCCCTGATCCTCAGACAGGATGATCCCCTTTTACCTGCGATCCTCAAGGTATACGAAGAGCAGGGAATCAAAGATGGAGTTCCTGCCAACAAGATGAAGGGGCCTGCTTTTTCCACAGAACTGGCAACTGCTTATCCCGACTGTCGCCTTGTAGTAACCAAGGAGACAATGACAGTTGAAGGAATGATCAAGATCGTATATGAGCTTTTGAAGGATAAGCTCAACATTGCAAAGATCACATTCACCAGCGGTGTAAACGCTGCTTCTCAGGAGTACAAACCCGAGGGTACCATTGACAGATGTCCTCTCTGCGGCGTCACCCTGAATGAGAACGGTGTATGCCCGAAGTGCGGATACAGGAAGCAGTAGAGCCGGTTAGAGCGTAGACATTGTCAAAAATTTAAAAGCCGCTTGATTCTTTTTGACTTGTGGCCATACCAGAGTTTGGTGTGGAAGCAGTCCAGGGTCGGGCGGCTATTTTTATCCATGAATAAAGTCAGACCTCTGTAAAACAGACACATTCCCATATAATAGTTACCTATCAGAGACAGAGGGCCAGGTATAAAATGTGGGTAACATAAGAAAATACAATGGGAGAGGTGTTATCAGGTGACAAAAATGAACTGTGTTTTGAGAAAGTGGCGGCTGTCGGATGCAAAAGAACTGGCAGCTATGCTGAACAACAAGAAGATTTTAAACAATCTGCGGGACGGACTGCCCTATCCCTACACTGAGAAGGATGCCGAGGACTACATCAAGGCAATGCTCAGTGAGGACGAAAACTGTACTTTTGCTTATGCAATCACTCTGGATGGCCGGGTTATCGGTAGTATTGGGGCTTTCAGACAGGAAAACATTCACCGGCAGACCGCGGAAATTGGCTACTACCTCGCGGAGGAATACTGGGGAAAGGGGATAATGACAAAGGCCATAAGGCAGCTTTGCGAGATCGTCTTTGATACCAGCGATATTATTCGTATTTTTGCAGAGCCGTTTTCCTACAATACCGGTTCCAGAAGGGCACTGGAAAAGGCTGGTTTTAGCTATGAGGGAACCATGAAGAATAATGCGGTGAAAAACGGTAAGGTGCTGGACATGGTGCTATACAGCCTGACCCGGACTATGGAGGAGTATCCGGTTAGACGGCTTTCAGAAGCGGAGATTCAAGAGGCCCTGGAGCTATTCTGGAGAGTGTTTCAAAAATTTGAGGCACCGGAGTACTCCCCTGAGGGAATCGCAGCATTCCGGGAAAGCCTGGATGACAGAGAGCGAAACCGAAAAATGGATTTCTACGGAGCCTTCCACGGAGACCAGCTTGTCGGGGTGCTGTCCATGAGAGAGCCGCAGCATATTGGGGGATTCTTTGTGGATGAGGCATATCAGTGCCGGGGAATCGGAAGGCGGCTTTTTGAGGCAATGCGCCGGGACTATGAACTTCAGGAGTTCACAGTGAATTCTTCCCCCTATGCAGTGGAAATCTATCGTCATCTGGGTTTTGTTCCCACTGATAGGGAGCAAACGGTCAATGGACTTAGATTCACTCCGATGAAGTATTGTTAGAAAAGGATAAAAATATGTTTTGAAATGATGTGAAGCATATCATGGGTTAAACGAAATAATCGATAAACCTATACTTGGCAAAGGAAAGATTTATAATGATTATGGTCAGGGCTTATATTGTACCGAACATATAGAGCTTGCCAAGGAATAGGCGTGTAATGAAGAGAAGAGTATTCCATTCTACACTGGCTTACGCTGCTCATCGAAAATCGTCGTTTCCGGTTAACAACACCTGCTATGCACAGGGGTGATTATTGGTTGAAAGAACACTTTTCAATAGATACCAGCAGATATGATTTGATTCTCGGATATAGTGCAGACGATTCCTGTTTTTCATTTGCATGAGCATCTCGGCGTTTTAATACTCGTCCCTTATGTATTTTCCCTTGTTTTTGCCCTTACGAGCCGAAACAAGGAAACTTTTTGTTATTCGCCGCCGACTACCTTAACCAGCAGTCTTGCGGAAGTTCGTTTCGCTTCCCTCTTAGAGTGAGCGTAGATGTTCATTGTGGTACTTACATCAGAGTGTCCGAGCG
>JAQYAH010000084.1 GCA_029227635.1 Clostridiales bacterium
CTAGATCATTCCTCCGGTTATCAGAAGAGGGAAGAGATACTTAAGGTAGGAAACAAAAGGAATCAACAGGGGAATCTCAGAAATATGAGGGTCCGAGATCAGGGCCAGCAGCAGTACACTTATCAGACTCAGCAGATACAAAGGCTCCTTATTGAAAAAACTACTGTAGAAAAAGACCCAGGCAGTAGAAATCAGAGAGCCTGCCAGAAGAATCAGGGGATGCCCTACAAAAACTCCTACAACAAGCCCAGTAATCGAAGCCGGGATAAGAATATACATAAGACGAAAGATTCTTATTTCGCCTGGTCTAAGAGCAAGACATAGATTTTTGAAGCCGGAGCTGAATTTCTGGTCAGCGAATATGAGGCAGGCAGCAAAAGTTAGAAGAACGCAGATTTGAATCTGAGCTTTTTCTTTTTCTCTTCCGGAGAGATCTTCAGCACTTTTGGCATTGCCTTTTGAATCTACTTCCTGAAAAACTACAGAGATCAGGCCGTCACCTTTCAGATTCTCTTTGTTTGCATCGAGGAGTGCTTCGGTGAGCTGAGAGCTTTCAGATTTAAAGCTCTCACCGTCGGTAGAATAGTTCCGAAGTACCTGATCGGACATATGCATGAGCACCAGTGTATATATTTTTTCTTTTAGAAGCTCTCCCTTGGTGGTGGCGGGAGAGGAGTAGAGGGTGATGCACTCAGTGCTCTTTAGAGTCTCATAGCAGGTTCCGATCTTATCGGTGAAAAAGACGCCGCATTCCAGTTTTCCTGAAGTCACGTCCTTTTTCATTGAAGAAAGGGAAGGGTATACGAGAAACTCATAGGGCCCCTCAAGGGAAGAGGTTTCCTCCAAAAGCTCTTTGGCATAGGGATCATCCTGGGCAAATAACCCTACTTTTGTGCCGGAAGCGTCAGGGATTGCCGTGTGTTTTACAGTCCAGATCACCCCTAGACAAAAAAGGATTATGAGATAGAGAGAGCTTTTCTTTAGTTGTCGGCGCAATAGAATCAGAAATCTTTTGCACCAAAGCAGTAAATCAGTTTTTATCACATCTATCACCAAAACAGGCAGGAATCAAAAAGAGAATTCCAAGAAATAAAGAAGCAAAAACATAAAGAACCGACTCAAAGTCCCCGCATATATCAAGAATACACCTGTGCCATATTCCAAATGGCAGCACTTGTCCCAAAGTTCTGAGAACCCCGGGAAGATACGCAGTGGGGAAAATACCTCCGGAAATCAGCAGCATTACCACAGACAGCGCGATGAGTGTAAAAATACCGGATCCCTCATCGGAAATACCAAACACAAAATTAACAAATGAGCCAACGGAAAAAGCCGGCACAAACAACAGAATCAGTGATATAAAACTGAAATCATATATATCCACAAGAGCGCAGCCTACATATAGGATCAGTGAGAAGAACCAGAGTATACCGGCAAAAACCAGAGTCTTTGAAACTGCCACTGTAATACTTCCAATCCCTATTCGACGAAGTGCTCTTTCAAAGGTTCTGTGGGAATGGGTGAAAAATGACTCAAAGGCTACACTAAGGAGAAGCATCAGCATTACTCCGCCTATTCCGGTGTAATACCGTGTAAGGTTGTCGGAGCCATAGGAGGAGAGAAGCTGCTCATCCCACAGATTGTTTCTTTTCAGGCAGAGTTCCAGCATATCCATGGAGATGGCATACTGTACTTTGCTGAGCTTTCTGGCAAGAGGAAACTCCTTTTTTACGTCGTAGATTGCATAGGAGGTGGATTCTCCGATCTGAAGCATTTTGACTCCACTCTCCACCAGATCCCGGAAAAGCTCTGTACGAAAATCTCTTTGGCTGGATATTTGAACGAGAACAGGCGTGTTGTAGCCTCTTGTGATATCATTGTACATGTCCTCGTTGAAAAAGATTACTGCTGAAAGATCACCTTTGGTAAGTGCCCGTTTGGCCTCTTCTTCTGTAAGATACTCAAAAGAGCAGATACTCCCTACAGAATCCATTCCCTCAATAAGTCCTGAAATCATGGTGACCTTTTCATCCTCATCGGGAATCACTATTCCTACGGGAATTGCAGCCAGGGTCTGATCATTCTTTAGCAAAATTCTGAAACCTGCAGCAAATATGCCAATCACCATCCCGGTAACAGCAATAATAAGAAGGAAAAAGGGAATACATTTGATTCCCTTTTTCCATAGCATCTGATTGTATTGTTTAATCTTGTGAAAATTGTTGTTCATGCATCAGTAATCCGATTAATACTTGTACAATAAGTCGTAAAGATTATCTGCGAAAGTATTCATCTCATCCATAGTTGCGGTTCTGATATCAAGCATATCGCCCCGATCAATAACGGCGATATTCGCATCCTTGGAAATAGTCATATCAACAGAGACTCCGTCGTAATCAAAGTAAAAGCTGAGTTCTTTTTTGCTGATGAGAAGAGTACCTTCAATACTCTCATAGAGGCTGTCTGATGAAAGTTCAAACTCTCCGGTGGAAGTATTATACTCGAAAGTGCCGACTTTGGTTCCGCCGACTTTAAGGTCAAACTCTTCAACCTTGCCATCCACGGATGCCTCAAGGGAAGCGAGCTCTTCGTCGTCTGCGTATAAAATGATTTCATGCCAGGGAGCTTTGTCTCCGGCAAAAGCAACTCGAGCTTCTCCGCCGGATGTTTCTACATCGATTGCAAGAACCTTGTTGCTCTTGATCCAGAAACGGATAGTGAAATCTTCAATGTAGGAGAGTTCATCTACCATGTCTTCAATTTCATAATAGCCATAGTCGGAAAGTATCTCAATGGCATCTCCGCCTTCTTCCTCAACAACATCCAGGATCATTTCATAGGTGTCGGCAAGCCAGTCACCATCCACCTCAACTTCGTATCCGCTGCATTTGACGTCATCTCTGCCTATCTCGATTTCCTCTTTCTTAAGCTTCTCAAACTCAAGTTCCTTAAGCTGGCTGAGGATGATCTTCTCGGCTTTTTTCTGGATGTCTTCTCTGGATTTGCAAAGATCCACGGCCGCATTTACCGCCTCGTCAATTATTTCAAATTCAGCTTCGCTGTCCAGTTCCTGGATGAAATCACCGTAATCTCCGCCGTCGGGTGAGAAGGTATAGCCGATGGCACTATCAAGATAATCCGGAGAATCAACGGCAATGTACTCATCGTTCATGTAGAGGTAAGCTGCGCCGGTAACAGAGTCCAGCTGAACATCTGCATCGGCAGAAACTTCAAAGTTCTTGGAAGAGATCTCAGCACCAGCATTAAAGCTAACATACATATCACCTTCACCAATAACACCGTTGATTGTAAAGGTATTGGAATCGGAAAATTCAGAAAGATCCATAAGGCTCTCAACGATCTTTTCTCCCTTGAAAGTATTCTTGAGAGCAGAGGCAACCTTGACTGCGGGACTTCCGAGGACACTTTTTGCGAAAACAACAATGCCGACGATTAGTACAAGGCAGACACAGGCCACAGGAATGAGAATCTTAAGATTAAGTCCTTTTTTGCCAGGTTTATTGGTTCCGGAAGTGAATTCGGGAGCGCTTTCATAAACAGGCTCACCGGTCATAGGGTCGAAGCCTACCTGCTTCTTAGGTACAGGATCTTCTTCATAAACAGGTTCTCCGGTCATAGGATCAAAACCCACCTGCTTTCTGGGGGCAGGTTCTTCCTCATAAACAGGCTCTCCGGTCATAGGATCAAAACCTATCTGTTTTCTTACCGGGGAATCATTGTTCACAATAGGTTTCCCGGTCATGGGATCAAAATTCATCTCGTTACTCATAATAGTTCCTCCCTAAGGTCTTTTATTGCAGAGGATGCATCCTTTGACAAAAGATGACATCCTTCAATATAAAGAATTCTTGTGCACCTTTTAATTTCCTCTATATCATGGGTTGACATGATTACTGTTCCGTTTCGATTCGTATACTCCCTGAGATAATTCTGAATCACTTCCCTGTGATGAAGATCGAGAGCAGATGAGGGCTCGTCCATGATAAGTACCGGTGGGTTGTTGATAAGAGCAGCTGCCAGCGATACTCTGCGTTTCATACCTCCCGAAAGTTCCCGAACCTTCAGATTGAGATAGGAGTCTATTCCCAGTGACTCAAGAAGTGCCGGATCCAAGCCTTCCGGGGTGTTGCTCCAGATTCGGAGGTTGTCTTTCACAGATAGTTCCTCAAGAAGAGGGTTCTCCTGGGGAACATATCCGGTCAGTTTACGGTAAAGCCTGGGATTCTCAGAAAGATCATGTCCGTAACATCTGATGTTTCCTCCCCGTACCTTTTTGATTCCTGCAAGGATAGAAAGAAGAGTGCTCTTTCCGGAACCGTTGATTCCAACAACTCCAACGCATTCTCCGGGAAAAAGCTGTAATGCAGCATGATCAAGTATAGTCTTGTTTCCGTAACTCCAGCAAATATCTGAAGCTTCAAAAGAAGGATTCATGGAATAAATACAAATCTTAAGAGTTTATTAAAAAGTTACACTTAAATCATACTTTATTTGTAAAACCTTTTCAACTGAATAAATGTCAGATAATTTGCAAATACAACTGCAAAAACAAAAGCACGATAGAATTTAATCTATCGTGCTTATGAGCAGTTCGTAGGGGAGTCGAACCCCTGTTTCCGCCGTGAGAGGGCGGCGTCTTGACCACTTGACCAACGAACCATATTTAACTCGCTTGCTTATAATAGCATAGATGTTTCGTCGGTGCAAGCATAAAATTAATTTTTTTAATCTTTTTGGTAAGCAGCTATCAGCCGATGAATCTCGGAGGTGGCATTTACCATCAGAGCATCCAAAATAGTAATTGCACACATGGAAGCTACCACGGGAACCGCTCTGGGTACGATGCAAGGATCATGCCGTCCCTTGATCTGAAGCTTAATGTTCTCATTGTTACGGTTCACGGTATCCTGAACCATGGAAATGGAGGGGGTAGGTTTAATGGCAGCTCTCAGAATAATGGTATCACCATCACTCATTCCTCCAAGTATACCGCCGGAATGATTAGTACGTTTTAATGTATTGGTACCATCAGAGTAGAAGGAATCGTTGTTCTCGGAACCACGATGTGTCGAGGCTTCGAAACCGTCTCCAATTTCTACCCCCTTAACGGCTCCAATACTCATCACTGCTTTGGAAAGCTGGGCATCTATTTTGCCAAAAACCGGACTGCCAAGACCGGCAGGGCAGCCACTGATGTGACACTCGATCACACCTCCGGCAGAGTCGCCGTTTGCCATAACTTCTTTTAGATAAACTTCTGCTTCCGAAATATCAGCCTGAGGCATTCGGAGAGCATTGTCATTGATCAGGGAGAAGTCCATATTTTCTCTGGAAATTCTTACCGGCCCGATGGATGAAGTGAAAGTGATGATGCTAACACCGAATTTTTCAAGAACCTTCATAGCAACGGCGCCACCGATAACTCGACCTATGGTCTCCCGTCCTGAAGACCGGCCTCCTCCTCTGTAATCTCTGAAGCCATATTTCTGATCGTAGGTGTAATCCGCATGACCGGGTCTATAACTCTCTGCAATGTTGCTGTAATCTCTGGATTTCTGGTCTGCATTTCTGACCATGACGGATATGGGTGTTCCGGTGGTTCTGCCTTCAAATACTCCGGAGAGTATAAAAGCTGAATCAGACTCGTTTCTGGCAGTTGTATATCTGCTCTGACCGGGTTTTCTAAGGTCAAGCAATTTCTGGATATCTTCTTCGCAAAGAGCTACCCCCGCCGGGCATCCGTCTATTACCACTCCTATGCCTGCACCGTGGGATTCCCCCCAGGTTGTGATGCGGAAAAGTCTTCCGAAAGTTGAATCTGACATTTTAAATCCTCACAAAACTTTTAACTCGATTAACATCTTTTTAATTATAGCCAAATCAGAAATATTAGGCAAGTTATCCCTTTACCCGGTTTTTGTTTGATGATAAACTAGACAAGTAGGCAAAAATGTTTCTTTTGGAAGTAGAATAGTGAGTAAGAATAAGTACATAGATGAATTTCATAACGGTGATGAGGAACTTACAATAGTTGATCTCGACGCTAATGACGAAGAAGTCCGGGAGGAGAGTGAAACAGTTTCTGATGACGGTGTGGAAACTGAATCAGAGGCAGAGCTTGACTCAAAGGATTCCGAGGATGTGGATGGTCCTGAGAAATCAGAGGATGATGAAGATGATCTTTTAGAGTCTGAGGAAGACGAGGAAGATTTTGATGAATATGACGATGAGGAAGATTACGACGAAGAGCCTGCAGAAGAGGAAGAGTACGAAGAGGATGATTCCAATGATGAGGCTTCCTATGAAGATGTGGAGTCAGATGATATGAGTGATGATGAAGACGATACAAAGAAGAGTGGGATCGGTAAGAAGATCCTCATTGTATTAATCAGTATCGTAGGTGTAGTCGCTGCGATCTATCTGGCAGGAATTGCCTTTTTCTTCTTTAACTTTATGCCCGGTACTCATATTAACGGGACTGATTGCTCTTACAAGAGCACCGGTAAGGTAAAGGGTATGCTGGAGGATCAGGTTGACAGTTATGTTCTCACACTTAAAGAGAGAAACGATGTAACTGAAACTATTCAGGGGTCTGATGTGGATCTCAAGTTCGTTAGTGCAGACAGTGTTAGCGAACTGGCAAGGGTTATGAATCCTCTTCTCTGGCCAGTTAAGATATATGAGTTTTACAGATTCGGAGACACAACGAGTCACGAAATTCATGCAGAAGTATCTTTTGACGAGTCCAAACTTGACACCGCAATGAAGTCTCTCAAGTGTATGGACAAGGAGAGCATGATTCCTCCAAAGGATTCCTATCCGGCACTGGATGGAGCCCTCTATAAACCACATCCTGAAGAGCCGGGAACTACTATCGACGAGCCGGCATTTAAGAAAGCACTTGCGGAGGCGATTACCGGAACCTATGATGTTCTGGATATGGATGCTGCCGAATGTTATATTAACCCCAAACTCACCGTGGATTCTCAGGAAGTGAAGGACGAGTGTGAGAAGTTCAACAAATATGTCGGACTCACCATCACCTATCACTTCGGAGATGAGACAGAGGTTCTTGACGGATCTGTAACCGGAACCTGGATGACTTTTAATGAAGACAAGGTGCCTGAGATAAATCAGGATGCCATCAAGGCCTGGGTTGCAGATTTTGCTGCAAGACATGACACTGCAGGGGCAACAAGAACCTTTACTGCGGCGAACGGGGCACAGGCACAGGTGACCGGAGGAACATACGGTTGGAGGATCGACCAGCAGGCTGAGATCGATCAAATCAATGCTATGTTCAATAGTCTTGAGAGTCAAGATCGAGAACCAATCTATTCTCAGACTGCGGCAAGCCATGGGGCGACCGATTGGGGCAACACCTATATCGAAGTCAGCATTGCTAATCAGCACGTCTGGTATGTTCAGGATGGACAGGTGGTTTTCGAGGCGGATGTAGTTACCGGACTCCCCACAGCAAAGCGGGCGACAACCAAGGGTGTCTGGACCATTCTAGAGAAGAAGCAGGGTAAGGTGCTTCGAGGGGAGAAGCTTCCCGACGGATCTTATGAGTATGAGACTCCGGTATCGTACTGGCTCAGAGTCACTTATACCGGAATTGGTTTCCATGATGCGAGCTGGCAGCCCTGGTTTGGCGGAGACAGATATACCTATGCCGGATCACACGGATGTATCAATATGTCATACAGCACAGTTCAGCAGCTTTATGGAATGGTGGCTGTAGGAACTCCGGTGATTATTTACTGATAACTTGTATAATATTAGATCAATCTAAGGTCAAAGATGCTGTCTTTGACCTTTTTTGAAAAGGATGGCTATGTACGAAATATTAAAAAAAGACGGTATGGCAAAGCGTGGACGTCTAACGACCGTTCACGGGACTATCGAAACTCCGGTGTTCATGAATGTAGGCACTGTGGCTGCGATCAAGGGAGCAGTTTCCACAGATGATCTGAGAGAGATCGGAACCCAGGTAGAGCTTAGTAACACTTATCACCTCCATGTCAGGACCGGTGAGGATACGATTTATAAGCTTGGGGGATTACATAAGTTTATGAATTGGGATAGACCGATCTTGACAGATTCGGGAGGGTTTCAGGTCTTTTCTCTTTCAAAGCTCAGAAATATTTCTGAGGAGGGAGTGAAGTTCCGCTCTCATATTGATGGACACAGAATTTTTATGGGACCTGAGGAGAGTATTCAGATTCAGTCCAAACTCGCCTCAACCATTGCCATGGCTTTTGATGAGTGCCCCTCCTCAGTGGCAGAGAAGGAATATGTGAGAAATTCCGTGGAGCGGACCACTCGTTGGCTTAGGCGCTGTAAAGATGAGATGGACAGACTCAACTCACTTCCGGAGACTATTAACCGACATCAGCTCCTCTTTGGAATCAACCAGGGAGGTGTTTACGACGATATTCGTATCGATCATGCCCAGGTAATAAGGGAGATGAATCTGGATGGATATGCAGTGGGAGGTCTTGCCGTAGGAGAGTCCCATGAGGAGATGTATCACATTCTGGATGTCACGGTTCCGGAACTTCCGGAGGATAAGCCTACATATCTCATGGGTGTAGGTACCCCTGCAAACATTCTGGA
>JAQYAH010000085.1 GCA_029227635.1 Clostridiales bacterium
TGAGAGCATACCACCGGGCACCTGGTAAAGAAGTGTCTTGATATTAACACCAAGGTTCTTGGGATTCATAAGACCACTCTTTAATGCTTCTTCTCTGATAGGTCTGAAGTAGTCTGCGATTTCTGAAAGGATACCCTGATCAAGTCCTGTATCATAAGGAGTTCCCTTGAAAGTCTCAACCATAACCTCAGTAGCAGGCTGGCTAGTTCCAAGTGCAAAAGGTGACATAGCAGTGTCGATGATGTCACAACCTGCTTCAACTGCCTTGAGATATGTCATTGAAGCAACACCTGATGAATAGTGAGTGTGAAGATCGATAGGGATATTAACTGCGTCCTTGAGTGCACTTACAAGCTCTGTTGCCTTATAAGGAACAAGAAGTCCTGCCATGTCCTTGATACAAAGGGAATCAGCACCCATATCTTCTACTCTCTTTGCGATATCTACCCAATAATCCATGGTATATGCATCGCCAAGAGTATATGAAAGAGCGATCTGTGCGTGAGCCTTCTCTTTGTTAGCTGCACTTACAGCTGTCTGAAGGTTTCTGAGGTCATTCAGACAGTCAAAGATTCTGATAATATCGATTCCGTTAGCTACTGACTTCTGAACAAAGTATTCTACTACATCATCTGCATAGGGTCTGTAACCAAGAATGTTCTGTCCACGGAAAAGCATCTGGAGCTTTGTATTCTTGAAGCCGTCTCTGAACTTTCTGAGTCTGTCCCAGGGATCTTCCTTGAGGAAACGAAGTGATGCATCGAAAGTAGCGCCGCCCCAGCACTCAACTGAGTGATATCCTACTTTGTCCATCTTTTCGATGATGGGGAGCATCTGCTCTGTTGTCATACGTGTTGCAATCAGAGACTGATGTGCATCACGGAGTATTGTCTCGGTAATCTTTACCGGTTTTTTTACAATTTCAGCCATAATAACCTCCTAAAAATCAACGACTATGCGTTATACACCGAAAATAGCCATGAATGTACCGGCAACTACTGCGGTACCAATTACACCTGCAACGTTAGGTCCCATAGCATGCATGAGAAGGAAGTTTGTGGGATCAGACTCCGCACCAACTTTCTGAGATACTCTGGCCGCCATAGGTACCGCCGAAACACCGGCCGATCCGATCAGCGGGTTAACCTTGCCATGAGTGAGTACACACATGAGTTTACCAAGAAGTACACCGGCAGCAGTTCCGAATGAGAATGCGATAAGACCAAGAGCTACGATCTTAAGAGTATCTGCATTGAGGAACGCCTCTGCACTTGTGGTAGCACCTACGGAAGTACCGAGGAGGATAACTACAATGTACATAAGTGCATTTGATGCTGTCTCTGTGAGCTGACGTACTACACCACTCTCACGGAAAAGGTTACCAAGCATAAGCATACCGATCAGGGGAGCTGTGCTGGGAAGAATACAACATACAACGATAGTAACAATGATAGGGAAGAGGATCTTCTCAAGTTTGGATACAGGTCTGAGCTGTTCCATCTTGATCTTACGCTCTTTCTCTGTTGTAAGGGCCTTCATAATAGGCGGCTGGATAATAGGAACCAGTGCCATATAGGAGTATGCGGCTACCGCGATAGGTCCCATGATGGATGTCTGAGAAAGCTTACCTGCAAGGAAAATTGAGGTAGGACCATCAGCTCCACCGATGATTGAGATAGCTGCCGCAGCCTTGTCTGAGAATCCCATAGCCATAGCTCCGAGATATGCTGCAAAGATACCGAACTGTGCAGCTGCTCCAAGAAGGAAGCTCTTGGGATTGGCAATCAGAGGACCGAAGTCGGTCATTGCACCAACACCCATGAAAATAAGTGAAGGAAGGATCGACCACTCATCCAGCAGATAGAAATAATGAAGAAGACCACCAACTCCGTTTGATGACTCTTCAATAGACATCATAATGTCCGGATAAATATTTACCAAAAGTATACCAAACGCAATGGGAACCAGAAGAAGAGGTTCAAAGCCATGGCGAATAGCAAGGTAAAGGAAAACGCACGCTACGGCAATCATGATAACATTGCCGATGGTCAGATTGAGGAAAGCAGTCTGATGCACGAGGTTTCCTAAAGTATTTGAAATATACTCCATTTTATAACCTCCAAATTGCTGTGGAACTAGTTCATTGTTGCGAGAAGATCTCCTGCTTCTACGCTGTCGCCAACTTTAACTTCAAATCCGGCAATTGTTCCATCCTCAGGTGCTACAACGGGGATTTCCATCTTCATAGCTTCAAGAACGAGTACTGTGTCGCCACTCTTAACAGCCTGTCCTACAGATGTCTCGATCTTGAATACCTTACCTGCAACACCGGCGTTAACCTTCTTTGCGCCTGCTGCACCTGAAGGAGCTGCTGCGGGAGCAGGTGCTGCCTTTGCTGCAGGTGCTGCTGCGGGAGCGGGTGCCGCTGCTGCAACAGGAGCTGATGCTCCGTTCTCTTCTACTGTTACTTCATATGCTGTACCATTAACTGTGATTGTATATTTTTTCATGATTATACTCCTCCTGAGACTTATCTTTTCCAATTGCCAGATCTTCTGATGCTTCTGGCTGCGAATCCATCAACATTTGCATATACGGAAGGATCATTCACATACTCATTGCTTCTTGATCCCCTTCCGGACTTCTTAACAACACTGGTAATTCTTCCGGGTTCCTGACCCTCATACTCAGCTATAGCGGCACTGATCACGGCAATCAGCTCAAGATCATCAGCCGGCTCTTTGGGTTCTGCTGCAACAACTTTGGGAGCGGGAGCTTCCTTAACAGCAGGTGCCTCGCTCTTGGGCTCAGGCTTCTTCTTACCGACCTTGCCGAAGAATCCGAAAGTCGAAATGATCAGAGAGATAAAGATCAGTACGCAAAAGCAGGTTCCCATTCCGATGATGGTGTTCATTCCGGCTTTCTTAAGGATTTCTCCAATAGAATAGTGTCCGCCGATGGTGAGGGACGTTACTTCACCGTCAGGTTCAAAAGTAAATGTAATGTCCGCACTTCTCTGGGCGAATTTTGCCTCAGCAGTAAGAATCACTTCTTTGTTTTTCTCTGAGATGGTAAATTCTGAGATGCTTGTGGGATCGATTTCACCCACCTCTTCAATTCCTTTTCTCCAGGAGGTAAAGATTTCCTGATAATTCTTACCTCTCACAGGAGCACCTGAACTGATCAGCATCATATCAAGTTCATCTGTTTTATAATTCATGATCTGCTCGTATGATGCGTCATCCAACATCATGCACTGAGCAATCATCTGCGTGGCAACCGCTTTCATATTGTCTTTGTCTTCAACTGTCAGAGAGCTTTCCTTGCTGAAAGAACATGCAGTCAGAGAAAAGACAACGCATACCATGCAGAGTATACTTAATAATCTTTTCTTCATCGCGTTACTCCTTTGTTACAGTACAGAATTATGCTTCTTATACGGTCTGTCTTCACGCTTTGTGAAAAGCATCTCGATTGTACCAATAAGATATTTTCTTGTATCTTCGGGAGCAATCACTGTATCAACATAACCTCTTGCAGCTGCCATATTGACATTGTTCTGAAGGTTCTTATATTCCTCTGTCTTAGCTTTGAGAGTGTCTGCATCCGCATCAGGGCAAAGAACCTTGGCAGCCATAGCTGCATCCATTGTTCCAACTTCGCTTCCGTCCCAGGCATACACGAAATCAGCACCGATACCCTTGGAGTTCATAGCTACATATGCACTTCCGTATGCCTTGCCTGTGATCACATTGATCTTGGGAACAGTTGCTCCTGCAAAAGCACCAACCAATGATGAAACCGCACCGGCCATTCTGATCTCAGAATGCTTATCTGTTGCATAGCCGACAACATTTGTAAATGTAACAACGGGAATATTGAAAGCGTCACAGAATGTAACGAACTCTGCAGCCTTCTTAGCACCGCCTGCGGTGATTCTGGCATCAAACTTCTCAACAGCCTTGCCATCTTCTCCGAGAATCTCTGTTCTGTTAGCAACAACACCTACAGTGATTCCGTTAAGCTTGATGAGTGCTGTAACCATTTCCTTCATGTAGTCACCGCTCTTCTCTACAACGAGGCCATTATCGGAGATCTGACCCAGGAGCACAACGGGATCTGAAGCATAAGCTCTTGCACCTTCAACTGCTCTGTTGAGATCATCTTCACAATCTGAGTAAGACTGATTATCTTCGTTATTCTCAGGAAGTACTGCTACAGTATTTCTGATCATTTCGATAATCTCTTCTTCTGTTCCTACAGCATCGATAACTCCTGACTTTGCACTCTTAAACTCAGCAGAAGCTGTGTCACACTTAGCCGCATTATTGCCGTCAACAGTGTTGGGAGCACTTACAAAGTACTTAGCATTATTCTCCATGAAAGTGAAATCTGAAAGACCGGGGATCAATGCCATTCCGCCGCCGCAGTTACCAAATACAGCTGAAATCTGAGGAATCACACCTGAAGCAACTACCTGTTTTCTGTAGATAGCGCCTGCTGCCTCCAGAGCATCACAAGATTCCTGAAGTCTGAAACCGGCACTGTCGATGAGTGCGATAACAGGAGCCCCAACCTTCATTGCCATGTCATAGAGTGAGCAGATCTTGCGTGCATGCATCTCACCTACAGATCCTCCCAAAACAGTTGAATCCTGTGAGTACACATAAACAAGGTTTCCTTCGATAAGACCATAACCACAGATCACACCGTCACCGGCTGCTTTGTTGTCTCCAAGATTAAAGTCTGTGTTTCTAGCTGTAACCTGACTTCCGATCTCTACAAAGCTCTTGTAATCAAGAAGCGCTTCGATACGTTTGCCGGCAGCCGTTGATGCAACATTGTTACCCATTTTTGACCTCCGTTGTTTATATAATGTTAAGAATTGTGACAAAACTCCAAATCTAACCAATTTTATCACAATAAACTTTTTAGACTACGCTACAATTATAATGAAACAGCCTTTCAATAGCAACCTTTTTTTGCAAGAATAATTGCAAAAAAAACAATCATCAGAAAGGGACTTTTTGTCACTCTCCGATGATTGAATAATCACTAAATCTGAAGGTCAAGCTCCTGCTGTTCTTCATTATCTTTATTGTAAGTACGCTCAGGAACCGGTAGCTCATCCATGTTTCTGAGACCGAATCTGCGAAGGAATTCATCAGTAGTTCCGAACATTATGGGTTTGCCGGGAGTATCCCTTCGTCCCTTCTCTTCAATAAGCTTCAGCTCTATGAGACGATTAACAGCATAGTCAGACTTTACTCCCCTCACCGCTTCTATCTCCATTCGGGTAATAGGCTGACGGTAGGCCACAATTGCCAGAGTTTCTAGCTGCACCTCGGTCAAAGCCGCTTTTTTCGGGGCTTTCGTGAGTTTGATAAGATATTCGTACATCTCCTTCTTAGTACAGAACTGGTAAGTTCGATCCAGTTCCAGAAGCTGTATTCCTCTGTCTTCAGCCTGGTATTTCAGCATCATGTCATCCAAAAGTTTTCTGGTAGTCTCCACATCCTGCTCAATGACTTCTGCCAGCCTCTCGATTTCCACCGGCTCCCCAAAGCTGAAAAGGACAGCTTCCAGAATCGCCTGCGCTCTCTTTATTTCCACCTGTTACCTCTTTTCAATCAACTCTAGTGATAAGGATCTCATCAAATAGTTCATCCTGCTCAACCATAAGTTCTCCGGTTTTAATGAGCTCAAGAATTGCAAGAAACGTTACAATAACTCTCACTTTACTGCTCTTTCGGGTGAGCAGCTCCTGGAATCTGAATGTCCTGTTTTCTGAGGCATAATCCCTGAGATCCATAATAGCCTCCGACACCGTGACTTCTTCCTGCTCAATCTTGCCGAATTTACTTCGTATGGGATCCTCCTTATCTGCCGTAGCAGCGAGGACCGATCTGAAAATCTGGGATAGTTTCTCCATTGTCAGCCCTCCGAGAACCTGATCCAAATCCACCTCCGGCTCGTAATCCAACACATCCCTTGGAAGCTGCTTATCTCTGCAAAAGCGCTCACCGGCGAGATCTTCTTTCTCCCTGAGTTCCAAAGAGAGGGCCTTAAACATCTTGTACTGCATCAGCTGTTCCACAAGCTGAGCCCTGGGATCCTCCTCTAGATCTTCTTCCTTAACTACTTCCGGAAGGAGCATACGGCATTTTATCTCCAATAAAGTGGAAGCCATTATCAGGAACTCACTCATTGTGTCCAGATCTCGCTCCGGCATCTGATTCACATATTCAAGATACTGATCCGTGATCTCTACTATGGGTATTTCCCATATATTTACTTTATTCTTATCAATAAGATGAAGCAGAAGATCCAGCGGACCTTCAAAAGCTTCAAGCTTAACCGGTATTTCCATATACTATTTCCTGTAGATATCCGTCACAATAAGTTCCGGACGATTAAATACCCTGAAAGGAATCCTATGATCTCCCAGACCGCCACTCACAATATGGGTTCCGGACTCTTTATCTGTAAACATGCCTCGGGATCTTTTGTAAAACAGATCAAACTGAGGAGTTATCAGACCGACACTGCCAAATCGTACCACACCGCCGTGAACATGTCCACTAAAAATCAGATCAGCTCCCCAGCGATCATAGGTCTCATAAAAATAAGGGGAGTGAGCTATCAGGATATTAAAATCCTCCGGACTACACTCTCCGACCAGGTTATTAATATCACGCTCCGAAAGTTCGTATTTCCGGGTCCGGCTGTAGGCTTCTTTGGGCAAAGTTAGCCCAAACAACTTAAATATCGTTCCTCTGATCGTAATCTCTCCGGATGCATTGTCAAGGACTGCCGTTCCCTTCTCCTCCAGATGACAAAGAGCTTTTTGGATATCAAAATCCCCTTCCCTGGATAATCTAAGTGCTTTATCCTCATGATTTCCATAGCCGTAAAACACCGGGAATCGGCAAGAAAGCTTCTCTATAAAACTAAGTACCCGTGCATTAGCCTCTCCGACATTATCTGTTATCATATCTCCGGCAAGGATGATAAGATCCGGATTTCTCCTCTCTATTGCCTCAAAAAGCCTTTTGTTGTCTTCTCCATACTCTCTGTTGTGAAGATCTGAGAGCATAATGACTCTTATCGGATAATTCTTATCCTTTACCTTGTTCGAAAAGACCCTGTATTTTGTTACTACGAAATCTGCCGACTCTATTCGGCTTTCGAAAATGATAAAAGCCAGAAGAGCCATGCCAATAATTAAAAGTATGAAGAGTATTCTCATGGGCTTGATAGGTTATCTCCATATTTGACAAAAGGTCTTAGATTGCTCTAAGACCTTTCTCTATTAGATATAAAAATTAATTATACTTGCGCTTTCTTGCTGCTTCAGATTTCTTCTTACGCTTAACGCTGGGCTTCTCGTAATGCTCTCTCTTACGGATTTCCTGCTGGATTCCCGCCTTAGCACAGCTGCGCTTAAATCTACGTAAAGCACTATCTAATGTTTCATTTTCTTTTACGATAACATTTGACACTTCTAACCTAACCTCCCCTCCAGCCTTGGATTGTGCAATGGACTGATTGGGTATTAAAAACTGCACGATAGTATTATATCACAATTCTCGTTGGCGTCAATGCTTTTTTTATCGTATTCCGAGCTATTTAAGCTGATCTGAAAGCACTTCCTCGGCTTTTGCCAACGCAGCAGGGATTCCATCGGGATTTTTGCCTCCGGCCTGTGCCATGTTGGGACGTCCGCCACCGCCGCCTCCTACTAAGGATGCAATGTTTTTGATGAGATTTCCTGCGTGCGCACCTTTTTTCATTACTCCCTCGGTGACAGTTACCATAAGGTTTACCTTGCCTTCATTTGCACAAGCAAGAACTACAACACCTTCTCCCAGTTTCTCTTTGAACTGGTCTCCCAGATTTCTGAGTCCGTTCATATCCACGTCAGAAACCTGAGCTGCCAGAAGTTTTACTCCCTTGACCTCTTTCACGTCATCCATCACATCTCCGAGGGAATTCTGAGCCAGCTTGGACTTCAGGCTCTCATTCTCTGAGGAGAGTTCTTTTACCTCTGCAAGAAGATGGTTGATACGATCAAGGACAGCATCAGGCTGAGTCTTTAAGGTCTTCGCAATCTCATGAAGCTCATTCTCCAGGTTATCATAGTATTCTTTTGCACCGTCCGAAGTAAGAGCCTCAATTCGTCTCACGCCGGCGGATATACCAGCCTCGGAAATAATCTTAAACTGAGAGATCGTTCCGGTTGCCGGGACATGAGTTCCACCACAAAGTTCTTTGGAGAAATCTCCCATTGAGACAACTCGAACTTCTGAGCCATACTTTTCGCTGAACAGAGCGTTTGCCCCGGTCTTTTTTGCATCTTCAAGGGCCATGACCTCAGTAACCACAGGCAGGTTTGCGGCAATCTTCTCATTAACGATAGCCTCTACTCTGGCGATTTCATCCTGGGTCATAGGAGCAAAGTGAGTAAAGTCAAAGCGGAGTCTGTGCTGATCAACTACTGATCCCTTCTGAGCCACATGGTTACCCAGCACCTCTCTGAGTGCCGCCTGAAGCAGATGGGTAGCACTGTGGTTTCTTCCGGAAAGCAGTCTTCTGTTCACATCGATTGCCAAGTGAACCACCTCACCCTTGGACAGAGAGCCTTTTGTCATCTTTCCAAAATGACCGATTCTTCCGCCGGGAAGTTTCTTTACTTCCTCTACTGTGAAAAGAGAATCCCCGGAAGAAATAACACCTGTATCGGTCTCCTGACCACCGCTGGTTGCATAGAAGGGGGTCTTGGCAGTGATCACAACACCGGACATTCCCTCTGTGATTTCATCGGTAAGCTCGTCAGCGCCTCTTACACCATCTTTAGGTTCTGCCTTGGTGAGGATTAGAATTTCTGAATCATATTCATTGCTGCAGTATCCCACAAACTCAGAGGTGATGCTCTCATCCAGATTATCAAATACGGTGGCATCCGCACCCATGTAATTTGACTCTTTTCTGGCATTTCTTGCGGTATCCTTCTGGATCTTCATTGCCTCAGCAAAACCGGCCTCATCCACGGTAAAGCCCTTCTCCGCAAGTACTTCAACAGTAAGATCGAGAGGGAAGCCGAAAGTATCGTAAAGCTTGAATGCTTCCTCGCCGGAAAGCTCGCTTACATTCTTCTCCTTCATCTCCTCCTCAAGTTCGGAAAGGAGCTTAAGGCCCTGATCTACAGTGCGGTTGAACTGTTCTTCCTCCTGGCTGATGAGTTTGAAGATAGTGTCTCTTCTCTCCTCCAGTTCAGGATATGCATCTTTTGAATTCTCAATTACCACTTCTGACACTTCTGTAAGGAAAAGGCCCTGGATTCCAAGAAGTCTTCCGTGACGGCAGGCTCTTCTCAGGAGTCTTCTGAGGACATAACCTCTGCCTTCATTGGAAGGAGTCACACCGTCAGAGATCATGAAGGTTACGGATCTCACATGGTCGGTGATGACACGGATGGAAACATCATCCTTGTCGGTGCCTCCCTTATACTCTTTGCCTGAAAGCTCGCAAACCTTATCTCTAACTGCTTTTACAGTATCTACATCGAAGATTGAAGGAACTCCCTGAACCACTGCTGCCAGTCGCTCAAGTCCCATTCCGGTATCAATATTCTTATTCTCAAGGGTAGTGTAATTACCTTTGCCGTCACCTTCAAACTGGGTAAACACGTTGTTCCAGATTTCTACGTACCTGTCACAGTCACATCCGACAGTGCATCCCGGCTTGCCACAACCATACTGAGCACCTCTGTCATAGTACACCTCGGAACAAGGTCCGCAAGGTCCGGCACCGTGCTCCCAGAAGTTGTCTTCTTTTCCGAAACGGAAAATACGGTCCGCAGGGATTCCTACTTTCTCTTCCCAGATCTTAAAAGCTTCGTCATCGTCAAGATATACGGAAGGATACAGCCTTTCAGGGTCAAGGCCAACTACCTTTGTGAGGAATTCCCAGCACCAGGTAATGGCATCTTCCTTAAAATAATCTCCGAAGGAAAAATTGCCAAGCATCTCGAAAAATGTACCGTGACGGGCTGTCTTGCCTACATTGTCGATATCTCCGGTACGAATACATTTCTGACAGGTTGCCATCCTTGTTCTGGGGGGCTTCTCCTGGCCTGTGAAATAGGGCTTTAAGGGAGCCATTCCTGCATTGATGAGCAGAAGGCTGTTGTCGTTCTGCGGTACAAGCGGAAAGCTGTTAGCAACAAGATGTCCTTTGCTCTCAAAGAAATCAAGGAACATCTTACGCAGTTCATTTACACCATATGTTTCCACTTTCTATATCCTCCTTAGTGTGTAGTATTAAAATTCTTCATTTCTCTGGCACTTCGTATCACTGTTTCTGTGATCTCTTTTCCTCCGAGCATTCTTGCCAGTTCCAGGATGCTCTCTTCATCGTCTGCCTCTCTCACAGTGGTGTCTGACTGACCGTCTACTATATCTTTGTTAATGATATAATGGCTGTCTGCCATTGCAGCGATCTGAGGCAAATGAGTAATACATAAAACCTGACGGTTTGCGGCGATTCTGGTAAGCTTGTCCGCCACCTTCTGAGCCGTTCTTCCGCTGATTCCGGTATCTATTTCATCAAAAACTACGGTTTCGACATTATCTTTATTTGCAAGGATCGTTCGGATTCCAAGCATGACTCTCGAAAGCTCACCTCCCGAAGCCGTGACTGCCAGGGGACGTAGGGGCTCTCCCGGGTTTAGAGAGATAAGGAATTCGATCTCATCTCGTCCATCCTCGCTATAGTCTTCTTTGGGAGATATATTGACTTTGAATTCACAGCTGGCAAAATTCAGCTCTGCAAGTTCCTTTTGAAGCGCTATCGAAAACTCTCCTGCCGCCAGAGTTCTCTCCTGCGTCAGTCTTTTTGTGTCCGCTTTCAGCTGCTCATAAGCCTTTTGGGCCGCAATCTCCAGCTGATTCCGAATCTCCTCGTAATTCTGAAGTCTCTCTTCTTCTTCGATCCGATCGTCCCGGTATTTTAGTACTTCTTCCACAGTTCTTCCGTAGCGGTCCTTCAGACGATTATATTCATCCAGCCTCTGGGTAGTCTCAAAAAGTTCCTCCTCAGAAAAGCTCAGACGATCCCCATATCTGTTCAGACTTCTTGCGGCATCTGTAAGGAGCTCCGACACTTCAGATATGCGGTCTCTGATTTCAGAAATATCCTCATCAAGGAGAGCAGCCTCTTCCAGTTTTCCGAGAGCAAGATCGATCTCACTTTCAGCCCCCCGCTCGTTGGACAAAAGATCATAAGCTTCCTTCAGATCCACTATGATCTTACGGGCATTTTGCTGCCGGGAAAAAATCTTCTCCAATTCTTCGTCTTCCCCGGGGACCGGAGCCGCCTTCTCAATATCCTCTATCTCATATCTGATGAGAGAAAGCTGCCTTAACCTCTCGCTTCGGTCCAAGGACATCTCATCGAGCTTTTTCCGGATGCGATTATACTCTCTGAAAGATCTTCTGACTCTGTTTCTTAGCTCTGAAACCTTCTCGCCCGCAAACGCATCGATAATTTCTCCCTGCCTTTTATTTTGGCGCAGACGGAAATTATCCTCCTGACCGTGAAGTTCAAAAAGCATCATGGCTACCTGAGCCATCTTTGAGGCACTCACCGTCATTCCGTTGATCCTGGAAACACTTCTGCTCTCAGTAAGTTTTCTGGAAAGCACTATGCATCCGTCTTCCGGGAAGATCTCATCCTCCTCCAGTTTCTCCAAGGTCTTTTTGTCCTTTACTGCAAAGGTAAGCTCCGCCAGGGCATATTCCGCACCTTTACGAATCATGGTCCTATCAGTTTTGGCTCCCAACATCAACTCAATGGAGCCAAGCAGGATCGACTTGCCGGCACCGGTCTCACCGGTAAGGATATTCAGCCCTTCGTGAAAACAGACGTCTTCCTCCCGGATCACTGCCAGATTCTTAACATGCAACTGAACAAGCATGTGTATACTCCTTAATCTTTAAGCATTCTTTTTAATTTGTCGATGATTATCAACGTATCATCAACACTTCTTATGGCGCAAAAGATCGTATCATCACCGGCTATACAGCCCACGATCTCCTCCCATTTGAGGTTATCGAGTGCTGTAGCCACCGCCATGGCCATTCCCTCAACAGTCTTTATCACCAGAATATTCTGAGCCATATCCATTGATCTGAAGCATTCTTTGAGGATCCGCACAAATTTCTCGTTCTTTGATGTATCCTCCGCATGCATTATTGTATAATACTGCCTGCCTCCGGCTCCGGGAACTTTGGTTAGCCGCAGTTCTCTGATGTCTCTTGAGATAGTAGCCTGAGTCACTCTGACTCCTGCCTCATTGAGCTTTTGAGCTAACTCCTCCTGAGTCTCGATCTGGTATTTTCCGATTAGTTCAATGATAAGTGAATGTCTTCTGGTCTTCATAAAATCCTTAATATCCTACTTCATCTTGTGGTATAAAGTATCTAAAAATCCTGTCTCGTTCAGCCTTACCAGATTCATGGAATTGTCAGCCTTCTCTATTCTAATACGGTCTCCGCTTCCAAGATCATAGAGGTGCTCCCCGTCAAAAGAGGCTCCCACATAATTACCTTCCTGCTTCCTAGCTTCTCCCACAACGATCTCCAGAACATCATCAGCCGAGAGCACGATGCTGCTGGTTCCAAGCTGAGCGGGACATATGGGGGTCACAAGGATCATCTCCGCAGTCGGAGAAACCACAGGACCGCCTGCTGACATATTGTAGGCAGTGGACCCCGTAGGGGTAGAAATAATAAGTCCATCAGCAAGATATTTGTGCAGCAGCTTATTATTCACGTACAATTCTAACTCAATCAGCCTTATCTGTCCAACACGACCGATAACGACATCGTTCAGGGCGACATCTTCTCCCACATAGCCGGTGGGGTTACTTTTGCCGCAGCTGCCTTTTAGCATCAGCCGGCTTTCCGGAAAACAATCATCCTCTCGAAGCCGCTTAATTGCCTCCATAGACTGATTGATCTCAACCTCTGTCAGATAGCCCAAAGTTCCGATGTTTATTCCGAAAAGCGGAATTCCCGTTCCGTAAGTATCCCTGGCCGCCCTAAGCAGCGTTCCGTCACCTCCGAGGACAATAAGAGCATCTACATCTTCTGGCAGACTTCGGATGTCCACATGACTTCTCACTGCCTGATCCGCCTTGACCCGCCCCAGAACCTTCTTCACCTTAAAGCCTTCGATTCCACAGCGCTCAAGTTCATTTAGTATCTGATTCGTATAAACAGATTTTGGATCTTTTGTTTCGTTTGTAATTACACCAATCTTCTTCATTTTAGTTTTTCAAAGTGTCAAAAGCTGCCTCCACGACCCCGGTAACTTCCGGCATACAGGAGGTTTCTTTTTCCGATTTGCTAAGATATATCAGGTATTCGATATTGCCCTCAGGACCTTTAATAGGAGACCAGGTGAGGGATACCGGAATGAAGCCGGTTTCTTTTGCAAAATCTATCACCTTGTTAATTACCTCTATATGTACTTTGGGATCTCTCACGACCCCCTTCTTCCCAACTTTCTCTCTTCCGGCTTCAAACTGAGGTTTAATAAGAGCTGCCACCCGGCCTTCCTCTGTGAGATAGCTGTAAACCACTCCCAGTACCTTAGTCAGGGAGATAAAGGATACATCTATGGAAGAAAAGTCGATGGGAGTCTCAAAATTATCCGGAGTCACATACCGAATATTGGTCTTCTCCATGACGACAACTCTGGGGTCATTCCTGAGTTTCCAGTCCAGCTGGCCTCTGCCCACATCAATAGCATAAACTTTTGAGGCATTGTTCTGGAGCATGCAGTCTGTGAATCCTCCGGTGGAGGAGCCCACATCGGTGCAGACCAGTCCATCCAGCCTGATATCAAAATCCTTCATGGCTTTCTCAAGTTTAAGTCCGCCTCTGCTGACATAGCGAAGCTTCTCTCCCCTGACTTCAATCAGGGCATCCTCGGGGAAAAGGTTTCCCGGTTTATCTTCTTTCTGATTGTTTACAAAGATCTGTCCCGCCATAATCAGGGCTTTGGCCTTCTCTCTTGAGGTGGCAAGACCTTTTGAAACCACCAGCAAATCCAGTCTTTCCTTCATATTTACTTTCCTATAAAACGGGTGACGATCCTGACTGCCATGGATTCATCATCCAGATTTAATTCTTTTCTAAGAGTCTTTACATCTCCGTGTTCGATAAACTCATCCGGGAGACTGAAGGTAATGATATCTGTTCCAAGTGCTTCCTGACACAGCATATGCTCCACATGCTCACCGAAGCCGCCGGAGCCTACGTTTTCCTCAAAAGTCACAAGAAGCTTATGCCTTCTTGCCGCATCTCTTACAAGCTCCTCATCGAAAGGCTTGATAAAGCGCATATTGATAAGGCTGCAGCCGTACCCCAGCTTTTTGAGGTATCGGCGCACATTGGCCGCACTCGCCACCATATTTCCCACTGCCAAAAGGGCTATGTCTCCTTCCTCAAAAAGGTATTCACCCTTTCCGTAAACCACAGGTCTTCGGAATCTTTCAAAATCCTGACAAGCTTCCCCTCTGGGATATCTAATGGCAACAGGCCCGTCATAGGCCACTGCAAATGAGAGCATATCCGTAAGCTCCCACCTGTTCTTAGGCGCCATCACCGTCATATTGGGGATCGAAGTAAGGTATGAGATATCCAGCATTCCCTGGTGAGTCTCCCCGTCCTTGCCCACAAGTCCGGCTCTGTCCACCGCAAAGATCACATGCTGTTTAGAAATACAAACATCGTGGATTATCTGATCATAAGCTCTCTGCAAAAATGAGGAGTATATCGCAACTACAGGAATCATTCCCTGAGATGCAAGCCCGGCAGCAAAAGTAACTCCGTGCTGCTCAGCGATTCCCACATCGAAATACCTATCCGGGTATTTGGCTGCAAAATCCGAAAGCCCCGTTCCCTCAGGCATGGCTGCCGTTATGGCTGTGATCTTCGGATTATCCTCCGCTAAAACCATAAGGCTTCGGGAAAAGACTTTTGTCCAGGACAGTCCTCCTCCCCCCTCTGACACTCCTGTTTCAGGATCGAAAGGTCCTACCCCGTGGAACTTCTCCGGGTGATTCTCCGCAGGCTCATAACCCTTGCCCTTCTTCGTAACAATGTGAATTATCACCGGGCCCTTGACTTTTCTGGCATCATTAAAATACCGGCACATATCGTTGATATTGTGTCCGTCAACGGGGCCTAGGTAGGTGATTCCCAGGTTTTCAAAAAGCATACCGGGAACCAGGAGCTGCTTGATGCCGTTTTTGGTTTTGACCAGGGTGCTAAGGAGCTGTTTTCCGGCTTTGGTACTCCTAAGCTGATCCGCCAGCTTGTCCTTAAATCGAGTGTAAAAATCTGCAGTTCTCACACCCTCAAGGTAATTGGAGAGACCTCCCACGTTGGGGGCAATGGACATATTGTTGTCATTTAAAACAATGATAAAATTGGTCTTTATCTGGCTGGCATTATTCAGGGCCTCCAGGGCGATACCACCTGTTAAGGAACCGTCTCCAATAACGGATATCACCGAAAAGTCCTCACCCTTTAGATCTCTGCCTCGCGCTATTCCGAGACCGGCAGAAATAGAGGTGGAGCTGTGCCCTGTATCAAAAGCATCACAAGGGCTTTCATTATGCTTAGGAAAGCCGCTTATTCCTCCGAATTCTCTCAGGCTGTCAAAACCTTCTTTTCTGCCCGTTAGGATTTTATGAGTGTAGGACTGGTGTCCCACATCCCAGATAACTTTATCTTTCGGGAAATCAAAACTGCAATGAAGGGCAATAGTCAGTTCCACTACCCCGAGATTCGATGCCAGATGTCCTCCTGTGACACTGACTTTTTCGATCAAAAACTCCCGAATCTCCTGAGCCAGGGCAGTAAGCTCTTCTTTACTGAGACTTTTGATGTCCCCGGGCTTATTTATCCTATCTAAAAGCAATTATTTCACTTCCTATCTGTCCCTGTCCACAAGCCAGCAGATGAGTTCCTTAAGGAAACTGTTCATATCCGTGACCGGCCTTATTCGGCAGAGTGCGGAATCGGTGAGCTGCCTCACTTTTTTCTCGCTGTCGGAGAGTCCGTGCAAGGTCACATAGGTGACCTTATGGTTCTTCTCGTCACTGTTAATTGGTTTACCAAGCTTCTCAAAAGTGCTGGTAACATCCAGGATATCGTCCTGGATCTGGAATGCGACTCCGATCTCTCTGGCTGCCTCCATAAGCTCAGATACAAGGGTATCCTCTGCTCCGGATAAGATGGCGCCGATTCCCATGGCCGCCTCAATAAGTGCTCCTGTCTTCTCATTATAAATTGTCAAAAGCACGTCCTCAGAGATCTGTTTGCCCTCATTCTCAACATCAATAGTCTGTCCTCCGATCATTCCAAAAAGACCGGAACGGTCAAAGAGGACCCGAAGGGCCTTAATCACACAAAGCCTCTCCTTCTGGGAATCTGCAAAATCAAAAGCTGTAAGGGCTGTCTCCATTGCAAGATTCAAAAGGCCATCCCCCGCAAGAATTGCGAAAGCTTCCCCATATTCAATGTGGCAGGTCTTCCTGCCTCTTCTGTAATCATCATTGTCCATTGCAGGAAGATCATCGTGAATCAGAGAATATGTGTGGATCATCTCCAGAGCCGCCATAAAGGGATCCAGCAGTTCTGTTTTTGCTCCTAAAGCCTCTCCTATCTCCATGATAAGCATGGGGCGAAGGCGCTTTCCTCCTCCCATGAAGCTGTAGTTCATTGCTGAAGCTACCCTGTCGTGGAGTCCTCCCTCTTCAGGCAAAAACCTGTAGATTCTGTCTTCAACTGTTTTGACTTTCAAAAGAAGTTCCTTTTCAAAGCTCATCCGACTCTTCCTCCAGCACGATCATCTTCTTCTCAATGAGATCTATCTTACTTTCGCAAATCTTAAGCATCTTTCGGGCTTCCCGATAGACTTCAAATGTCTCTTCCAGGGACATTTCTCCCTGTTCAAGCCTGGCAGAAGCCTCCTCCACAAGTGCAAAAAGCTCCTCCATGCTCATCTCTTCATAATTCATAAACCTAATCCTCTTTAACCTGAGCCAGAATTCTGCCGTCTTTGAAATATATTTTGAGCATATCTCCTACCTCTGCTTCCTTGGCGGAGGAAAGATGCCGATGATCTTCAGACTCAACATAGGCATATCCGGACTCAAGTCTTCGGCTGGGAGAAAGCCCCTCAAGTTTCTCTGTCAGCACTTCCAATCTGTGACGGCCGGCAGTTATCCTTGTTCTCATAAGGTTCTCCCATCTCTCTTCACTGCGCATTAGATATTCTCTTCTCTCCCTCAGAGAATTCAGAGGATTAAGAAGTATCAGTCTGCGCTCTGCCTTGAGAACTCTCTCTCTGAATTCGAGAAGGGTGTTTCTCATTCGCTTATCCAGAGAGCGTTCCGTATCTGAAAACTTTTCTTTAAGCTTGTCAAATTCATATACGCAGATCTCCGCGGCCGCAGAAGGCGTCGCCGCCCTGACATCTGCAACGTAATCTGAGATTGTCACATCCGTCTCATGCCCAACTGCCGAAACGATCGGAATCGGACATTCAAAAATGGCTCTTGCCACGACCTCCTCGTTAAAAGCCCACAGATCTTCAATAGATCCGCCGCCTCTTCCCACGATTATAACATCCGGATTAAGTCGGGCAACTGTCCTTATTCCCCGGGCAATACTCTCAGCCGCTCCTTCCCCCTGAACCTTGGCCGGGAATAGAATGAGCTGAACAAACGGATTTCTTCTTGCAGTAATACTCTCAATATCCCTAATCGCTGCACCGGTGAGGGCAGTGACCACGCCAATAACCTTTGGATAGACGGGCAGAGGTTTCTTGTACTCCGGAGCAAACATACCCATCTCCTCAAGTTCTTCCTTAAGTTTAAGGAACTTGAGGTAAAGTTCTCCCTGACCCTGTCTGCGGATACGGTTCACATATAGACTGTATTTACCGTCTCTGGGATACACAGACACACTGCCCTTAACCACCACCTTGAGTCCTTCCGTCAATCTCATGGTGAGACTCCTGGCCTGAGAGGCAAACATAATGCAGGAAAGGGTTCCTCCGGAATCTTTCAGAGAAAAATAAATGTGTCCGGAGCTGTGATATTTACAGTTTGAGACTTCTCCCTCAACAGAAATATTGTTGAGAAAGAAGTCCTGATCAAACATATTCTTAATATATTGGTTTACTTCCCTTACGGAGTAAGCATCTTTCATTATTCAGCTTTCTCTCTGACCACTGAAGCCAGCAGTCCATTTACAAAAGAGGAAGATTCCTCTCCCGAATACAGCTTTGTGATTTCCACCGCTTCGTTAATGGCAACTGAATCGGGAACATCTTCGTCAAAGAGGATCTCATATACCGCAACCCTCAAAACTGACAGGTCGGCCTTGTTCATTCTGGTAGTCTTCCAGCCTCTGGACAGCCGGTTAAGGATCTCATCGATCTCAGGTACCTTTTCTACCACACCGTCAAACTTGGACATGATCTCCTTCCAGTCTTCCTCCTTCTCCACAGGGTTTGACTGGCGATAAAGCTCAATCAGTTCTTTCTGTTCCTCATCGGAACGGAAACTGTACTCAAAAACCAACTTAAAGGCATATTCTCTGATTTCTCTTCTGGACATACTGTTGCTCATATCTGAACCTCTCTTTGACCATATTAATTAAAAAATTTTACCACAGTTTACCTGCTTTTTCTACTATTCCGGTTATAAGAGTCTCAAACTTTTCAGATATTTCATCTGCAGTATTCTGAACCTCCTCATGGGATAAACACTCTCCGGAGATTCCGGCTGCGTAGTTAGTAATACAGGAAATACCGCATAATTCCACTCCCATATGTCTTGCCGCAATGGCTTCAACACAGGTACTCATTCCCACCGCATCAGCGCCTAAGGCTCTTGCCATACGGATCTCTGCGGGAGTTTCATACTGGGGTCCTGAAAACTGAAGGTAAACTCCGGAGTATAGGGGTATGTCATTTTCCTTTCCTACCTCGAATATCAGTTTTCTCATCCTTTGGGAATAGATCTCCGTCATATCCGGAAAACGTACTCCCAGAGAATCCGGATTTGCACCTATGAGCGGGGATCTCACAAAGCTTGAGATCTGATCTTCAATGACCATGAGGGTGCCCGGGGCAAAATCCTTATTTACTCCTCCCGCCGCGTTAGTGAGAATGATCATTTTCGCTCCCAGTTCTCCCATTATCCTGATGGGTAGAACTACATCTTTCATATCATAGCCTTCATAGCTGTGGACACGACCCTGCATGCAGACTACAGGCACCTCCCCGACTTTTCCAAATAGATATCTTCCGGCATGCCCCGGCACTGTAGAAACCGGAAACCCCTGAATCTCAGAGTAGGGTATCTCAACTTCAGTGAAAATTTTGCGGCCGTACTCGCCAAGCCCTGATCCAAGGACTATTCCAATGGTGGGGACAAAATCTGTTTTGGCCCTTATCTGCTCGATGCAGCTCTTAAGTCTAAGTTCTTCATTTGTCATATCAGTACTCCTTATAGCAAAAGAACTCCTGCAGAGACTGCAGAAGTTCTTATAATTAACTATTATTCAGCCGCCATGGAGATGCCGGCAACATTAATAACCACACGGTTTACAGTAAATCCGGTCATGTTCTCGATGGCAGTCTTAACTCTTTCCTGAACCTTCTCGGATACCTGCATGATATTGTATCCGTATTTGATGTTGAGAGAAAGCTGAGCGGAAATTCCATCGGGCTTTACTTCCACTCTGACACCATTTGCCAGCTTGTTGCCCCCAAGCTTATTGATAAGCTCTTTAGTGATGTTTCCGGCCATTGAATCAACACCCTCAACCTCTGTTGCCGCAAGACCTGCAATGACTGCAATAACGTCATCCGCAATTCTTACTTCACCACGTTCGCTGCCTTTTGCTTTTTTTGTGTCTTTTGCCATAGCAAAGTCCTCCTTAAAAAGAGTTATCTCGCACCCTTAGGTACATCCTTGATGCTGAAGCTGATTCTGCCCATCTTGTCCTTGCCAAGGCAGATAACAGTAACCTTATCGCCAAGTGTGAGTACATCCTCCACATGATTGATGCGCTCTTTGGCAACCTTGGAGATGTGAACCATACCTTCCTTACCGGGAGCGAACTCAATAAATGCACCGAATTCTTTGATAGATACAACTGTTCCGGTGTAGATCTGATCCTTCTCGAAATCAGTAACAATGATATCGATGAGGCGCTTGGCTTCAGCCATTCCGGCCTGATCAACGCCGCATACGGAAACCATTCCATCGTCGGTGATGTCGATCTTAACACCGGTCTTCTCAATGATGGCATTGATCGTCTTACCTCTCTGACCAACAACTTCACCGATCTTGGAAGGATCAATCATCATTGTCTCGATCTTAGGAGCATAAGGACCAACCTCCGGTCTCGGCTCTGCGATTGCCTTAGCCATAACTTCATCCAGGATATAGAGTCTGGCCTGTCTTGTTCTTGCAATCGCCTCCTCAATGATGGCTCTTGTAAGACCGTGGATCTTGATATCCATCTGAATAGCTGTGATACCCTTCTTGGTACCTGCTACCTTAAAGTCCATATCTCCGAAGAAGTCCTCGAGACCCTGAATGTCTGTGAGTACAAGGTAATCCTCGTCTGTCTCACCTGTTACAAGACCGCAGGAGATACCTGCAACAGGAGCTTTGATGGGAACACCTGCAGCCATGAGAGACATGCTGGAAGCACATACACTGGCCTGAGATGTGGAACCGTTGGACTCAAAAGTCTCAGATACGGCACGGATCGCATAAGGGAATTCCTCTGTTGAGGGAAGCACGGGAAGAAGTGCTCTCTCTGCAAGAGCTCCGTGTCCGATCTCACGTCTTCCGGGACCTCTTGAAGGCTTAGTTTCACCTACAGAATATGCAGGGAAATTGTAATGGTGCATATATCTCTTGGAAGTCTCAGCCTCATCAAGACCTTCAATTCTCTTAGCCTCTGAAAGAGGAGCCAGAGTAGTGATGGTGCAGATCTGAGTCTGTCCTCTGGTGAACATTGCTGAACCGTGTACACGGGGAATGAGGTCTACTTCAGCTGCAAGAGGTCTGATCTCATCGATGGCACGTCCGTCGGGGCGCTTGTGATCCTTGAGGATCATCTTTCTTACAGTCTTCTTCTGGTACTGATACAGAGCATCGGCAACAAAATCAACGTACTCCTCATGCTCCTCAGCCATAGCCTCAACAAGACGATCTTCGATCTTTCTAATATTCTCATCTCTTACCATCTTGTCATCGGTAAATACTGCCGCTTCCATCTCCTCCGCAGGAACCATCTCCATAATGAGCTTTGTAACCTCTTCGGGTACTGCACAGCTAGCATACTCATGTTTGGGCTTGCCGCACTCTGCAACGATCTTGTCGGTAAACTCTATGATTGTCTGGTTTACCTCATGTGCAGCAAAAATTGCCTCTACCATCTGCGCCTCGGGAACTTCCTTGGCACCGGCTTCGATCATGATCACCTTGTCTCTTGTGGAAGCAACTGTGAGCTCCATGTCTGAAACTGCCTTCTGCTCTGCTGTGGGGTTAAATACAAATTCGCCGTCCACAAGACCAACCTGAGTTGTAGCGGTAGGTCCGTCAAAAGGAATGTCAGAAATAGCTGTTGCGATTGCTGCGCCGAGCATAGCTGTGAGCTCCGGTGAGCAGTCCTGGTCTACAGAGAGAACAAGGTTCTCAAGAGTTACATCATTGCGATAGTCTTTAGGAAAAAGGGGACGCATAGGTCGGTCGATAACTCGACAGGTGAGAACTGCATTCTCAGACGCCTTTCCCTCTCTCTTGTTGAATCCTCCTGGAATCTTTCCTACAGAGTAGAGACGCTCATTGTACTCTACACTCAAAGGGAAAAAGTCAATTCCGTCACGAGGTTTGTCTGAAGCAGTTGCACAGCAAAGAACTGTGGTATCACCATAGTGCATGAGAACTGCACCGTTTGCCTGCTTCGCTACACGGCCCACATCGACTCTGAGTGGTCTTCCTGCCAGAGTCATTTCAAAACTTTTGTACATATTTCCTCCTTATATCTGGCCTGTTGCTCCTGTCTCTCCGAAAAAAACGGGAGACACATATGTTTTAAAGAAAAGGACGGTACAAACGCCGCCCTTTCCTAAAAATATCGTATTATTTTCTAAGACCAAGACGCTCGATAAGTGATCGATATCTTTCGATGTCTGTCTTCTTGAGGTATGCTAAAAGGCCTCTTCTTCTACCAACCATCTTAAAAAGACCTCTTCTTGAGTGATTGTCTTTGGGATTCTCCTTAAGATGCTCTGTGAGCTCAGCGATTCTTGCTGATAATACTGCAACCTGAACCTCGGGTGAACCTGTGTCACCGGGTGTTCTTGCATACTCTTCCATGATAGCCTGTTTCTTTTCCTTAGAAATCATTGTCATTTCCTCCTAAACTATAATATTGATCCTCAGAATATCAAAGGATCCACACACTCAGCATTAAGGAACGGTTGGAGATCCGATTCCTGAACACGAGCGAAGTTTCAACTCGATAAGTATATCACATGAATTTTTTGTTGTCCACAGTTTTGTAGGCTAATCTTAGTCAACAAAATGAAGTTCCACATCCTCATCTCCCGCATTGAAGCTTTTGTCTAAAAGCTCTACCGGGAAGTGTTTTTCCAGATGGGCATCCCTGGGAACATAGATCGTTCCTTCGGTCTTTTTGTCTCCGGATGTGAGCAGAATCCGATATTCTCCTTCGGGAGGCCAGATCTTGATATCTGTGTCCGAAAGGAAATAAGTATACATTCCCACATACATCTGTCCCACAAAAGAATAGGGACGTCCAAGAATCGCCGCTGCTTCTTTAAGATTACCCTCTGCGATCAACTGACGGATCAGAGAACTGTGTACCACTACATCTTTATATTTCTGATCTTCAATCACCGAAAGCTCATAACCGTATTGCTCTGCCTTTTCCCTGAGAAAATCCACGTTTCCTTTAGCATAGTGGCCGAATCTGAAGTCCCGGCCGACAGTTATGTATTTTGCATTAAGCCTCTCCACCAGGATCTTGCTTATGAATTCCTCCGGATCCATCTTATAGATCTCCGGGACAAAAGGACATTCAACCAGCACCTCCACTCCCATATCTTCGAGAATGCATCTTCTCTCATAGTTGGTCATGGTCACCAGCTGTCTGGTTCCTACTATAACTTTTCTTGGGAGTATGTCAAAAGTAAATACTATGGATGTAAGGCCGTCATCTTTTTTTGCGGTAATATTTCTGATCAGCTCCTGGTGACCGAGATGTATGCCGTCAAACTTGCCCAGAGTGACTGCACTCTCCCCTTCCACCTTAAAGTTCGTAGTTCCTCTGAAATATATCACTGTTTCACCTCGTAAAAAAACTTGCAGGGTCTGTAATAATCCCCTTCCAGGTAGTAGATTCCCATGAACTCATTTTCGGAATCGTATACTCTTATCCGCCCGGGTCTTATACCGGTAAGATCAAGTCTCTGAATCTGAACTTTTCCGCCGTTGTGAAGGATCCCGTCTGCATCCTTTGAAGCTTTTGCTCCGGAAAGACTCATGAAAGCAAAATCGACAGGCTCCACCGCCGCGAGAAGTTTCCCCTCCTCCTTCATCTGTCGGAGTTCATCCAAGGTATATGCCTTCTCCGCGGTAAAAGTGCTGACTCTCGTGCGGGTAAGCTCTGTCATGCAACCCCCGACTCCAAGCCTTCGCCCCAGATCGTGGCAGATCGTCCGGATGTAGGTACCGGCGGAACAGGTGATCTCCATGTCCACATAAGGGAGTTCGATTTTTAACACTTTAAGTTCAAAAACCGTTATATCGCAGGCTTTTCTCTCCACCACCTTGCCTTCTCTTGCGAGTTCGTAGAGCCTTTTGCCGTTGATCTTTTTGGCGGAATACATAGGCGGAATCTGCTTCTGAGGGCCCAAAAACTCTTCAGCCTTTAGGCGGATCTCCTCCTCTTTTATGGCCAAAACCTTTGACTTTGGAACCTCAGCCACCACCTCACCGGTTATGTCCTGGGTGTCAGTCTCCTTCCCCAGCAGCATTCTTGTAACGTAGGTCTTCTCCTTATCAGATAGAAGTTCTGCCGCCCTGGTTGCTTTTCCGAGGCAGATTGGAAGCACTCCCTCAGCCATTGGATCCAAAGTTCCGGTATGACCGATCTTCTTCTGCCTGAAGATGCCTCTTAGAACCGCCACCACATCGTGGGAGGTAAAATCGGTTTCTTTATATACATTTACAAAACCATTAATCATTAGTCATCTCATCCAACTGTTCTTTTACCAGTGCCACGATACGGTCAAATATCATATCAATGTCCTTGCTGGTATGAAATCCCGCCGCATTTACATGGCCGCCGCCGCCGAAAGCTTCCGCGATACAGCTGACATTCAGCTTTCCTTTGCTTCGCAGGGAAATTTTGTACCTGCCGTCATTGGCGTAATAGGCAAAAACTGCCGCCATGGTGCCTCTGGTGTTTCTGAGCTGGCTCACGATCCCTTCCGTATCCCCGGGGCCTGCATTTAGCTCCTCCATGTCCTCTCCGGTCAACCTGGAAACTATCAGCTTTCCGTCAAGAAGAAGTCTGCTTTTTGTCAGCGCTTTTCCGAGAAGAAGATTCTGGGTATAGCTTTTGCTGAAAAAAGTCTCCTCCACGATCTCAGAAAACTCAATTCCGAAACTCATGAGCTTTCCTCCGATCTCCATGGTTCTTTTTCCCGTCAGGGGATACTGGAAGACGCCGGTATCCTGCATGATTCCAAGATACAAGAGGGTTGCCACCTCTTTGCTGTTCACCCCCAGATCTTCCTCCATGAGCTCATAAAGGATCTCTGAGGTGGAGCTTTTGTCCGGGCGGATACAGTTGATATCTCCAAAGCCTTTGTTGCTGATGTGATGATCGATGCAGACACAGACTTTTGCCTTAGCCATCAAATCCTTAGCCACTGCAACCCGGTTAAGATCCCCGCAGTCCAGAGCAAAAAACAACTCTGGCGCTTCATCTCCTGCAGCACTGTTTCTTATTTCATCGGCACCCGCCGTGAAGCTTACAAAAGCTTCCGGTATCGGCTCCAGATAAGCCTTTACCGCCAAGCCGGGGACTGCTTTCTTAAGATAATTATAAAGGGCCATGACGGATCCCACACAATCACCGTCGGGGTTGACGTGACCGGCGATTGCACAGGTATTGTATTTTGATGCTATCTCACTTAGCTTTTCCATTATTCTTCCTCTTCCGCCTCCGGAAGATCTTTTGTGACCTCATCGATCTTTCGGATCATGTCTATGCCGTACTCGATGGAATGGTCGGACAAAAAGAACAGTTCCGGCGTGTTTCTGAGGTTTAAGTTCTTTGCCAGAGTCCTTCTTATGAAGCCGCCGGCATTTTTGAGGCCGCTCATGGTATCCTCCTGTTCCTTCTTGGAACCGAGGATACTCACAAACACTTTACAGGTCTTTAGATCCGGAGCCACTTCCACATCGGTGATGCTGGTCATGAGCCCGATTCTGGGATCCTTAAGCTCTTCTCTTATGATCTTGCTGAGTTCTCTCTGGACCTCACTGTTGATTCTTGTATTCTTAATACTGTTTTTTCTCATATTAACGTGCTACCTCAACCATCTTGAATGCTTCAACAACATCGCCTTCTTTGACATCGTTGTAGCTTTCAAATACAAACGCACATTCGTAACCGGCACGCACTTCTTTAACGTCATCCTTGAAACGACGAAGAGAAGCCAGGCTTCCTTCGTAAACAACAACGCCGTCACGGATGATGCGGGTCTCGGCAGATCTCTCGAATTTACCGTCCTTCACATAGGAACCGGCGATTGTTCCAACACCTGATGCGTGGAAGATCTGTCTTACCTCGGCATGTCCGATGACTTCTTCCTTGAATTCAGGATCAAGCATACCCTTCATAGCCGCCTCAATGTCTTCGATAGCGTTGTAGATTACGCGGTAAAGCCGGATATCTACACCTTCTGACTCTGCAGTGTCCTTGGCCATAGCATCGGGTCTTACGTTGAATCCGATGATGATCGCATTAGAAGCCGAAGCCAGAGATACGTCGGATTCACTGATGGCACCAACCGCACCATGGATAACCTTTACTACTACCTCATCATTGGACAGTTTCTCAAGGCTCTGTCTTACTGCCTCAACTGAGCCCTGTACATCAGCCTTAACAATGATATCAAGCTCCTTTAAATTGCCTTCCTTGATCTGAGCGTAGAGATCGTCCAGTGACATCTTGAGCTTGGACTTATTCTCAGATACAAGCTGTATCTTGTTATGGGAGATAAAGGTCTCGGCAAAGTGTCTTGCCTCCTTATCAGTCTTAGGTCCGATAAATACATCTCCGGCACCGGGAACTTCGTTAAGTCCAAGGATCTCAACAGGAGTTGAAGGACCGGCCTCCTTAACTCTTCTTCCCTTATCATCGATCATGGCACGAACCTTGCCGTAAGCAGTTCCTGCCGCCACTGACTGACCGACTTTGAGAGTACCCTTTTGTACAAGCACGGTTGCAACGGGTCCTCTACCCTTATCCAACTTCGCCTCGAGCACGAGACCTCTGGCCTGGCGCTTGGGATTCGCCTTAAGCTCCAGCATCTCCGCTGTGAGTACGATCATCTCCAGAAGGTTCTCAATACCTTCACCTGTCTTTGCGGAAACGGGAACAAACACTGTGGAACCGCCCCACTCCTCAGGAATTAGGTTGTACTCGGAAAGTCCCTGTTTTACCTTCTCAACATTCGCACCGGGCTTATCGATCTTGTTCACTGCAACAATGATCTCAACTCCGGCAGCTCTTGCGTGGTTGATGGCCTCTACAGTCTGGGGCATTACACCGTCATCCGCTGCTACCACGAGAACCGCAATATCAGTAGAGGATGCACCACGCATACGCATGGAGGTGAATGCTTCGTGTCCGGGGGTGTCAAGGAAAGTAATATTCTCTCCGTTGATTTTTACCACGTAAGCACCAATGTGCTGAGTGATACCGCCGGCTTCCTTATCTGTGACGTTGGTGTGTCTGATTTTGTCCAGGAGGGAAGTCTTACCGTGGTCAACGTGACCCATTACACACACAACGGGTGAACGGGGAACCATCTTGCTCTCGTCTTCCTCTTCCTCTCGGAGGAGTTCCTCAAGAACGTCCACTTCCTTCTCAGGTTCGCAGAGAACATCGAAATCCATAGCGATCTCTTCTGCCATCTGATACTCGATCTCCTGGTTGATGGTAACCAGAGTTCCCTTCATGAAAAGCTTTTTCACGATGGTGGAAGGCTGGATCTTCATCTTATCCGCAAGTTCCTGAATGGTGATAGTTGTGGGAACAGTGATCATCTTGATCAGTTCCTCTTCTTTGGGCTTATCCACCTTGACAGGCTTATGGAAAGCACCGGCCTTCTTGGATTCTGCCTTCTTGTCAAATCTGTCGCCCTGCTGATACTGATCCTTGCGGCTCTTCTTCTTGTTATAGCTGTCCTTAGAATTCTGCTTCATACTGTTCTCTTCAGAAGCCGGAACAGACATTCTGCCATTCTTGTTATCTCTTCTGAAAGGACCTGAATTTCTGGCGTCATCGTTCTTTTTGCCGAATCTTCCGCCTCTTTCATTCTTGCCACGATGGTCACCGCCATCCTCTCGCTTTTCGAAGCCCTTGTCATTTTTCTTCTTGAAAGCCTTCTCCTTGAACTCAGCCTTCTTCTCTCCGAAAGTTTTGGCTTTTGTCTCAGACTTTTTGTCTTTGCTCTCAAAAGCAGTTTTCTCTACCTTAGTCTCTTCTGCTTTAGGTGCCTCGGCTGCTTTTACTGAAGTCTCCTCCTGAACCACTGCTGCAGGCGCTGCCTCAACAACCTCGGGAGCAATCTTCTCCTTCTTTGAAGGTTTCTTCTCTGACTCAATTATGATGGTTCTTCCCGGAGTTTTATCGTCAAGCTCGTGTCTGATCTCCGCGGTAGGTCTCACTGAGAGCACCGGTCTCTCTCCAGCAATAGGTCTTGTGGGCCCGATAGGTTTGTTGGGCTTGCGATTCTGGCTTGCGCCATTACCGCTTCTTTCGCCTCTCGGAGCACCGCTTCTGGAAGAAGAATTGCTGTCTTTTCTTCTGTTATTGTTATTTCCGCTGCGTCTGCTATTGCCCTGCTGCGCATTCTGAGGTCTTACTACACGGATTATCCTTTTCTTTTTAGGTTCTTCTTTTCCGGCACCCTCCGCAGAGCCTTTAGCTTTCGCACCATTTACTTCTTCGTTATTTGAAAATTCATTTATACTCATTTATATCCTCCTGCCTGTTATCGATTTTTGTTCACCTGTAAGATCCTTTTCTCTATTTCCTTAGCAAAACCCGGATCCTGGATTCCTGCGGCTGCGCAGTAATCTCTTCCAAGGGCTTTCCCGAGAGTCTTTTTCTCTCCATAAGTGAAAAGCGGTATCTCGTAATATTCACACATATTTCTGATCTTCTTTGTGCTGCCTTTGGACACATCTCCGGCGACTATCACACAGAAAAGCTTGCCGGCTCTTCCGTCCTTTAAGGTCATCTCACCGCCTGCAGTAACCTTGCCGGCTCTTTTGGCAAGCCCCAAAAGCATTAACACCTTGTCCTTATCTGCCATCAGATCTCACTCCTTAAACCATCGAAGATCTCCTCCGGGATTTCCACCTTTAATGATCTCTGAAGCGCCTTCGTCTTAGCCGCCCTGGCAATGCAGGCTTCGCTTCTGCAAAGGTAAGCGCCTCTGCCGTTTTTTCTTCCGGTGTCATCGACAAGTATCTCCCCTTCGGGTGTCCTCACGATTCGAAATAACTCACTTTTGTCCCGGTGTTCGCCGCAAGCTGCACATTTGCGCTGGGGTATTTTTTTTGTCTGTGCCACTTTCTCACTTCCTATCTATAGAGAATTTTCTGCAAAAGAGGTCTTATTCAATGACCTCCTCATAAGGCAGGATCTCGTAATCTTCTTCTTCCTCATCAAAGAGTTCTCCGGCTTCCCTTGCCTGAGTCTCATTCTTGATATCGATCTTGTAGCCGGTAAGTCTTGCAGCCAGTCGGGCATTCTGTCCCTCCTTGCCGATAGCAAGGGAAAGCTGATAGTCAGGAACTACAACATCTGCCATCTTCTCATCAGGATCTGCCCCAACCGCAATTACTTTTGCGGGACTCAAAGCGTTCTCAATGAAGAAAGCAGGGTTCTCATCCCAGTTGACGATATCGATCTTCTCACCCTTAAGTTCATTTACCACTGCATTTACTCTTGCTCCGTTAAGGCCTACGCAAGCACCTACAGGATCTACATCCGGATCGTTGGACCACACTGCGATCTTGGTTCTAGATCCGGCTTCTCTCGCGATGCTCTTGATCTCCACGATTCCCTCTCTAACCTCAGTCACTTCTTCTTCAAAAAGTGCTCTTACAAGTTCGGGATGTGAGCGGGAAACGAGGATTCTGGGACCTCTTGCTGAGTTCTTTACCTCTACTACATAAACCTTCACGTGCTCTGTGGGTCTTAAGTGTTCACCTTTTACCTGTTCGGACTCGGGAAGGATCGCATCTGCCTTGCCAAGGTTGATGCAGAGGTTCTTTCCGGAATAGCGCTGAACCACGCCGGTGATGATGGCTTTTTCTTTTGCCTGGAACTGCTCGAAAAGAACGGTTCTCTCCTCCTCACGAATCTTCTGAAGGATCTGATTCTTAGCGTTCTGAGTGGCAATACGTCCAAAAGCCTTGGATTCCACAGGAACCTGAACGATATCACCTACTACGGCATTTGAAGAATACTTTGCTGCTCCCTCGGGAGTGATCTCCATGACAGGGTCTTCCACATTCTCCACAACGGTCTTCAGTGCATATACTCTGTACTCACAGGTGTCTCTGTTGATATCAACTCTGGCATTGTCGGATTTTCCGAAATGATTCTTATAAGCACTGATAAGTGCTGCCTCGATAGCATCAAGTACGGTATCCCGGCTGATCTCTTTTTCTTTTTCAAGAATTGTCAGTGCCTCCAGAAGTTCTGCGTTTACTTTTCCCATTTTTTACCTCCGATATCTTTAACGGGTTAGAATTCAAAAGCCAGTCTTATGTAACTGAGTTGTTTTCTTGGTAATACGATCTCCGTTCCCTCCTCGTCAAGGGTAACGGTGCTGTCGTCAAAAGCCACAAGTCTTCCAAGGAATTCCTTGCGCTTATCTATTTTTGCAAAAGTACCCGCCTCCACAAGCTTGCCGATACTTCTGTCAAAATCCTTGTCCTTCTTCAGGGGTCTTGTGAGTCCCGGAGAACTTACTTCCAGGATGTAAGCCTCCTTTATGAAATCATCCTCATCCAGCTTCTCTGAAAAAGCCCTGCTCACCAGCTCACAGTCATTGATGGTGATTCCGCCTTCCTTGTCAATGTAAGCTCTGAGGTATTTCTCCGAGCCTTCCTTGACATACTCCACATCCCAGAGTTCAAAGCCGTTGCTCTCCACTATGGGTCGAACGATCTCTTCTGCTTTTTTCTCAATCAAATCTCTTGATGCCATTTAATCTCCTCATTCTCAGGTATCAGCCCATTCCCTTACCATTAAAAAAAGAATCCTGACGTGAAAAGAGTGAACTCTTTCAAGTTCACTCTTTGGGCCGTTTCCATATTACAAGCAAATAATATCATCTCTTCGAAATAATATCAAGGGCTTTTTGGCTACTTACGGGGTTTTGTTCCCTTTGTATCTCTTTTGCCCAGGCGGATACTGCTTAAAGCCACGGTTTTATCCTCCAACGTTATGGTCGCTCCATGGCCTCCGGGGCTTACTACCGCCTCCTCAACCGAATCTTCCGGTTCAAGCCGGATACCTCTGACGCCTGCTGCCGTCTTTTTCTGAACAGGTATCTCCTCTGTGGGAAATCTGAGCTGATAGCCTTTATGGCTCCTAAGTACGATCTGACTGTCCCCTCCGCACATTGACACAGCTTCAAGGTGGTCTCCCTCATTTAGCTTAGTGGAGGCAATAGTTCGTTTTGCCACAATAAATTCCTTGCCTTCCACCTGTTTGACGAAGCCTTTTGCCGTGACAAAACACAGACATCCAAGCCGGAGCTGATCCGAATCGCACATAAACACGATTCTCTCCTGGCCGCTGTCATAGTTGCTGACATTATCCAGGGGAATGCCCTTATCCCTCAACTTACTCTCCGGAAGGTCCATAACTTTGATGGTGTGCATTCTTCCAGTATCGGTGAACAGACAGATCTTTCCCACATTCATGCTGGAAAAGACGTACCGGTTCTCCTTATCAATATCCTCTTTTCGTTTCTCGTATAGAGAAGTGTCTATGGTTCTTGCATAGCCGAAGCGATCTACAAGGACTATAACCTCTTCCTCCTCCACCGGCTTTTCTACCACTACTGCTTCCCGGGCATTGACGATCTGAGTCCGGCGCTCTCTGGAAAAACGATTTTTGATGTCCTCCAGATCTTCCAGAATAACCCTTGCCATGGAATCGTAATTGTTGAGGATATCTTCATACCGGGCAATATTCGCCAGGGTTTCCTCATGGCTCTTCATGAGGGCATCGATCTCAAGTCCCACAAGTTTTGCAAGTCTCATGTCCAGAATCGCCTGAGCCTGTCTCGGGGTGAAGCGGAGAAGTCCCGCCATGCGTCTTGAGATCCTGGTCTTGAAGGAGATATTCTCCGTATTTCCTTCCACCAGACAGGCCTTGGCATCTGCCACGCTCTTACTGCCTCTAAGAATCTCAATGATGAGATCGATTACGTCGCAGGCCTTAATAAGGCCCTCCTGAATCTCCTTTTTCTCCTGCTCCTTATTGAGGAGAGTGGTATATTTCCTGGTGCAAAGCTCCATGGAAAAATCCACATGATGTTCGATTATCTTCTTAAGTCCTAAGGTCTCAGGCTTACCGTCCGCAACCGCCAGCATGTTGACACCGAAAGTGTCTTCGAGCCTGGTCTTTTTGTAGAGAAGATTTTTCAGATTCTCCACATCTGCTCCCCGCTTAAGTTCGAGAACGATGCGGATACCATCCTTTGAGGACTGGTTGGATATGTCGACGATCTCCGGAGCCTGTTTTGACTCAACAAGGGCCGCCACATCATTGAGGAACTTGCTTATACCGGTGCCGATCATAGTGTAGGGAATCTCCGAGATTACCAGGCGATCTCTGGTGCTTCCCTTTCCTTTCTCGAAATCCACCTTGCCCCGAAGCTTTATGTGTCCCTGACCAGTCTCGTAAATGTTCAGAAGATCATTTTTGTTGATGACTATACCACCGGTGGGAAAATCGGGACCGGGAATATACTCCATCAGTTCCTCGGTGGTGATGTTTTCGTTGCGAATATAGGCTTTGACTCCCTCCACTACTTCTCCCAGATTGTGAGTGGGGATACTTGTGGCCATACCTACCGCAATTCCCTCAGCACCGTTTACTAAAAGATTGGGGATTCTAACCGGGAGCACCTCCGGCTCTTTCTCCGTCTCATCGAAGTTTGGAACAAAGTCCACCACATTTTTGTCCAGATCCGCAAGAAAAACCTCCTGGGAGAGCTGACTTAACCTTGCCTCAGTGTATCGCATGGCCGCCGCTCCGTCCCCCTCGATTGATCCGAAGTTACCGTGACCGTCCACAAGGATGTTGTTTTTCTTGAACTCCTGAGCCATAACTACCAGAGCCTCATAGATGGAACTGTCTCCGTGAGGGTGGAATTTACCCATGGTATCTCCCACAATTCTGGCACATTTTCTGTAGGGTTTGTCATAGCGGATCCCAAGTTCACTCATGTCAAAAAGCGTCCGACGCTGAACCGGCTTAAGTCCGTCTCTGACATCCGGAAGGGCACGGGATATGATTACACTCATGGCATAATCGATATACGACTTCTGCATCACTTCCGAATACTCTGTATGTATTATTCTTTCAGTCTGGCTTTGCAAGACCTAATCCTCCTAGATATCGAGTTCTGCCTCTCTGGCGTTCTCGTAAATAAACTGTCTTCTGGGGGGCACTTCGCTTCCCATAAGCATTTCTGTAACTGAAGATGCCAGTCGTGCATCTTCTATTTCCACCTTCTTCAGCATCCTTCTCTCCGGGTCCAAAGTGGTCTCCCAGAGCTGTTCCGGATCCATCTCTCCAAGTCCTTTGTAGCGCTGAAGCGTGTAAGAAACTCCCTTGTTGGCCTCCCGGTATTTTGCCAGAGCCTTGTCATCATAGAGATAGTCCTCTCTGCCTTTGCTCGAAGTAGCCTTGTAGAGAGGAGGCATGGCGATGTACACATGTCCCTCATAGATGAGTTCCGGCATGAACCGGTAAAAAAGAGTCAACAGCAAGGTGGAAATATGAGCTCCGTCCACATCGGCATCTGCCATGATAATTATCTTATCGTACCGGAGCTTTGTTATATCAAAGTCGTTGCCATAACCTTCTGAAAAACCACATCCAAAAGCATTGATCATGGTTTTGATCTCCGCATTGGCAAGAACTTTGTCTATGCTGGCCTTCTCCACATTCAGGATCTTACCTCTTATGGGAAGGATTGCCTGATAGATTCGATTCCTTGCAGTCTTAGCAGAGCCTCCCGCGGAATCACCCTCCACTATGAATATCTCACATTTGGAGGAATCCCTGCTCTCACAGTTGGCCAGCTTTCCGTTACTATCAAAAGAATACTTGGGCTTAGCCAGAAGATTTGTCTTGGCCTTCTCCTGAGATTTCCGAATCTTGGCAGATTTCTCTGCACTGCCTAGAATCTTCTTAAGAATCTCAAGGTTTCGGTCAAAATACAAAACCACCTGTTCGCCCGTTATCTTGCTGACAGCTTTTGCCGCATCGGGATTGTCCAGCTTGGTCTTGGTCTGACCCTCAAATCTGGGATCCGGGTGTTTAATGGAAATGACTGCTGTCATACCGTTTCGAACATCAGCTCCGGTGAAGTTGGCATCTTTCTCTTTTAAGATACCTATCTCCCGGGCATACTGGTTCATCAGCATGGTAAACGTAGTCTTGAAGCCGGTGAGGTGAGTACCACCCTCAGCATTGTAGATATTGTTGCAAAAACCAAGGACTGACTCGTGGAACTCATTTACGTACTGGAAGCAGGCCTCCATCTCGATTCCCTCTGCTTCTCCCTTAAAGTATATAGGTTCGCAAAGACACTCCTCTTTCTCATTCATCTCCCTTAGGAAACCAATGATTCCATCCTCCTCATGGTAGTCAACGATCTCCGGATTATCCTTTCGCCTATCCTCGAAGTGAATGGTGAGGCTTGGATTTAAGTAGGCCGTTTCGTGAAGTCTGCTCTTGATCTCATCCGCTTTAAACCTGGTCTTCTCAAAAATAGTTCCATCCGGCAAAAAGTTGATCCTTGTTCCGGTCTTTTTCGTCTTTCCGACTTTGGGCAAAAGCCCTTTTTCCAGTTCAACTACCGGATCTCCCTTCTCGTAACCGTCATGATAGACGGCTCCATCCCGGCTGATCCAGATATCCATCCGCTCAGAGAGAGCATTTACTACGGATGAGCCTACTCCGTGGAGTCCGCCGCTGGTTTTATACACGCTGTTGTCAAATTTTCCACCGGCATGAAGAGTAGAAAAAACCAGTCGGGCCGCTGAAACTCCTTTCTCATGAAGATCAACCGGAATACCTCTGCCGTCATCCTCCACAGTAACTGAGCCGTCCTTTTCAAGGATAACCGAGATACAGCTTCCAAAGCCGGCAAGATGCTCATCCACC
>JAQYAH010000086.1 GCA_029227635.1 Clostridiales bacterium
TATCCCACTCCAGGGTCTTAATATTGAAAAGCATAGTTCTGGAAGCGTTGGAGTAGTCCGTCACATGTACTTTTCCCCCGGTGAGTTTCCAGATGAGCCAGGTCTCCACCGTTCCGAAAGCCAACTCACCTCTCATGGCCCGCTCTCTTACTCCGGGAACATTCTCCAGGATCCACCGGATCTTCGTTCCGGAAAAATACGGATCTATGATGAGACCAGTCTTGCTCCTTATGGTCTCCATGTGACCGGCATGAATCAGCGAATCGCTGTACTCGGCGGTTCTGCGGCACTGCCACACAATGGCATTGTACACCGGTTCCCCGGTGGCTCTGTCCCAGATAATGGTAGTCTCCCGCTGATTTGTAATGCCGATGGCTGCAATATCCGCCGCACTGGCTCCGGCATTTCGAAGGGCGGTCACCGCTACTTCAAGCTGCGTCTCCCAGATTTCCTCGGGGTCGTGCTCCACCCATCCGGGCTGGGGATAGATCTGGCGGAATTCCTTCTGAGCCACACTGCAGATCCTTCCTTTTTCATCAAACAGGATGCATCTGTTTGAGGTCGTACCGGCATCAAGTGCCATAACATAACGCTGCATAAAGTTACCTCCCTGTACGTACTTTAGTACATTATACATCATGTGAGGGGGATGGAGAAGAATTCTGTGTGGCGTTCATATACAAAAAGAGTCCCCGTTTTAGGGGGACTCTTTCACATAATACCTCATTTGCTTAATTCAGTTTCCGCTCTCCTAGAGCGACGCCTCCAAAAGCTTCTTCTCGATCCGGGCATTCACCTCAAGATAGTAGGCCATTTCCTCGGTTGAGAGCTCCGAATCGTCTACCTTGTCCATAGCCGCCATGGTCTTGGTGAACTGATCCATGTAGGAGAGATAGTCCGTCATCATGGCAGGGCTGTTGCCAGAATCCTCGTAGCGCTTCATGAAGTCGATATACTCGTCGAAAAACTTCTCGTACTCGTCCATCATGGTCTTGAACTCAGGGCGCATTCCGGTGGAAGCCGGAGCAGTCTCGGTCTTGGCCGATTCATCATTAACCTCTTCCTTGACTTCCTCCTTCACCTCTTCTTTTTTAGCAGCTTCCTCTTTTTCCTTGGCCTCCTTATCCATTTCCTCAATCTCTTCTTCCATCTCCGCTATCTCTTTGTCGTATCTGTCGGCCTTGTCATCGCCTCCTCCGAGCATCATGGCCGGCACCAAAAGAATGAGGGCAAGGCCTGCCAGAGCCTTATGGAGATTTTTTACCGGTTCGGGGACCATGCGCATTCCCATGAGCCAGGATGCAATAAAAAGTCCGGTCTGGATGAGAGTGATGATGCCTCTTATAATCAATCCGTCCTTGAAGGCTACAATGGACAGCGCCAGAGTGATGACTGCTCCAATGATCATCCATTTCCCCAGTTTGCTTTTCTCATAGTTCTGTACCTTTTGATCTCCCACCTGGTCCTGAACCAGTTCTTTTGATCCGCAATAAGGGCAGACCTGAACCTCATGTCCGGACTTCATCTCGATATTTGCGCCACAGTGTTTACAAATCATAACTTTCTCTCCTTTACTTCGCTGCTCAACATTTCAAAAAAACTGTCGTACCCCACATTCCGGTAGATTTCCTCCCTGAATCTGCGATCTATGGGGTTTTCCCCGGTGGAAACATGTCGCTCACAGATTTTTATCATGCTCCGCAGTTTCTTTTCGCGGGTTTTCAGATGTTCGACCTGCGCTCTCAGCCGCTCAAGAGGATTTGGGGCATCAAGGATCTCCCGGATCTCGCCTTTGCAAAATCCCAGATCCCGGTAGTATCTGACGATCCAGAGCTGGTAGATGTCCTCTCTGTCGTAGAGCAGGTGGCCATACTTGTTTTTGCAGACGGGTTTACTCACCAGCCCCGCCTTCTCATATTCCTGTATGACGCGCCTCGTCATTCCGACACTCTCCGCCACTTCATTGAGAGTCTGCAAGTCCTCCACCTCCTTTGTAAAATCAGTGTGAAATTGCACGTTCCGTGCTGTCAAACCAAATGTACGGCATCTCTGTGAAAAAAATTTATCATCCTTCACTTTGAAAACCTCCCCAAAAACTAACTTTCCGGTCAGATGCACCTGCCGGAAAACCTTCGAGTTTCTGAAAAGGCCTTGTTTTTTTCGCGAATTCTATTGGGAAAAGTCTGGGATTTATAAAATGTTTAGATTTGTTTCTTTTCTTTTTATGGTATTTATATTGGCAATTAAGATTGGTGTGGTACTATGATTACAGGTTAAGAAAAGTGCTAACAAACTCCAAGAACAAAAGAGCACCATTCTGAGTGATTTAAGTAAGTAGATCTATCAGAATGGTGCTTTTTGTAACTATTATTCTTTTGTCTCTAGGCCTTCTTTACTGCGACCCAGATGGGGCCGAGGCCGTCGGTTTTATTGACCAGATTCTCCGAAAGTTCCTGCTTTGTAAAGCTTCTATAGCAGTCGAGAACGTTGACGCTGTTATAGACCTTGAGGAGCTTTTCGCTTCCGGGTTTTGCTTTTTTGTTGATTCCTACACTCACAAAGTGATTGCAGTTACAGAAGCGTCCTTTTTTCACAAGGACTATCGCCATGGCCTCTCCCGGAGATATGAGTTCTGCCATCTTGTCCACGTCCGCCAGAACACTGACGCAGGTGAGCCCGTACTCCTCCAGGATCATGGGGATGAAGTTGTGGTAGGTACCGCAGCCGCTTTTGTATTTGTGTGCCGCAACCGCCCGGTCCGCCAAAGTTTTCGGAGATATCTTTTTCCCGGTGAGAGTGGAGATGACCCCGGCGCAGGCGCAGGGGCCGCAGCCGCAGTCAGCGATAGTCTCCTCCCCATATGGTGTGAAGCAGCGCTTAAGGGAATACTGGTTGAAATAAACCACTTCCCTGTTCAGGTAGGGGATGAGGGTATTTTTGATTATTTTACATAGACGTTCTTTTTTCATAAAAGCTCCCGCAGTTATTAAAATCTTTTGTAGCTGATGCTTTACCGTCAGAATTACACTATAATATATTTACCATAACTATTGTTTTCGCCACAAGCTTTTGGCCTTTGAAAGGATTTGACATGAACCCCAGATTAGAGAAGCAGTTGAATTTTTCTTTGGAAATTGATAAGGAGAAAAACATCTTCCGCCAGACCCATCTTTCAGATTTCGGGCGGAGGGAGAACGATGCGGAGCACGCCTGGCACATGGCTGTCATGGCTTATGTCCTCAGAGAGTACTCCAATGAGAAGATCGATATTTCCAGGGTCATGCTAATGTGCCTGATCCACGACGTGGTGGAGATCGACGCCGGGGACACCTACGCCTACGACGAGGAAGGACTTAAGACTCAGAAAGCCCGGGAGGATGCTGCCAAGGAACGGATATTCTCGCTTTTGCCTCCGGATCAGAAGGAGGAGTTCATAGCTCTCTTCGACGAGTTCGAGGAATCCGAAACTCCGGAAGCCCGGTTTGCCCACGCCATGGACAACCTTCAGCCTCTGCTGCTCAACAACAGCAACAACGGGGGAGATTGGAGAGAACACCGCAACACTGCCAGCCAGATCTATCGCCGACAGAGCCGGACGAAATGGGGCAGCGAGTCTCTTTTTGAGTACTCGGACCGAATCATTCAGGAAAATATTGCAAAGGGCAATCTGATTGACGATTCCCATGATCAAGATTGATTTTTGATCTGATTCAGACTTTTTCAGATTAGACAGGAGTGATCATATGCTTTTGACCAAATGTATCCTTTGGGGCAGCATCTTCTGGTTACCCATTCTTATGTACCATATGTTAAAAAACGAGGCCAAACCCAAGAAGAACCTGATTCTCGGGGTAACCTTTCCCAAAGAAGGTCAGGAGGATCCGGAAGTTAAAGCGGAAGCCGATTCTTTCATCCGATGCTCCCGCACCATCTGTTGGTTGCTGGTTCTGACCGTCATACCCTGTTTCTTACTTCCGTCATCCCTGATGATGACCGTGTGGGGAATATGGCTTTTCATAGCTGTAACTGTACCGAACATTCCATATGTAATGAGCAATATTCGCCTTAAAAAGATCAAGGAGGAGCATGGCTGGAAACGCAAGGCTCAGGCTCCGGTATTAAAACCCCTGGAGGTTCCCAAAATCAATTGGATCTCCCCTGGCTGGTTTATTCCTCCGGTGATTCTCTGTCTGATTCCCGTCTTTTTCTCCCGTATATATGTTTCCCTGAATATCTTTTTTGCGGTCATGTGCCTGCTCTCTTTTGTGGGCTATCGTTATCTCTACAGAGATAAGCCGGAGATGGTGGATGATGATTCTGAACTCACCACGACTCTCACCCGGATCCGCAAAGGTAACTGGGGGCTCATGTGGCTTTCCCTCAGCTATTTTCTCGGAATCATCTGCGTTATTACCGCTCTGTTGATGCCCATTCACCCCTGGATAGGGCTTCTTGCTCTGATCCTGTTTTCGGTGCTTCTCTGTCTCTACGCCGTAAAACTTGAGATGAAGACCCGGGCGGCTCAGGAGCGGCTTACAGGCAACAGCGAGGGTGAGCGCTATGTGGATGAAGATGACTACTGGCTTGGGGGAATCCTTTACTACAACCCCAATGACAAAAAGCTCATTGTTAACAACCGCATCGGCATTAATACTACTTTCAACTTTGCCCGGCCCGCAGGCAAAGTGCTGACCATAATCACTTTGCTTGTCATCCTCATGCTTCCTTTTTTTGGGGTCATCTTTGACTCCATCGGCACCCAGGAGATAGTATTTGAGATCAACTCTCAGGAGCTCGATGTTCGTTCCGGCTTCAGCCATTACAACATCGCTCTCGACTCCGTGGATAAGGCCACTCTTCTTGAGGATGTTCCGGAACATCTGACGAAGATCTCCGGTACCGGCATGGAAACTCTGCTATCCGGCAAATGGTTTGCCAACTCTGTTGGGGGCAATGTTCGCCTGCTCCTGGATCCTAGGACTGAAGCTTTCATCTTGCTGGAAACCGAGGAGGGCAATTACATCGTAAGCACCAGGGATACCGATAAGACCGTCTCCTATTACAAGCAACTACTTGACGAAATTGAATAATATTCTTTATGGGCCAATCGGAAGTTCAGACTACTGATTGGCCTCTACTATTCTGTCAAAAAGCTTCTGGATCTTCTTTCCCTTCTCGTCCACATTTCCGTCGTTGGCGATCATGTTATCGATTATCAGGTTATCCAAAAGCTCTATTATCTTGTCTTTTTCATCATACTCCACCAGCATATCTCCATAGGGAATCAGCTCGCAAAGAAATCTCAGGTCATCCCTCTTTATGTACATATTCGTCTCCTTCTTTACTCAAAGATCTCATTAAACTTCTCAATAAAATAGTCAAACTGAGCATCGCTCACGTCTGAATAGTTCAGTACTAAAGTTCCGGCAAGTGCTTTATTTTCCCCCTCACAGTAGTCACTCATGAGATAAAGCTTCACTCCCCGCTTTTCAAATTCCCGGCGTATATCCTCATCCGTCATTGTGGTTTTTATTCTAAGAATGAAATGGGTTCCCTCGGACTCCTCCTCAAGCTCTGCTTTTGACGGGTTGATTCCTTCGGTTATCTTCCCGGTAAAAACCTCCCTCTGCCTTGCATTATGCCGTCTCACCACATTTATGTAGCGCTCGATGTGGCCTTCGCTGATATATTTTGCCAGGATTCGCTGCTCAAGATCCGAAACTCCGCAGAGGCAGGACCCCATCTCCTCCTCATAGCGGCGCATAAGCTTCTCCGGCAGCACCATATAGCCCACGCTGGTGCTGGGCAAGGCGGTTTTTACAAACTCGTTTATGTAGATCACCTGGTCAAACCAGTCACTGGCATACATAGGATAGATAGGATTTCCGGTATGTCGGTACTCACTGTTGTAGTCATCCTCGATGATATATCTATCCGGAGACTTGTCCGCCCATCTAAACAGCTCGATCCGCTCTGCAATGGGAGTTACTGTCCCATAGGGAAAATTGTTTGAGGGACAGATACTCAGCACATTCACCTTCTTCTCTGTCAGGTAGGAAACCATCTCTCCTGCCTTTCCAAAAGGAACGCACTCGTATTTTACACCGAAACGCCGAAACACGCCTCTGGTCTTGTTGGATCCGGGATCTTCTATGGCGTACACCAGATCCATCCCCAGAAACTGAAGGATCCGGGCAAAAATATCGTCCACTCCGCTGCAAACCACCACCTGATCCGGGCTTACATTCAGTCCGTTGAATCGCCGAAGGTGATCTGCAATAGCTTTTCTCAGTTCATAGATTCCATTGAAAGTCCGGACCTTGTTGACAAACTGAGGCTCCCCGAAGGCAACTTCCTTCGCGAGCTTTTGCCACACTGTTGTGGCTGTGCACTCCCGGGAGTTTATATCCCTGCAAAAATCCACCACGTAATCTCGCTCAACCTTGGTTCTCACGTAGGGCTTTTTGACAAAAGTCGTCTCCGGATAACTGTTCAGCTCTCCGGCATAATAGCCGCTTTTTTCTTTCGAATAGATGTAGCCCTCCAGCATGAGCTGATGATAGGCATTCTCCACGGTCTTCACGCTGACTCCCAGATGGATCGCCAGCTCTCTCTTTGAGGGCAGTTTCTGATTGGGCAAAAACTCCTTGCCTCTGATATCGTCACGGATCTTTTCATATAGCTGAAGGTAAAGGGGCTTGCCGTTTTCCTTGTCAAACTGGATTACCAGCATAATCTGACCTCCTCAAAAAACATTAATCTGGCTATTTATAAGATATCAGTTTGTGTGTATCATAGCAAGTAGCCAAAAACATCTTCCATTGTTTTTGCAGCTTCTCCATTGAGTTCATGTATTGACTTGCAGGCCCTTTCCTCTTGATTCTATTGACCTGTTCAGTCCAGTTTCAATCTGCAAGGAAAATAAGTTCTCATAGTGCATTATTTAAAGCCGGCATTTTTATGCCGGCTTTTGTATTGCGGCAAAACTTATGCTACAATGCTTTTCATAAGACACTCAAGGAGGATATCCCATGAATGCTTCGGAACGAAGATCCCAGATACTTAAAATACTGAACAGTGCAAGCAGCCCCATAAGTGCAAGTGCTTTGGCTTCCAGATTCAATGTGAGCCGTCAGATAATCGTGGGAGATATCGCACTTCTTCGCGCCTCCGGCTCTGAGATCAATGCTACCCCCCGAGGTTATACCCTCTTTAATGAGGACAAGCTCTTTACCCGGCGCATTGCAGTCTGCCACGATGCGGAATCCCTCAAAGAGGAGCTTTACATCTTCGTGGATCACGGCTGTCATGTGGTAAATGTGATCGTGGATCACCCCATTTACGGCCAGCTCACCGGAGAACTTATGCTCTCCAGCCGCTACGACGTGGATCGATTTGCTGAGAGATGCAGAGAATCTGAGGCTCTCCCCCTAAGCTGTCTCACCGAGGGTATCCATCTTCACACCGTCACTTTTACCGACGAGGACATGTACCGGAGAGTTGTTGAGGAGCTGGATCGGAAAGGCTTTCTCCTCAAGACAAATTAATCAAACAACATCAGATTTTTCTCCCCGCCTTGTTGACTTCACCGGTCAACAGGGCTATAATTTTGTCTGGTTTAGGTGTCAAGACACCTGTTATGACTTATGACATGTAGGAGGCATATAGTAATGAAAGGATTCCTCAAAAGGAAGAATATCGAAATCTCACTCAAAAGATATGGTATCGATGCACTCGGCGCCATGGCTCAGGGTCTTTTCTGTTCCCTGCTCATCGGAACCATTATCAACACTATCGGTTCAATTTGTCACCTCAGCTTTCTCACCGCTCCCGTAGCGGTGATCTCCGGTATCGAGTACACCGTGGGTGGTCTGGCTATGGCAATGAGCGGCCCGGCTATGGCCTGCGCTATCGGCTATGCCCTGCAGGCTCCTCCCCTGGTTCTGTTCTCTCTTATTACCGTGGGCTTCTCTGCCAATGCTCTCGGTGGCGCCGGCGGTCCGCTTGCGGTTCTTTTCATCGCAATCATCACCGCAGAATGTGGTAAGGCTGTTTCTAAAGAAACCAAGGTTGACATTCTGGTGACCCCTCTGATTACCATCGCCGTGGGAGTTGCTCTCTCCTATCTCATTGCCCCTCCTCTCGGAAAACTCGCAATGAAGACCGGAGATCTGATCATGTGGGCAACCGAACTCCAGCCCTTCCTTATGGGCATCCTTGTCTCAGTAGTGGTGGGTATCGCCCTCACCCTTCCCATCTCCTCAGCTGCTATCTGTGCAGCCCTCGGCCTCACCGGTCTCGCCGGAGGTGCCGCTGTTGCCGGATGCTGTGCTCAGATGGTTGGTTTTGCAGTTATGTCCTTTAAGGAAAACAATTGGGGCGGTCTCGTTTCCCAGGGTATCGGAACCTCCATGCTTCAGATGCCGAATATTGTAAAGAACCCTCGCATCTGGATCTCACCTATTCTGACTTCTGCTATCACAGGTCCCATTGCAACCTGCGTGTTCCACCTTCAGATGAATGGTCCTGCTATTGACTCCGGAATGGGAACCTGCGGTTTCGTAGGTCTTATCGGAGTATTCCAGGGTTGGATCACCGACATTGCCTCCGGTGCAAAAGCTGCAATCACTGCTTTTGACTGGGCCGGTCTCCTTCTCGTCGGAATCATTCTTCCCGCGATTCTCGCCCCCGCCATCAACATTATTTTCCGAAAGATCGGCTGGGTAAAGGACGGCGACTTAAAACTTCAGTAGACAATCATTCTTCCCACAACCCGGGTGTCAGCTTGACCCCGGGTTGTTCTTTGTATAAGCGGCGAGCTAAAGTCCGGTCTTGGGGGTGTTGTCTCCTGGAATCAAAAAAGGTTATAATTACGGGGTAATATACAGAATCACTAAGGAGGTCAACTATGTCCGGTCACAATGAATCCCAATCTCTAAGATTCTTTTTGAATAATCTTGAAAAGGAGGAGCTTCTCTCCCTCTCCTGCCCAAGGGAGGATTACCTAATGTCTGCCCTCAGCCTTCAGCTTGAGTCTGAGAAGAAGTTCCCGGTAATCAAAATGACTGATCCCGAAACCGGCAAGGTAGCCGTTGCCAACTCTTTTGCCAACAGAGACATCCTTAAGAAGTTTATACATAACATAGATTGTGTGGAGACTGCCGCAGACAGCTTTAAAGACATTATATACACCGATTACCCTTCAGTTCAGGAAATCGCAACTGTGGGAGATGATGTCAACGTTCTTGACCTTCCTGTTTTTCGTCATTTTGAGGGGGATGCCGGCCGCTACATAACTTCGGCAATAGTAATCGCCAAAGATCCCGCTACCGGAAGATGCAACATGAGTTTTCATCGCATGATGCTAAAAGATAAGAACAAAATTGGAATCAGCCTTCACTCAAGAGGTGATCTTTACCGCTATTTTGAATATGCCCGGGCAAACCAAAAGGACCTTGAGATTGCTGCCGTAATCGGCTGCCATCCGGCCTACCACATCACCTGTGCCTCCACTATTCCCGCCATCTGGGATGACTATTCCTGGGCCGGAGCCTACATGAATCAGACTCCCGAGGTGACAAGGGCCCTGACCGTTGATATTCCGGTTCCCGCCCACGCCGAGTATGTTCTGGAAGGCAAGCTCAAATGGGATCAGTTTGAGGACGAAGGTCCCTTCGGAGAGTATACCGGCTACAGTACCAGCCGTTCTACCAGAAATATATTCGAGGTCACCGCAATAACCCACAGACATAATGCCATATATCAGGATCTGGTTCCGGGTTATTCCTGGGAGCACCTTCTTTTGTCACAGTTTACCGACGAGATCAACCTTCTCGCCAAATTACAGAAGGAAATTCCGGAAGTGACCGGGCTCGCTCTACCTAAGAACGGCTGCCATTTCCACGCCTATATCTCCCTTAAAAACCCCTCTAAAGGGCTCGCCAAACGGGCAATGATGCTACTCTTCGGCCTTGACCACTACTTAAAACTGATAGTTGCCGTAAATGACGATGTGGACATATACGATGATGATGATGTTCTCTGGGCGATGTCCACCCATATGCAGGCCTCCCGGGATGTCTTCATCATTCCCGATGTCGTCTGCAATCGCCTTGATCCCTCCTCAAGAGAGGGCATGTCAGATAAGATGGGAATCGATGCCACCAACGAGGAAGCCGGAGCCAAAAGGGTTACCCTTCCGGAGGACGTCCACTTAAAAGCGGCAAAACTCATAAGGAATTTTGAAAATGATTAAACTTGGAATCATAGTTTTTATTACAGTTACATTGGGTGCAATCATTCAGACCGGTCTTGGTCTTGGACTCACCGTGGTCGCAATGATGATCTTTCCCATGTTCTTTTCCATCAATACCTCTGTGGCTATGATCACTTCCATAGGCTCCGCCTCGGCAATATATCTGTTTATCAGGTATTTCAAAAAGATCCAATGGCGGATTCTGTTGCCCTGTGCCCTGTCCGGATGGCTTGTGACTGCTCTGTTTATAGTGATCTCCGTGTCCGCAAATCAGGGACTCTTGAAGATTATCCTGGGCTGTGTTCTCATAGCCCTGGCCATTTACTTTGCTTTCTTTTCGGATAAAATCAGAATCAAGGCTTCCGTTGCCAGCGGACTGTTCTGCGGAGGCTTCTCCGGAATCAGCGGCGGACTTTTCGGACTTGCCGGTCCTCCCTTAGGCCTCTATCTGAGTGCTGCGATTCCTGACAACGAATCCTATGTGGCTACAATACAAACTTACTTTCTTTTTGTGAACTTTATCACCATCTTCCTGCGAGGTTCCTACGGCGCCTTCTCTCCCGACATTCTAAAACTTATTGTCATTGGCTGGGCTGCCGCAATAATCGGAACTCTAATAGGCATAAGATTCTTCAGACTACTTCCCGCGACGCTGGTGCGGAAGCTCGTTTACCTGGTCATCGCCCTCTCCGGGCTTTGGACCGTCATTCAGGCATTATGATCATAATCCCGGTTCAGAGTCTGAGCCGGGATTACTTATACAATCTGGCTACAAACTCTATCTTGTTATCCGGGAGGTATTCTGCCTTGATCTTGCCCCCGTAAGACTCCACCAATGCTCTCGCTGCCGAGAGCCCTATTCCATTTCCCCCGCTTCTCTGGGTCCTTGCCGAATTCCCACGATAAAACCTGTCAAAAAGCTTCTCCGGAGGACAATCCGGAAGGGAGCTGCAAGTATTTCTGATCCTGAACTCCACAGCTTTTGCATCCTGAGTCAAAGAAACCTCTATTTCTTTCTCCTCCGGGGAATACTTAATAGCATTGTCCAAAAGTATGGAGTAAATTCTTCGAATACTCTCCTTATCAGCTAAAAAGGTGATTCTTCCGGAAGAATAGTATTCCGTACTCCTAATGATAATAAGCTGTTTCTTACGGATCATCTCCTCAAACGCACCCAACTGCTCATCCAGCATCATCCTCAGATCCACCTGCTCGATCTGCCCGGGAACTATGCCCTCATCAGCCCTGGATAAAGTTAAAAGATTCTGCATAAGCTCGTTGAGCCGCTTGACCTGCTCTTTGATATTCCGACTCCACTTGCTTTCACCCTGATAAAGCTCCATTGCCTCGGCATTAACCGAAATAATTGCAAGGGGTGTCTTGATCTCGTGACCGGCATCTGTGACAAACTGTTTCTGCCGTTCGATATTGGCAGCTATAGGCGCTATAGCTCTTCTGGAAAGAAGATAGACAATCATCAGCATTATTACCCAGCATACCCCTCCGGCAATAAGAGACATAGTGACAACCCTCATGATCTGCTTTACCTCGGCCTTCCTATCCAAAAAAACACATACAGCCCGACTCCCATCAGAAGCTCTCTTTATCTTGTATCTGTAATTATCTATTCTTCCGCTGTTCTCCCCACTGTTCATGGCTTCAAGAACAAGCTTCGCTGCTTCTTTCTCATCCACAGATGCAATATGGCTGAGATCCATCACCCCAATATCTCCCAGTATATTGATTTCCGCCGCGAAATATATTGCCGCCATCCGTTCATTATCGGAGGGATCAAAATCGAATATACTTCCGGATATTCCGGCTGAAATCTCCTGGCTTTTTGCTTCGTAGGGATTTCCGGAATTCATTCCCAGTCTTCCACTCTCGAATCTGCTGTTCACCACCTCATCCAGGAGTCTTTGATTCTCCAAATTTGTCACTGCCACATTAAATACATTTATTGCCCCCAGCATCACCACTATCAATATGGTAATAGCTGTCATGGCGGTGACAATAAACTTCTTCTGAAGCGTCTTTATCATTCACACATCTCCAACTTATAGCCTACGTTTCGCTTTGCTCGGATGACCACCTTGGACCCCACCTGGGATAGTCTCTTTCTAAGATAAGAAATGTATACCCACACTATTCCGATCTCCGCATCCGTCTCATATCCCCAGACTTTGACTAACAGTGACTCACTGGAAAGAAGTATGCCACTGTTAAGCATAAGCAATTCAAGTATCTGATACTCCAGCTTGGGGAGTACCTCCCGCCTGTTGCCGCATATCAATTCATAACTCTGTCTGTTGAGGCAGATATCTCCGAAAGTCAGCACTTCCGGAGTAAACTCCTCTCGTCTTCTGAGCATAGCCCTGACTCTGGCCAACAGCTCACCCATTGCAAAAGGCTTAGGGAGATAATCATCCGCTCCCATATCCAGTCCCTGGATCCGATCCTCCACCTGGCTCTTTGCTGTAAGCAAAAGAACCGGTGTCCTGCATCCTTCTTTCCTTAAAGTACGCAATACTTCGAGACCGTCTACCTTAGGCATCATAATATCCAGAATTATTCCATCATACTTCTCATTTCTTGCATAATCCAGAGCTTCTAGTCCATCATAAACCACATCTACAATATAGTTGTGATATTTCAGGATATCCTCCACTGCCCCGGCCATGCTTATCTCATCTTCTGCGTATAATAATTTCATATTTTCAACCTCGCTTCTCCATTTAACCAAAGCGTAGTCCCTGAACCTTAACCCTGGCTTAAAAAGCAAAAGGGCATGAATCACTTCACGCCCCGAATATTCAATCACCCTTATACAATGAGATCATGGATCCTTACTCCAAGAGTATCAAGTTCGTCTCTCATCTGGTGGATAATGCCGTCGTACTTCTGTACGATTGCCTTCATCTCCGCCTGAGTAGCCAGCTTGCGCTGTTTAGCCTCCTCAATGTCTGCTTCATACCTATCCTTCTCTGACTCCGCAGACTTCTTGATCTCCTCGGCTTCTGCCCTTGCCTTGCCTACTATAGACTCCGCCTCTGCATTTGCCTGATTGGCGGCACTGGCCTTGATCTCTCCAATGTAAAGAGAGAGATCTCTGATGTCATTGTATTTCTTCTCATACTCGGCACGCATTGCCTCTGCCTTATCCATGCTCTGGCGGTTGAACTCCGCCTCCTTCACTGCATCTTCAAGCTTCTTCTCAAGAGCTTCCTTATCATTCTTCAGGGCTTCGATTTCCTCATCCTTAGATGCAATAATAGCCTTGTCAGCCTCGCTGTCCGCATTTTCGGCCTTCTCGTCCTCCTCCAACTTCTCCTTGGCGGTCTGAAGCTCTATCTTGGTATCTTCCAGGGCGAGTTCCAGCTGCTGGTTCTCCTCCTGCAATCTCATAACCTCGCTCTGAGCCTTGGAAAGATCATTCTTGATCTTCTCTGTATCCTGCTGAAAAAGTACACATATCTGGCGAATATGCACAAGGGCATCTTCCTCGTCTACCCCTCCGATAGCCTTCTTCTTAATTTCCATATCATTCAGGTACTTCTCTACTACTGCAGGTAATGCCATGTGTCTTCCCCCTTAATACTCAAATATATAAAAATAGTTTTATTTTCCGTTAAGATGATGTGCCGATTCGTATGCTGAGATTAGTTCGATATTTGATTTCTCGTACTGATTCAGACTCGATGTCATATCTGTTCCTGCCGGAACTGTGCCGTAATACCAGGACTTACCATTAAAGTAACTCTGAAGAGAGGAATCTTTGAACATAAGTCCATGTCGCGCAAAAACCTCATTTCTTGCAACACGAATCTCCCATTCACTAAGTCCGGCAAGATCTGCTTCCGTAATATAGGCGGAGCTGCTGTTGGGAAGAATATACTCGGACTCCTCCTCTTCCTCTACATGCTCTTCCTCCGCTTTCTCTTCCTGCTCTTCTTCCTTCTCTTCGTCCTTGGAATCCTTCTCTGCGGTTCTGCGAGTGCTGCTTCTGTCATAATCTCTGTCCTCGGATTCTTCATCGGTGCTTTCAGCTCCCAGCACCTTACTTGCAACAAAGTATCCTCCAAAGCCTATAACCCCGGCAAGAATAATTATTCCCAGAACAATAGCAATGATCTTTCCGGTGTTTCCTCCCGGTTTCTTATCATTGGCTCCCCCTGCCCTATTATTCACAGGACGCGGTGCTGCTCCGTTATCTAATTTCTTTACAGGTGCTCCGCACTTCATGCAGAACCTGTCCCCCGGCACAAGCGGGGCTCCACATTTCATACAAAATCTGGGATCTGTTCCTGATGCCATAATTCACCTCCGGAATACGAACAACAACACCGTTTATTATATCATATTCCCCGGCATCTGGAAAAACTAATATGCTCTCCGAAAAATTTAATAATAAATCACACCTCTTTGGGAACCATAAACCATCGGTTATTCTCTTCGTAGTACAACTGGCTTATCTGGCTGCATATCCTGCAGGTGTATCTTATTCCCATTCCTCCTCCCTTTAATGATGCTGCCCGGCGACAGTCTATTATTCGATCGATATTATACTTCCTCCCGTCCTTCCAGGTGATCTGCAGGGGTATGAGTCTCCCGTCCTCCGTAAATACTGCCACCACCTTAACATAGACTTTGTATCTCTCCTCTTCGTCCCTGTCCGGCTCCTTCTCTATTGTAATCGCTTCTCCATATATCATGATAATCCCTCCTATATTCCAACCAGATTTCCTCTGTCAAAATACCCCCTGGGGTGAATCACATTGTCACTCTTTATGTCTGCTCTGGACAATGTTTCATCATTAAGGATCACTCCTCTTTGTATTGCCCGGTATCCAAAACGTCTCCGGATGCTGTCAACCGCCAGATCCGCCTGATGTCTCCTTGTTCTTTGATTCTCATCCATAAACAGGTTCATTTGTACCGGCTGATCATCCGGCACCAGATTGCTTCCCCTTACACAGATACTCCTGACAGGATTTCCAAAATGATAATTCTCCCGGAACAAGCTCATAGCATACCGGGCAATATCTGAATTAATGTTCGTGGGTATGGATACGGATCTGCGTCTGCTGAAGCTGTAGAGCCCGCTATCTCTTATATCTATCTCTATCGTGGCAGCAGCAAGGCTATGTTCCCTCAATCTTGCTCCCACACTCTCCGCCAGCAGATATACCACGATCTCTACGTCTTCATAAGAATTGAGATCTCTGGGAGCGGTTATTCCATTACCTATGCTTTTCACCGGAGCTCTGCTTCCGATTTGTGCCACCGGAGTACGGTCTTCTCCTCTGGCAAAGGCGCTCAACACTCTTCCCATCTTCCCCAGTCTGCTGTAAAGAAACTCTTCCTCAGCATTGGCAATATCCCCTATTGTTCTGATACCTACATCTTTAAGCTTACGACCTGTTGCCCTTCCCACATAGAGCAAATCCGATGCCGGTGCTCCCCATACCAGCTCATGGTAGTTATCCCGGTCTATAACCGTGACCGCATCTGGTTTCCGGTAATCTGATCCAAACTTGGCGAATATCTTGTTCCAGCTCACACCTACACTGACTGTAATTCCGAGTTCTCTCTTCATTCGATTGCGGATCTCTTCCGCAATCACCTCACCGCTGCCTCTTATTCCCGTACTTTCCGTCACATCCAGCCAGCTCTCATCTAGACCAAAGGGTTCCACCTTATTGGTATATTCCCCGTAGATCTCCCTGGCCAATCCCGAAAACCTCATATATCTATCATAATGAGGAGGCACAAAAATTATGTCCGGGCATATCTGTCTCGCCTCCCACAATGCCATTCCTGTCTTAACTCCGCACCGCTTGGCTTCCGGAGTCTTGGCCAGGACGATTCCGTGTCTGAGTTCCGGATCCCCTCCTACAGCAACCGGCTTTCCTCTTAGCCCCGGTCTGTGCAATACCTCTATGCTGGCATAGCAGCTGTTCATATCAGAATGTAAAATTACTCTTTCCTTCATGCCGTTAACTTCCTGTTATTGTTGATTTATCGGAAGTTTATGTAAGGCTTATTATATTCCGTATCAGAAGTTTGTCAAGCACTAACCAGAAGTTTTTAATATAATTTTACTCTTGACAGATTATTTCTTCGGTTTTATTATCAGTTTATCGGAAGTTTATGTGCCGACAACATGGGTAATATGTGAGGGATTATTAATATGAATTTTGGAGACAAGATCAGATCTGCCAGGCTTACTTTAAATCTTTCTCAGGCAGAATTGGCTGCCGCAACGGGAATCTCCGAGCGTTCACTTTACACTTATGAACAGCTTGGTACCATCCCAAGAAAGAGTAATGTCATGAAGCTTGCCGAGGCACTCCACGTAACCTCCGCCTACCTGCTGGATGATGATATCAATGATCCGGGTCAGGAACTGGAAGAAGAGGCCTTCATTCTTGAAGCCCGGGCCAGGTATGGAAACAAGGGTGCGGATGAAGCCCGGGATATTCTTAATCGGGCAGGAGCCCTTTTTGCCGGAGGTGATCTGGACGAGGAAGCTAAGGAAGTGTTTATGCAATCGCTTATGAAAGTCTACCTTTCTTCCAAGGAGAAGGCCTCTGAGAAATTTTCTCCGGGAAGCCGCAAGAAGAAGAGCAGACCCTCTCTCTAATCTGATTTTTAAGGATGTGGAATTTTGCAGCTCAGAACCTCAGTTGAATCTATTGTCGCCACCGTGGATCGAATCACCTCCCGTTTTAGGACCCGTAATCCTCAGGAACTGTGTACAGCCCTTGGTATCGATATTGTGGAGATGGATCTCCGACGCAAACTTAAAGCTTTTTACTTTTATCAGTCCCGAATCAGCACTATTGTCATGGATGAGAACGTGATCGAACTTTTTCGCCCGATTCTTTTGGCCCATGAACTGGGACACTACTGTCTTCATCGGGAAATTGCCATGATGCGGGGGTTCCAGGAATTAGAAGTACTTGAGAAGCGGGATACTGACCCCCTGGAGCTGGAAGCTAATCTGTTCGCCGCAGAGCTTTTGATAAGAGATGAGCAGGTCACAGACCTGCTCAACGAATACACTTTTTTTGAGACTGCAAGTATCTTAAATGTTCCTGCTGCTCTTTTAGATTTCAAATTTGCAATACTTCAGAAATGCAAGGGTTACAAACTCAGTGCTTTAGGTATTGCCGAATCGGATTTTCTCAAGGAAGATCTTGGAGCCTATGACTCAAGAAATGATCTTGCCGATTCTTCCTGCTGATGTAAGCCTTAACCGATCAGCACTGCAATGCCGCACTTACCAGCAGTTTCACTGCGTACTCCGGATAATTATCTGCTATACAGAACTCCGGATTGTGCCATGCCGGACTGTGCTTCTGAGGCTCTCCGCTTCCAAGCCAATAATAGAAGGCCGGCATCTCCTGTCCAAGTACTGAGAAGTCATCTGATGCCAACGTCGGCTCAGTGTCTACTATATTCTTCTCCCCAAGCGCTTCCAACGCGGCTTTGTAAGCTACTTCGTACATTTTCTCAGTATTATCCACGAGAGGGGTAAGGGGTATTATCTTCAATTCGCTTTCGCACTCATAAGCTTTTGCTGTACTTTCTACCAGCGTTTCCAGTCTCTCCCTCATTCTCTCGTAAGCTTCATGGCTAAGCGCTCTGAACGTCCCGCCAATAACCGCTTCCTCCGGAGGATTAAGTTCATCCGTTCCGCTTTGTATTGTATATACTCCAAATACCGCTTCCGAAAGCGGATTTAAGTTTCTGCTCACTATAGACTGGGCACCGGTAATAAATTGTGCTGCCGGAATTATGGGATCGATACACAGATCCGGCTCTCCCCCATGTCCGGGTTTTCCCTTAAAGGTAACCCAGAAATCTGCCTTTTCAGACATGAGCGGTCCCTTGTGAACCGCAACCTTACCGCAATCCACCTCAGGACGATTGTGGATTCCGAAGAGTCTTACGACCTTCCCCGGCATTTTCTCCATGAGCCCCTTCGTCAGCAGCAGTTTTGCTCCCTCTGTTGGTTCCTCCGCCGGCTGAAAGATCAGCACCACGTTATAGGGCAACTGTTCTCTGATAGTGCTGAGATATCCGGCAGCTCCCATAAGCGTCGCTGTGTGATAATCATGGCCGCACAGATGAACAGGACCATTCTCTGTTGCCACCGCATCAAGATCAGCTCTGAAGGCAATACAATTGTCTTTTCCGGCATTAATATAACCCACAAAGCCGGTATCCAGCCCCAAGTCTATCTCAATTATGTTGTTCTCTCTACAAAAATTCCGAACCAGTTCAGTGGAATAAAATTCTTTATAACTGTCTTCCGGATGACCGTGAAGATCACGGGCATACTCCCCGGCTTTAACTATCCATTCTCCAAGATTACCGTCATTTGCTCTCATTTTACTTCTCCAGTTCCGCAATAAAGAGTTCATAAGGGTCATCCTGCCCCTCAAGAGCCGGTGAGTTCTCTCCTCCCCCGTTAGTACTCCTCTTGATTTCTGCATACATCTCTTCTCCATAAACGATCACGTCCATGGGGGAGATTTCTATTCCCTCCCGGCAACTGATCTTACAAAACTCAAACAGGGGATCTCCCGCTCCCTTTGTAGCAATCAGTTCCGTTCTGAGACCTTCGTCCGCCTCAGCCTTTTTGCGCAGCTGCTCCATTTTATCATAAACGTTCATAAACTCCTCCTTATCTCAACCGATTAATTTCAGGTTTATGTATAATTATCCCCTCTTTTTCAAAGGAGATGTTTGCTGTTGTTTGTTATAATAATTCCATATGGAGGTACCCAAAATGATTATTACCATAAATGATGATTTCGACCTTAGAAAAATTGCCGACAGCGGACAGTGCTTCCGCGTCCGAGAGATGGAAGACGGTGTCTTCCGATTCATCTCCGGAGAAGAGATTCTCCTGATAAAGCAGGTAGATCCTCTGAACTACGAAATATCCTGCGACGAAGCTATCTGGAATAGTTTTTGGCACAAATACTTCGATCTGGACAGAAACTATGCCAAGATCAGGGAATCTATTGACCCTCGGGACGACTTTCTTCTCAAAGCCTCGACCACAGGCAAAGGTATCCGTATTCTTAAGCAGGATCCCTTTGAGATGCTCATCACTTTCATAATATCTCAAAGAAAGAATATACCCGCTATCAAGAAAAATGTCGAGGATATATGCCTCAAATATGGCAAAGAACTCTCTCTGGGAGATGAGACCCTTCATGCTTTTCCCTCTGCTTCGGAATTGAAGAATGTCTCTGAGGAAATTTTCCGGGAGATGGCTCTCGGCTACAGAGCCCCTTATCTTAGGGATGCCGTTGACTCCGTTCTCTCCGGGAGGCTTGATCTGACAGCAATCTCTTCTCTTAAAGATGAGGAACTGCTCACGGCTCTTCAAACCGTAAAGGGCGTTGGAGTCAAAGTAGCCAACTGCATCGCTCTCTTTGCTTACTCAAGAACAGCTCTTGCTCCTGTGGATGTCTGGATTGCCCGGGTAATCGATAATCACTACGGTGGAACAGATCCTTTCCCCAAGTATGGAAACAATGCCGGAATAATGCAGCAATACATGTACTTCGCTGCAATCTCAGAAAAGTGATCCTGTCACGGATATTTTAAACAGATGACACTATCCTGAGATTGGGTTACAATAGCTCCTGAGGTGAATCAACAAATGACAAAAACAAACAAAAAAAGCACACTAACGAAACGTACTTTACACTATTACTGGAAGGTAACCTCGGAGATGAAGGGGTACTTCTTCCTGGATGTCTTTGCTACTTTCGGTTATGTAGCACTGCTGACTTTTGCAAACAGCTACTACATGGGCCGCATTGTCGATCTTGTAAGTACCGCCCATGTCACCCGGGAGAATGTGTTCCGGATATTCGGCCCCTATATTATAGCACTCTTTGCAGTAAATGCTGTAGGACAGATTTGCAGTAAACTTCAGGATTATTCTCTCTGGAAAATGGAGATCAAAGCCAGCTACAGACTTGCGACCTTCTGCTTTGACAAGCTGTCGAATCAGTCCATGACTTTTCACACCAATCGCTACGGCGGATCTCTTGTGAGCCAGACTTCTAAATTTATGAGTGCCTATAATCAACTGGCGGAGACCTGCACTTACTCTCTCATGCCCCTGATATATTCAGTGATCATGATTATTGTCATGCTGATTGGAAGAGTTCCTATCTATGTATGCATTTTGGTGGTAATGCTCCTCATATACATTGCGGTGGCCTATATTATGTATCGCAAGGTTCTGCCTCTCAATGCGGCAGCCTCCGCAGCTCAGAATGATCTTTCCGGTGAACTCTCTGATGCAGTGACCAACATTCTGTCTGTAAAGACCTACGGAAGAGAGGACTATGAGAGAGAAATCTATGACGCGGCTAATGCCCGGGTTGTAGAAGCCGACACTAAACGAATGCATTCATCTGTCCGCCGAGGAGCCATGACTTCTACTCTCAATGTAATTATCATGTGCATTGTCACCATTTTTATCACCGGCGGCAACACCTGGTTCGGCATAACGGCCGGAACCCTTGTCATGATGTTTACATATACCTACAACCTGACCATGCGATTCAATGAGATCAACTCCATGATGCAGCGTCTTAACCGTATCTTCGGCGAAGCTTCCGGAATGACAGAAGTCCTCGATGAACCTACTTTGGTAGAGGATATTCCCGATGCCAGACCGCTTAAGGTAACCCGCGGAGATATCGACTTCAATAATCTTACTTTCCGCTATCTGGATGCAGATGCGGATGATATGATTTTTGATGATTTTACTCTCCACATCCCAGCAGGACAGCGAATCGGTCTGGTTGGCCGCTCCGGCGCCGGCAAAACTACTCTCACAAAACTTTTGCTGCGTCTCTCCGACATTCAGGAAGGTGAGATCCTCGTAGACGGGCAGAATATTTCCTGCTGTACTCAGCAGTCTCTTCGCCGACAGATTGCCTACGTTCCCCAGGAAGCCCTGCTTTTTCACCGCTCCATAAGAGACAATATCGCCTATGGCCGTCCTCAGGCTACTGATGAAGAGATAATCAAAGCCTGCCGGGAAGCCAATGCATTGGAGTTTATTGAGAAGCTTCCCCACGGATTCGATACTCTTGTGGGAGAAAGAGGAATCAAGCTTTCCGGTGGTCAGCGTCAGCGAGTTGCCATTGCAAGAGCGATTCTGGCAGATGCCCCTATTTTGGTTCTTGATGAAGCCACAAGTGCTCTCGACTCCGAATCAGAGCGTCTCGTACAGGAGGCTCTTGTGAATCTAATGAAGGGCCGTACTTCTTTAGTCGTAGCCCATCGTCTTTCCACCGTGGCGTCTCTGGACAGAATAATAGTTCTCTCCGAAGGTAAAATTGCCGAGGACGGAACTCATTCAGAACTTATAGACGCAGGCGGTGAATATGCTATGCTTTGGAGCCGCCAGACCGGAGCTTTTTTGGAGAACGAAGACTAGTTTCAAGTGAACAAATAACCCTGCGGAGTCTCCTCCGCAGGGTCCCGATAAATCTTATTCGATTATCTTACTTTTCAAGGCTTATGCCCTTCTTTTCTTTTTGTACACCACACTTCCGCCGATTCCGGCTGCTGCAATCATCATAAGTCCTAACCAGAGCATCATTGAGTTTCCATCTCCGGTGACAGGATTCTTTGACTTAGGTGTATGGCTGTTGGTGATCACAAATCCTTCTTCTGCGCTTCCGCTGATTGTTGCTTTGTAACCCTTAACTGCCTTTTCTTCTACAGTGTACTCAATCTTTTTACCTTTGCTGTATTCAGGAAGATCAGTAAAGCATCCCTTCCAGCTATCTGCTTCAGTAAGAGTCAGGGTCTGTCCTTCTACAGCCTCTCCGTTAGCGTAGAGCTGTACTTCTACAGATTTCGGACGAATCTTATCCATGTTGTTGCTATCCTTCCAGCTCTTGACAACAGAGATGCTGATCTTGCCGGGAGTGTAGCTGTTAGTGATATCAAATCCTTCTTCACTGTACTCTACGGTGTAATCTTTCACTGCTTCTTCAACAACGGTATACTGGATCTCCTCTCCGTCCTCATACTTATACAGATTATCGAAGCTGAAGGTCCACTGAGTAGCTTCAGTTACTTCCACTGAATCTACCTTATCGCCGTTCTTAAGAAGGTTAACTACAATACTGTCAGGACGCTTGTTATCCTGGTCATCTCCGTCATTCCAACTCTTAGTACCGTATACAGAAATTCTCTCAGGATCATGACTGTTTGTAATTACAAAACCATCTTTAGCGTTTCCGCTGACAACAGATTCATAACCTTCAACAGGCTCTTCCTCTACAGAGTAGACAACAGCTTCCTTGTTTGCGTATTTAGCGAGTTCGGTGAAACTGCCGGTCCAGTTATTCTCCTCACTGAGAACCAGAGTCTTGCCCTGTACCGGTTCATCGTCAGCATAAAGCTGGACAACTACACTCTCAGGACGGATATTATCTCTGTCATCATCATCCTGCCAGCTCTTTGTAACGCTTACGCTTACCTTCTCAGGTGTATGGGTGTTTTTAACATTGTAGCCGTCGTAAGTTGTGGAGTAACCATCCACTGAAGTTTCCAGAATCCTGTAGCTGATTTTATTGCCGTTCTCATACTTGGGAACATCCGCGAAAGTCCAACTCCAATCATCTTCCTCAGTCACTTCAATGGTCTCAACAGGATTGGGATCGGATCCCTTCATGAGCTTGATGGTGATGCTTTCAGGACGCATGCTATCATTGTCACCATTATCGTCCCAGGTCTTTGAACCACTGATATCAATAGTCTCAGGCTCGTGGGTATTTGTGATCACAAAACCATCGGTGGCATTACCTGTTACCTCAGATTCATATCCGTTTACACTAACCTCTCCTACTGTGTAAGCAATCTTGCTTCCGTCTTTGTTCTCGGGAAGATCTGTAAAGCTTCCGTTCCAGTTGTTGCCTTCGCTGAGTACCAAAGTCTTGCCGTCTACTTTTTTTCCGTCGGCATAAAGCTGAATCGTTACATCCTCAGGACGGATTCTATCCTGATCAGAATTATCCTTCCAAACCTTGGTTACTGTTACACTGACCTTGTTAGGTGTATGTGTATTTTTAATGTTATAGCCGTTGTAAACTGTTGAATAATTACTAACTGAAGCCTCTACAAGACGGTATGTGATCTCTTTTCCATCCTCATATTTAGGCACATCTTCGAAAGTCCAGCTCCAGTTATCTGCTGCTGTAACAGTTTTTGATTCAACCACATCGGTATCATTCATAAGGGTTACAGTGATGCTGCTGGGACGAAGTCTGTCTTGGTCGTTCGCATCGTCCCAGGTCTTTGAACCACTGATATCAATAGTCTCAGGCTCATGGGTATTTGTAATTACAAATCCGTCATCCATATTACCTGTGATATCAGCTTCATAACCTGTAACTGTACTTTCTCCAACAGTATAAGCAATTTTACTTCCTGAATTATATTCGGGAAGGTTCTCAAAAGTGCCGCTCCAGTTGTTGCCTGCACTGAGTACCAGAGTCTTTCCGCTTACAGGGGTTCCACCAGCATAAAGCTGAACAGTAACGCTGTTAGGTCTGATACCATCCTGGTTTTTGCCGTCATTCCATTCCTTACTTACGGAAATATCTATTTCACTGGGAGTATGAGTATTCTTGATATTGTAATCGCCGCTGCCGTAGCTGGCTTCGTATCCGGTAACCTCATCTTCCTTAACTGTGTACTTAATCTCTGTGTCGTTTGCATCATATTTGAGCACATCATTGAAAGTATACTTCCAACCGTTGGCGGCAGTTACCACCTGAGATGCAACCGGTGTGTTGCCGTTCATGAGTTTAACGGTAATACTTCCGGGTCTTATTCCATCCTGGTTGTTGCCGTCATCCCAGCTCTTGGTTCCGGAAATGGTGATTGTCTCAGGTCTGTAGGTATTTTTGATAGTCAGGCCTTCAATTGTTTTCGTATATCCTGAAGGCACTGATACCTCATCTACAGTGTAAACAACCTCAGTAGTTCCGTTTGAATACTTGGGCAGATCGCTGTACTTTGCACTCCAGTTATTGCTGGCATTTAATTCAACTGCTTTTCCATATTCCTTGCCATCAGCATAGAGCTGAACCTGAATGCTGCTCGGACGCTTGTTGTATTTATTATCAAGATCATCCCAAACCTTTGTTACAGTAACATCAGTTGTGAAAGATTCACTGAGATAATCTGCACTGATGTCAATATCATATCCGGATTGTCCAGGGCAATTCCTGATAAATCCCATAAGGGTATTGTAGCCGGAATAAGTGCTGCTAAGGGTCTGGCTAAAGGTTGTTCCATCTGATCTTTTACCAGATACGGTATAGGTCAGAACTACTGTATCTGATGACGGGTTAAGCTTAAGTTTGCCATTAGTACGCCACTCATTCTCTTTTCCTGATCCACTTTTCTTGTAGAATGAAACAGATTTTCCGTTTACCGTACCGGATACATTGCTAACAGTAGCATTGACGGTCTCACTGGAGATCGTCACTCCGTTTACCTTTGATGTGAATGTTACTTTGCCGGCAACTCTGACATCAATATGATTATAATACGAATCATCCCAGTCCCAATCAGCAAATGCCGACACAGGCAACATTGATGCCAACATCACACAACATAATAACAAGCCCATCAGCTTTCTGAGCTTTTTCATTAAGTTGTCCTCCTAAAATAATATTTGTTTATTATCGTCTCCGGGTACGCCTGCGTTTGCGACTTCGCATACATACCACAGAGTATATACATATATTTTCATCATATACCAATATGTCAGATAAATCAAACGGACGTTTAAACTTTTTTATTCTTTCCGATTATTTATAAATGACTGCACCCGGACATGGATATCCCCTGGGGATCCCACTCTATCACTTTTCCTTCATTGAGAGATCTCTTCACATCAATGGTTCTCTGATTTGATGAACCCTTAAAAAGAAGTGTAATGTCTTTTAACTCCTCCTTGAACTCTCCGTCCACAAGGACATCGATCAGTGAAAGGAGTTCCCGGGTCTCCGGAATATTATCAAGCATTTTGCCCAGCACATCTTCATCGTAAAGATAGCCTGTGAAACACCAGACATCCTTGCCGGGGTATCGTCTCTTGAATTCTCTGATAAGGGGAAGCAGTCCGGCCTGATTGTAGGGCTCCAGAGGTTCTCCTCCCAGAAGGGTGATTCCCTGATAGCTGTCATCAGACAGTAGCTCCAGAATGTTTTCCATCACCTCCGAAGTGAATTCCTTCCCATAGTTCGGATCCCAGGTTTGGGGCTGAAAGCAGTTCTTACAGTGGTGGGAGCATCCCGACACGAACAGGCATAGTCTGATGCCGGGACCGTTTGCAATGTCATATTCTTTGATTTCACAGTAATTCATGTTCTTTTCCTTTTATATGAAAAACGCCCGACACAGCGGGCATTTTTCTCAACCATGAAACATTTCTATAAATGAAGCACTCTGTCCTTGATTTCCTGAGTTCTGCCCTGGTTCCAGAACTGAGTTCCGATATAACCACAGGTTCTTCTCGCCACAGACATCTTGTCCTGATTTCTGTTTCCACAGTTAGGACACTCCCAAATGAGCTTTCCGTTCTCGCTCTCTTTAATCAGGATCTCTCCATCATAACCGCACTCCTCGCAGTAGTCGCTCTTTGTGTTGAGCTCAGCGTACATGATGTTGTTATAAATGAACTTCATAACCGTGAGTACTGCAGGAATATTGTTCTGCATGTTGGGAACCTCGATGTAGCTGATAGCTCCGCCGGGAGAAAGCTGCTGGAATTTAGCTTCAAACTTAAGTTTCTTGAAGGCATCGATTTCCTCCGCAACATGAACATGATAGCTGTTTGTGATGTAGTTCTTGTCGGTAACTCCGGGGATGATTCCAAATCTCTTCTGGAGGCACTTTGAGAACTTGTAGGTTGTGGATTCCATGGGTGTTCCGTATACAGAGTAACTGATGTTCTCTGCTGCTTTCCACTCTGCGCACTTGTCATTGAGTCTCTGCATTACTGACAGTGCAAATTTCTCACCCTCAGGATCTGTGTGGGATTTGCCCAACATGCGCACGCACATCTCGTACAAGCCTGCGTATCCAAGGGAGATAGTGGAGTAACCATTGTAAAGAAGTTTGTCGATCTTCTCTCCCTTATTCAGTCTTGCCAGAGCTCCATACTGCCACAGGATAGGAGCAACATCGGAAACTGTTCCCAAAAGTCTCTCATGTCTGCATCTAAGTGCTCTGTGACAAAGTTCAAGTCTCTCATCCAGAATCTCCCAGAACCTGTCCATGTCTCCCTCTGAGGAGCAGGCAACATCGACAAGGTTGATGGTAACAACGCCCTGATTGAAACGTCCGTAGAATTTATAGCTTCCATCCTCGTTCTTCTGAGATTCCTCTACTGTAAGGAAAGAGCGGCATCCCATGCAGGTGTAAACATTACCCTTCTTGAGTTCCTTCATCTTCTTAGCTGAGATGTAATCAGGAACCATTCTCTTTGCGGTACACTGTGCTGCCAGCTCTGTGATATCCCAATATCTTGAGCCCTCGGAGATGTTGTCCTCGTCAAGAACGTAGATAAGCTTCGGGAAAGCGGGAGTGATCCACACGCCCTTCTCATTCTTAACACCCTGCATTCTCTGAACGAGAACTTCTCTGATGATGGCTGCCAAGTCATCTCTGGTCTGACCTTCCGGCACTTCATCAAGGTACATGAACATTGTTACGAAGGGAGCCTGACCGTTACAGGTCATCAGCGTTATCAGCTGATACTGAATCGTCTGAATTCCGCTTCTGATCTCATCGTGAAGACGAAGCTCTGTGATCTTGTTGATGATCTCTTCATCCATCGACTCGCCGCAGGCCTCTCTCTCCTTGATGATATTTGCACGGATCTTCTGGCGGCTGATATCTACAAAAGGAGCAAGGTGGGAAAGTGTAAATGACTGTCCGCCATACTGGTTACTTGCAACCTGTGCCACGATCTGTGTTGTCACATTACATGCAGTGAAAAAGCTGTGGGGCTTCTCAATGAGGGTCTCACTGATCACTGTTCCGTTCTGGAGCATATCCTCTAAGTTGATGAGGTCACAGTTGTGCTCCTTCTGAGCAAAATAATCGGAATCATGGAAGTGAATAATACCTTCCTCATGCGCCTTCACAATATCATCCGGGAGAAGGATTCTCTTTGTGAGATCCTTACTCACTTCTCCCGCCATGTAATCACGCTGAGTTGAGTTGATAACCGGATTCTTGTTGGAGTTCTCCTGCTTGACCTCCTCATTGGCCTGATCGATGAGAGCAAGGATTCCGTCATCGGTTGTGTTCGCCTTACGGGCAAGGCTCCTCATATAACGATAACGAACATATTTCTGAGCAACCTCGTAGCCACGCATCTCCATTATGCCGGTCTCTACCATATCCTGGATATTCTCCACATTCACCGCATGCGAAGAAGCCTTGATCTGGGATGCCACCTTATCGGAAACCGCCTGAATCTGATAATCGTTGAGCTGATGAATGCGGTCAACTTCCTTGTTGGCTGCTGCGATTGCGTTTCTGATCTTGGAAATGTCAAACAAAACCTCTTCGCCGTTTCGTTTGATAATGTAAGTCTTTACCTCCTGTGACATCCGATTATCCTCCCTAATAGTCTGTATAGTTTAATTATTTCAATGCCAAATGTATTGTTGTCAGAATTTAATATCACAAAATCTTGTTTCTAAACAATTAAGAGACACAATATCTTGTGCCTCTTAATAATACCCCCATACTATGAAATTGCCAACTGTTTTTTTCAATATTAAGAAAAATTTATAAAATGTTCGATTTATCAGATCTCGAAGCTGCTGCCGGAGGCGATGTACTCCAGCCGATCCCCCATGATCTTTTTCATGAATTCGTACTGAGGAACCCCGGTACAATGCCCGGTATAGTACATGGTATCGTAGGACAAAAGCTCTTTTGCCCCATCTTCCAGCTTCTTCGCTCCCTTTCCTGCGGGCTCAAGAGTCATAAAGTGGAAGCCTCCCACAAAGATATCCGGCTTAAACCAGTTCATGATATTCAGAACCCCCTTATGGGAGCATCCACTGAAAAGGATCCTCCGGCCCTTCTCCTCAACCACAAGATATTGTTCGTGGCGGAAGGTCTCCGGAGTCTCTATACCATTCTCCCTCACGCTCATTCCCACCGGATTTATAGGGTGGATCGGAGTGAGCTCGTTTGCACTGTAAAGGGTCATTCCTCCCCCAAGATTCAGTTTGTCCTCAGTAAAAATGATCCGGTCGCTGTGCTTAAGTTCCTCATCCAGACCTATGTATCCGTGAACTGAGCTGTTGTGGTCTCCTACTGCCTTCTTGTTCATATAAATGGGAGCGTGATCATTTTCCCTTAGAAAAGTATTCATGCCACCGCTGTGATCATCGTGACCATGGGAAAGCACCGCAAAATCCACGCTTCCCAGATCCACCCCAAGGAGCCTTGCGTTGGACAAAAAAGCTCCGCTGGCCCCCGAATCAAAAAGGATCTTCCTGTCCCCGGTATCAATATACAGGGAAAGGCCGTGTTCCGCCTGATACTTTGTCATGCTGGGAGTATTCTCCATTAAAACCTTAATCTTCATCCTGCTCTTTCTTCTTTCTTGATGCTCTGACAATGGAACCAAGTCCCACCGGAACGAAAATGCTCACCACCACTACCGCCAGGGTGATTCCCACAAGGGGGACTTTTCGATCTTTCCACAGTTTCTGAATTCTCTGGAAACGGTATTTTGCCATATCCAGTTCCACCTTCTTGTCTTCCTTGCCGCTGACCTTCATAGTTCCGGAAGCTCCGGTCTCCGGAATGACAAAAGAGTACTCCTTCTCATCCATACGATCCACCACGAAGCGTCCTCGGCTGTCGGTTTCAAAAGCAAAAAGGTATTCTCCATCTTTGGTGTAGAGATCCACCTCCTGCTCCCCGTATTCTCTGCCGAAATCCAGGTCAAAAGAATACCCGGCATCAACTTCTATGTCATCGATATAACCGATCATCTCTCCTGCGATCTCATCGGCATCGTCCACATTATTGTACTTTCCACCGGTATCTTCTGTGATCTGCTTGAAAAAGTCGGAGGCATCCCCGGAAGCCTCCGAGGAAACTGCATAGAGAGTGATCACACCCTGATCCAGCACTCTTTCGTCACTGTTTTTGTAGTCGATTCCTATTCCGGAACCGGTCAAAAGGGTGAGAATCTGCTCGTAGGTATAGCCGGTGTCCGGCTCAGGATCATGAGGTGGTGCATCTCCAAGGACGATGATCACCTTCTTGGCATCTTTTCTCCAGTCAAGACCGGCCGCCTCTGCAAGGCCTGAAAATACCGTTTCTGGATTATCTCCTCCGTATCCCAGTGTCAGTCCGTCTATTGCCGAACGGATGGCCGTCTCGTCAGAGGTGAATTCCAGCTGAACCTTGCTGGGGTAGTCCTCGGAACCGCCCCTCTCCTTTGTGTCTCTGTAATCCACCAGAGCTACCCGGTAGCTTCCTCCCTTTGCTGAAAGAGCCGCCAGGATTTCGTCCATGTTCGCTTTTGCATCGTCAATGTCATCCCCCATGGAGCCCGTAGTGTCCACTACGAAGCAAAGGTCCAGTCCGGAGGCTTTTGAGCCAATGAGCTTATTGACCTCCTTAGCCGGTTCTCCTTTGGTTTTTTGGGAAAGTACCACCGCCTTTTGGGCATTTACCAGTCCGCACTCCCCGTTTTTTTCCAGATAGTAGCGGCCCGTTGAGGAAGTGATCAGGATCTGCTTCACCTGAGGGCCGGTAAGTTCCGGATTAATGGCAAAACAAAGACCCGCAGTACCTGAAACGTGAGGACAGGCCATGGACGTTCCTCCAAGGGAGAGATATCCATTCGCTCCTGTGCTGTAGACTTCGGTTCCCGGTGCTGCAATGTCCACCCTTTCGCCCACACAGGCAAAATCTGTATAGGGATGCTTATCCTCATTGCTGACTGCTCCCACGGTGATTACATGTGCTTTTGCTGTATCCTCATCCATGGCATTCAGGAAGTTATTGTAAACCGCTTCCGCGCCGCCGCTTTTTGCGTCTTTTTTGTATTTTGTCAGCTCCTTATATCCGTAAAGCTCGCTTTTGCTCTCCTGATAATAATAGCCGTTGACGTTTCCGGCAGCCACTACAAGGAGAAAATCCGGCTTTCCTTCCTCAGTTCTCTGCTGAATATATCGATTCAGCGCCACCTCCATGGCGTCCGCCTGGTACTGTATGAAGTTCTGAGCCGCCTCATTTCCCATGCTCGCCGCAAAACAGATAGTCCGACTGGTATTCTGGCTTATGTTGATGACTCTGACATCGTCGTCCGCCAGAGTCTTGATGTTATGCATGTAACTGTACCAGGTTCCGTAGCGGGATACATATTTTCCACCCTCGGCCTCAAAGACCATCTGGGAAAAATAAAGCTTTCCCACATTTCCAAGAATTCCGGAGACTCCGGTCTTATTGTTCCAGTCTGCTCCTATGGTTCCAGCTACATGATTTCCATGGTCGGACTCCGCCTTAACCGTGTACTTGGGGTCCTCAATTTTTCCGTCTTCGGAAACTGTATTGACAGTGACCTTCTCAAAAGTAAGATCTTCGTGGTCCTCGTTAACTGTGTCGTCGATAAGCCCCACTCTTACCTCGGACATCTCCTCCAGATAATCCCAGGCCTCCGGCACCTGGATAAGCTCCAGTCCCCAGTTACTTCCGTCAGCATTATCCTTGTCACTCCAGTTTCCTGTTATTCCCTCTTCCCAGGGATCATCAGGGTATACTGCCTGGACTTCATCCTCCCCGTTTAAGGTGACCGTGTTGAAATAAGCTTTCTCCACAAGGTTTTCCGCTTCCAGATCCCGGATCAGCTTGTCCAGCTCTCTGTAATCCTTTGCCTCCTCAAAAGTAAAAAGATACAGCCCGATATCTGCCATGGACTCTTCCAGCTCCGCGTCATACCCGGATGCCAGCGCTCTTATGTCCGTCAGTTCCGCCTCTCCATCGGCCAGAACCACCACCTGGCGATTCATGTAGATCAGGCCGCTGTCCTCATCCGCATCCACCTCATCGTTATCTTTGATAAAAGCCTCTATGTCTTCAGCTTCTCCAACTGTCATTCCCTCAGAGGGCTTCTCCCTCTCGAACATGGGCTTTACAAGGAAAAAATACGCTGCAAAAAGGGCCGCCGCTACCAACACCGCCGCAATGAGTATGATTGCGGTCTTCTTAACAGCCTTCTTCACTATTTATTCCTCCTTCCTTGTAAAAATTCTGATACATACATAAAAAGATAAAATGGGAGCTCCCATTATGATACATATTAGTCCAAGGGCCAGCATAGTCTCCTTAAAAGGCACCATGCTGATGCGCATCAATCCTGCAATCACTCCGGGAAGGTGTGAAGCCAGTTTTTGTGCAAAGATTCCGATTCCAATATCTGCAATGCCTCCCGCTAACAGGGCCGCCCCCAGTGAACGAACGATATACCGCTTATTGTGCCGGCAGCTCATCCAGAGAAGAACCAGCGACAGCATAACGATAAGCATCGGTATGGCAATGAGCACTGTCAAAAGGAACTTTGAGTTGCTCGTGTCATTGCTGAATAGCAGAACAAAAACTGTAAATATTACCCCACTCAGGAACAAGAGCAAGGTTGCCGCTGCCGTCAGGATTCTCTGACCGAAAGTTCTGTATCCCTTCTTATCCTCATCAAAAAGGAGTTCATCCAATTCCGGAATAGAAGAAGACACACTGCTCTCTTTCACCGGATTTGGATCCGTCAGTTCAATGTCCTTCTTCCTTCTGGCCTTCACCTTGTATCTGGGCATCTCCGCTGCCTTGCGAATAAACTCCGGGGCATCCTCCGAGACCTTAACCTCTGGCCTTATCGCCTCAGGTGTGGTGAGTTCCACTTTCTCCGGCTCTTTTGCCGGAGGCGGGGTAATAACCGGCATAATACTCTCCGGCTTCGCTTTGTCTTCCGAAACAGGTTTTGCTGCCGGAGCAGGTTTTGCCGCTGAAACCTCTTTGCTCTCCATAACAGGTTTTTCCGAAGGCACAGACCGTGCCGCAGGTTCAGGCTCGACTCTTCTCATTGAAGGGGTCTGGGGCATTATGGTCTGAAGTTCTCCGGATCTTTGGGGCTTTACTATAGGATTTATCTTCCTTGCCTCTTCCTGAGCTTTGCGCAGAGCGTCCTTTTCAATCTGGGTGATGACTTTCTCCCCCAGTTCTGTCCGCTGTCCGCACCTTGGACAAAAACGGCTTCCCGCCTGCAGTTTGCACCCGCATTTTCTACAGATCATAACGGCTCCTTTCTGTTCATATTATGTATACAATCGTCAAAGGCTGGACCTTATCCAATCCTTAGTCCTTTGCTCGTCGTTGGTATAAAAACTAAAACCGATATGCTTCAGCTCACATATCGGTTTTAGAAAATTATAACATTATTCTGTTATGAATACTATTCTACTGTAACACTCTTAGCAAGATTTCTGGGCTTGTCCACGTCCAAGCCTCTTGCAACTGCGAAGTAATATCCCAACAGCTGAAGAGGAACAACTGCAAGGGAAGCGACGAAATGCTCATCGATCGCCGGAACATAAATGGTGAAATCTGTGGAGTCCTCCACCACATAGTTGCCATAGCTTGTAACGCCAACAAGATAAGCACCTCGACTCTTGACTTCCTTCATGTTGCTTATAGTCTTCTCAATAAGTTCTGCCTGAGTAAGCACACCAATAACAAGAGTATTCTCCTCAATAAGGCTGATAGTACCGTGTTTGAGCTCACCGGCTGCATAAGCCTCCGTATGAACATAGGAAATCTCCTTCATCTTAAGGCTTCCCTCCATGCAGACTGCATAGTCCAGGCCTCTTCCAATGAAGAAAGCATCGGTGATATTGGAGAACTTGGAGGCGAACCACTGAAGTCTCTCCTTGTCGTCGATGGTCTTCTCTATTTTAGTGGGGATCGACTTGATCTCCTCGACATATCTTGCTCCCTCTTCCCCGGAGATTACTCCTCTTGCCACTCCGGCTTTGATTGCCAGCATATACATGGCAATGAGCTGAGCGGTGTAGGCCTTGGTAGTAGCTACCGCGATCTCAGGACCTGCCTGGGTGAGGAATACACTGTCCGCCTCTCTTGCGATGGAAGATCCCTCAACGTTTACAATGGCAAGGGTTCTTATTCCCGCCTCCTTGGCTTTGCGCAGAGCGGCAAGGGTATCGGCCGTCTCACCGGACTGGCTGATAACCACCATAATGGCATTCTTGTCCAAAGGCAGCTTGCGGTATCTGAATTCGGAAGCCAGCTCTACTCTTGTGCTGATGTTGGCAATATCCTCCAGCACGTACTGTGCTGCCATGCCCACATGGTAGGCTGATCCGCAGGCAACCACATAGAGAAGAGAAGCCTTCTTGAGATCTTCGTCAGTGATTCCCATTCCCTCATCGGTGATGGAATCAACTGTGCCTCCAAGTCCGCGGCGGATAGTATCCGCAACGACTCTGGGCTGCTCATGAATCTCCTTCATCATGAAATGCTCATAGCCGCCCTTCTCCGCAGCTTCCACATTCCACTCCGCAACCTTCTTCTCCTTGGGAACCACGTCACCGTCCAGGTTGTAAAAAACAACTTCTCCGGGCTTTACGCAAGCCATCTCGAGATTGTCAATGTAATAGATGTTTCTTGTGTAATTCATGATCGCCGGAACATCGGATGCGATGTAAGCGCTGTCATCTTCAACACCGATGATCATGGGGCTTTCTTTTCTTGCAACAAAGATCTGTCCCGGATAATCCTTGAACATTACTGCAAGCGCATAGGATCCGCGAACCCGGACCATGGTCTTCGCAAGTGCGTCAATGGGACCAACCTTGTATTTCTTATAGTAGTAATCGATGGTCTTAATTGCTACTTCAGTATCCGTATCCGAATAAAAATCATATCCCTTGCGGATGAGCTTATCCTTCAATTCCTGGAAATTCTCAATAATTCCATTATGCACACCGACAACATTCATATCTGCTGTCACGTGGGGATGAGCATTGGTTTCCGAGGGCTCACCGTGAGTGGCCCATCTGGTGTGACCTATTCCACAGCTTCCGACTACTGTCTCGCCGCCGTTGGTTTTCTCAACGAGTGCCTCAAGCTTGCCCTTAGCCTTTATAACAACAGGGTTGTTCTCTCCGTCTCTGACTGCAATACCGGATGAATCATATCCTCGGTATTCAAGCTTCTCCAGTCCGTTAAGGAGAACCGGGGCTGCTTTCTTAGTTCCTGTGAAGCCAACTATTCCACACATATTGCTTCCTCCGTGAAAAATTTGCAAGCTACTTGAACCTATAATATCACACTCAAATACGTTCTACAAATTATTAAAGTATAAACAACACCGGGTCACTCCTCGTCTTTCCGGGGAAGATTCGCAAAATAGTGCACTCCGAAAAAGATCGCCGGAATCGCCGAGATGACGTAAGCTATGGGCTGAGCCTCCTGGATTCCGTAAATTCCCCTTATCTCTCTGAGTATAAGAAGCACCGGAACGAAGAGGGCTCCGCTTCGAAATACCGACATTATGGAAGCCCCAAGTTTTCGCCCGGTACTCTGGAAGAGCATCTCCACCACCATACAGGGCGAGGTAGTCCAGAGAACATAGGCGTTAAGCCTGAGTGCTCTGGCTCCCACCATTATTACCTGGGGATCATCTCTGAATCGGCCGATCACGAACTCCGGATCTATGAGAAGCCCCAGTGAGATAAAGATCACCAGCACAGTGGACAAAAGGACGGTGCACCAAAAGGCTTTTCTAAGGCGGCCATATTTTCCCGCTCCGTAATTGTAACCACTGATGGGCTGAAAACCCTGACCCACTCCAATTGCCACACAGAGGGCAATGAAAACCACCCTGGCAACAATACTCATGGCCGAAACGGCATAATCCCCATAAATGCCCGCCGAGCTGTTGAGGAGTACAGTGACGATACTGTTGAGTCCCTGTCTGAAAAGGCTGGGCATTCCGGTAGTGATAATCTCAACTGTCGCCTTGACACTTCTCAAATAGTATTTGGGAGAAATGGTGACCTGGGTCTTTCCCCTTAAGTAAACGCTGATCAGCACGAAAAATCCAATATACTGGCTGATTGCCGTTGAAAGTCCTGCTCCCGCGATTCCCATCTTAAACCCAAAAATCAAGATAGGGTCGCCGATAATGTTGAGAATCGCTCCCACCATCATTCCTATGGTTCCAAGGTAAGCCCGCCCCTCATACCTAAGGAGATTGTTCATAATGAAGCTTGTCACTATGGCCGGTATTGCAAAAAGAATATACCGCACATAGATCACCGCATAGGGAGCGATGGTTTTTGTGCTTCCCAGGAGCATCACCAGCTCATCTGTAAAAACATAGCCAAGAATCATGATCACTGCGCACACCACCAGGGAATCGAAAAAAGCAGTGGATGCTATTTTTGACGCACTTTCCATGTCCTTTTGCCCAAGGAATCGGGAGACGTGGCTGCCTGCCCCATGACCGAACATAAAGCTTACCGCCTGGATTATGGCCATAAAACCAAAGACCACTCCCACTGCTCCGCTGGCGCTGGTACCAATTCTGCCGATAAACGCCGTGTCCGCCAGATTATATATGTTGGTTATGAGCATGGAAATAACCGTGGGAATCGAAAGCTTCACAAGCAGTCGAAACACCGGGGTCTTCGTCATTAGGTCGTATTGTTTTTGCGCCAGGCGCTCTTTCTCCTCCATTTTGAGGTTTCCTCCTTTTGCTCGTTGCTTCTATAAAAAGGCTGTGTCCTTAAAAGGATCACAGCCTGATGCTAATGATTATATCTTTTACTCCTCAATTACCTGAAGTTCCAGGTAATCAAAATCGATGCTGTCAATGAAATTGTCCGCGGTGAACCGGGTTTTGGATGCCCGCTGAAAATCCCGTATGTTTTTCTCAAACCACACCGGCTTACTGAGGTCAAACTCGACACAGATCTCCTCCAGGCAGCTAAGCACCCGGTTTGTATATGTGTCCTCCACCTCATTCTCCGCCACGAAGTCTCTCAGCATTCGATTGTCTTTGAATTCTTTGCCCCAGACTCTCAGCATCTCTTACACCTTGAATCTGTAGCCCACGCCCCAAATGGTCTCAATGTACTGGGGATTTGAGGAGTCGAACTCGATCTTCTCCCTGATCTTCTTGATATGCACTGTTACCGTCGCAATGTCCCCGATGGATTCCATATCCCAGATCTTATTGAAGAGCTCCTCCTTGGTGAAAACATGGTTGGGATGGGAGGCGAGGAAAGTCAGGAGGTCGAACTCCTTTGTTGTAAAAGACTTCTCCTCCCCGTTGATCCACACTCTCCGGGCAGTCTTATCGATCTTGATTCCTCGAATCTCAATAACCTCGTTCTCCTCCTGGTTGCTGCTAACCAGTCTCTCATATCTGGCCAAATGAGCCTTGACTCTTGCCACCAGCTCACTGGGGCTGAAGGGCTTGGTCATGTAGTCATCGGCTCCAAGACCCAGGCCTCTGATTTTATCAATATCATCCCTCTTTGCAGACACCATGAGGATAGGGGTGTTCTGGACCTCCCGGATCTTTTTGCAGATTTCAAATCCGTCAACTCCGGGAAGCATAAGATCAAGAATATAAAAATCATAGGAGCCCGCAAGAGCCTTCTCAAGACCTTTTTGTCCGTCATTCTCAATATCTACCTTGAATCCGCTGAGCTCCAGATAGTCTTTTTCGAGTTCAGCGATACTCTCTTCATCTTCAATGATAAGGATTTTACTCATTATACCGGCACCTCCTGATACTTCCTTATTACAAATGTCATGGTTGTTCCCTTGCCTTCAACACTGGAAGCCCAGATCTTTCCGCCATGATCGTCAATGATCTTTTTGACAATGGAAAGTCCTATGCCACTTCCACCTTTTGAAGAGTTTCGGGATGAGTCAGACCGGTAAAATCTGTCGAATATGAGCGGCAGATCTTTTGCGGCTATGCCGCGCCCATTGTCTTCGATCTCAACCTGTACGTAATCTCCCACGTCCCTGACACGAATTGATATATGTCCGGGCTCTTCCCTCATATATTTGATAGAATTGCCAACAATGTTATTGATAACTCTTCTCAGCTGTTCGGCATCCGCTATTATTCTGACCTGGTCATCTACAGTATTTGCATAGTCAAAAGCAATTCCTTTGGCAGTAAGGTCAAGCTCCAGCTCCTCCGCACAATCTCCAAAGAAACCAACCGTATTGATACGGTCAAAAGTATAGGGGATTCGGTTCGTATCGATCTTGGAATAAAAAGTCAGCTCATTTATGAGCGCATCCATCTCGTTGGCTTTGTTGTAGATAGTCTTAATGTACCGGTCCATCTTCTCCGGTGTATCTGCAACGCCGTCCATAATTCCCTCCACATAACCTTTGACCGCTGTGATAGGGGTCTTGAGGTCATGGGAAATATTGCTTATGAGCTCCTTGCTCTCCTTATCGTAAACCAGCTTCTCCTCCGCCTGGTCCGCCAGCTGTTTGCGCATCTTCTCAAAGTTGCTGCAGAGGATTCCGATCTCGTCCTTGGAATCGATTCCCTGCATGGTGAAGTCCAGATTTCCCTCCATGATATTCTGAGTTGCCTTTGTGAGGCGGTTCAGTGGATGAATCAGGTCCTGATATACCCAGGAAAAAGCCAGCAGCATGGTCACAAAAAGAACCAGCATAATCGCACACACCATACTCTTTATCATATCTGTGAGCTGGGGAATATCTGTGCTCTGAGTAATGACAAAAACGCTGTACTTGTCATTATCCGCCATCTTCATGTCAAACTGGCGAAGGATAGACATGGGATCCCCTTCTATGATGAGTCCGCTTCCGTCAATGGAAGTGGAGCTTCCGAATGCCGGCAGTAAATGGGAGGATATTCTGCTTCCAGACTTCCATCCGTCAAAAATAACCACCCCATTCTTTCTCACCATGAGATAGGAAAACTGAGGCAAAAGCTTCTCATTCTGCTCTTCCATAAACCTCTCATCCTCAAGACTTTCCGGATTTTCGGTAATCTTCTTCCTGAGATCAGAGAAATTCTTGGCATTGATCTCTCTAATGAGCTGCTCCGAACTCATTAAGGATTTAAAGCTCATATTCTCGATGCCGTAGGTCTTTTCCAGGATCTTACTCTGATAGTTGGCAATTCCAAAGATTACCGCCACCGAGAGAACCGTGGGCAAAATAAGGGCAATTATGAAAGTTATGAACAACTTTGTGGAAAATTTCAAACCACCACTCCTTAGTTGATTCCGGCTTCAGCTCTTAACTCCGGCACTTTATCGAGCTTCTCCCAGGGAAGTTCCACATCTGTACGTCCGAAATGACCGTAAGCAGCCGTCTGACGATAGATTGGTCTTCTGAGATCCAGCATTTTAATGATACCTGCCGGGCGAAGATCAAAGCACTTATTAATAAGTTCAATGATCCTGCTGTCTGAGATCTTGCCTGTGCCGTATGTGTTTACTGAAATTGATGTAGGTCTTGCCACACCGATGGCATAGGACACCTGAATCTGAATCCTGTCGCAAAGTCCCGCAGCCACAATATTCTTCGCAATATATCTTGCAGCATAGGATGCGGAACGGTCCACCTTGGTGCAGTCTTTACCGGAAAAAGCTCCGCCGCCGTGAGCCGCGGATCCACCGTAGGTGTCAACGATTATCTTACGTCCGGTGAGACCGGAGTCACCCTGAGGACCGCCGATTACAAAACGACCGGTGGGATTAACGTAAAATTTGGTATCCTCGTCAATAAGTTCTGCCGGGAGCACCTCATCAAAAATATACTTCGTTACATCTTCCCGAATCTGCTTCTGAGAAACTTCGGGACTGTGCTGTGTTGAGAGAACCACCGCTTCCAGTCGGATGGGTTTTCCATTCTCGTCATACTCAACTGTCACCTGGGATTTTCCGTCCGGACGAAGATAAGAAAGTGTTCCGTCCTTCCTTACTTCTGTAAGCTTTCTTGTCAGTCTGTGTGCCAGATCTATTGCATAGGGCATATAATTATCTGTCTCATTGCTTGCATATCCGAACATCATACCCTGATCTCCGGCGCCGATAGCTTCAAGCTCATCGTCGGACATAAGGCCTTCCTTGTTCTCCAGCGCCCTGTTAACTCCAAGGGCAATATCATCTGACTGCCTGTCAAGAGCAATGCGGATCTCACAGGTGTCGGCATCAAAGCCCATGTCGCCACCCACATATCCGATCTCCCGGATAGTCTGTCTGGCAACACTCTCAATATCTACTTCTGCATTTGCGGTTATCTCACCCATGATAACAACCATATTTGTGGTTGCGCAGCACTCACAGGCAACTCTGGCCTGGGGATCCTTCGCTATAAATGCATCCAGCACCGCATCCGAGATCTGATCGCAAAGCTTATCAGGATGTCCTTCTGTTACAGATTCTGATGTGAAAAGTCTCTTGTCCATTGATATCTCCCTTAAAACATTATTGTAGTAGAAATTGCATTATTATCATCAGAAGTGTAAATGTTCACATTCTGATATTTAAGCGGTCGCCAAGTCCCGAATTGGGATTCCCGACTTTGGCTCGTCGCTATTACAAAAGGCCCGCTAAATACCTTAGCGGGCCGAATTGACTGATTACCGTCTGAAAACTTCCTAGCCCACCCTGAGTTTGAACTTCTGAACTTCAGCCTCGCTGTCGACCTTACTGATCACAGCTCCAAGGTTTGCTAACTTTCCTTCAAAGTCTTCATATCCTCTCTCAATATATACGATGTCGCTGACAGTAGAAAAACCTTCCGCCGCAAGACCGGCAATCACAAGTGCTGCACCGGCTCTCAGATCCGGAGCCACAAGCCCGGCGCCCTTATAACCGTTGATTCCCTTGATTATCGCGGTATTTCCTTCAACCTTTATGTCAGCGCCCATCTTTGTGAGCTCATCCACATACTTGAAACGATTCTCGAAAATCGTCTCCGTGACCGTGCTCGTTCCCTCACAGAGAGATAAAAGCACCGCCATCTGAGGTTGCATATCCGTAGGAAAACCGGGATATGCCAATGTGGTCACTCTGGTATTCATGAGCTGGTGGGCTGCCACAACTCTCACTGCATCTCCCGACTCCTGAACTTCACATCCGATTTCAATGAGCTTGGAGGTGATGGCCTCAAGATGCTTTGGAATGACATTGCGTACAATGACATCTCCTCTTGTAGCTGCTGCTGCAACCATATATGTTCCGGCCTCTATCTGGTCCGGAATGATAGAATATTCTGTCTTGTGAAGCTTGCGAACACCTATGATACGGATCACGTCGGTGCCCGCGCCTTTGATATTCGCGCCCATGCTGTTGAGGAAGTTAGCTACATCCACAACATGGGGTTCCTTCGCCGCGTTCTCAATGACAGTTGTGCCTGAAGCAAGGGAAGCCGCCATCATAATATTGATAGTGGCGCCTACGCTTATCTTATCGAGATAGATATTGCCGCCCTTCAGCCTTCCTCCGGCATTGGCATTAACGCTTCCGTTATCAATTCTGACAACGGCGCCCATAGCCCTAAAGCCTTTGATATGAAGGTCAATAGGTCTGCTGCCGATATTACAGCCTCCGGGGAGTGCAACCACTGCCTGTCCAAATCTTCCCAAAAGGGCTCCGACGAAGTAATAGGATGCCCGGATTCTCTTGATGAAGTCCTCTTCAAGGCATACCGAATTGACCGTCGATGTGTTGATACGAACGGTGTGGGCATCGATCCTGTTTACGGAAGCACCAATATTGCTCAGGGCTTCCAGCATAACCTGTGTATCTCTTACATCCGGAACATTCTCAATTTGTACGGTTTCTTCAGTAAGAAGCGTCGCCGCCAGAATCGCAAGTGCCGCATTCTTGGCGCCGCCTATTTCCACCTCTCCTACGAGAGGATTGCCGCCTTTAATGACATACTGATCCATATCGTACCCCTTAATAGTCATAATTCTAAACTATTATACATTCAATCAATCTTTTTGTAAATATTTCAGATTCTAACCTTTTTATTAAGAACTTTGCCCCGTGTCATATCGGCCCCTGGCCGTCGTCAAAATGCAAAACGAGCTGCCGCAGTTGCGACAGCTCGAAAAACATATTCATATTAAGTTTGAAAACCGGAATTAGAGCTGAATTCCCTTAAGAAGATCTCCAAGATTTGTTGCAAGCTTCTCTGCCTTAGGGATAACAACCTTCTCCTGAACAGGCGCTGCTTCCTCAACAGGAGCTGTGAGAGCTCTGATGGAAAGGCTGAGCTTACCATCCTTAACATTGATGACCTTAACATCTACTTCTTCACCTACAGAGAGAACATCTGCGGGAGACTTAATTCTCTTAGGCGCAATCTGTGACACATGTACAAGTCCTGAGAGTCCATTGTCAAGACGTACAAAAGCGCCATAGTTCTGAAGAGACTCTACCTTACCGTGCATAACTGATCCAACTTCCACAGAATCAGCAGCTTTGCGGCGGGAAGCTCTTGCCTCGTCCTTAAGGACAGCACTTGCAGAAAGGATGAGACGGTTCTTAGCCTGATCAGCCTCGATAACACGAACTCTGAGCTCTGTGCCTACAAGAGTCTCAAGGTTGTCCACTCTGGAGAGTGATACGTGTGATCCGGGGATAAATGCTCTAAGCTCGTCAACATAAGTGATAACACCGCCGTTAACAACTTCCTTTACCACTACAGAAAATACTTCCTTGCTCTCCATCTTCTCTTTAAATTTATTCCACTTCTCTGCCTCAAATGCTGCAGGGTCAAGTTTATCTTCATAGTTTTCCATTGATTCAATACGTTCGTCGCTCATCTCAAATCCACCTCTCAAGTATAATAAACATGCTGTGAACTAACCACAACACAAACAAGAGTATATCACATCCCCGAAACAAAAAAAAGGCTGTCTTTGTCAGACAGCCTCTAAAATATTCAGAATTAATCCCCATCCGCCTCTGTGGTCAGTGCTTTGATCTGCTCATTCAGCTGAAGCATTCGATCATCCAGTTCCGCCACCATGGCCGCGCAGGCTCTTAAGTCCTTGCTGATGTTCTCCGGCGCTTTGCCCTCAAACTTATAATAGATCTTGTGTTCCAGGCTTGCCCAGAAATCCATTGCAATGGTTCTTATCTGAATCTCAACCTTAGTCTCCACAACTCTGTCTGAGAGAAAAACCGGCACGGTTATGAGCATATGATAGCTCTTGTACCCGCTCTCCTTAGGGTTCTTGATATAATCCTTGATCCAGATGACCTTCAGGTCATTCTGTTTACCCAGCATCTCCGCCAGATTATAGATATCGGAAGTAAACGAGCAGATGATTCGGATTCCCGCGATGTCATGGACATACCGAACCATGTTCTCAATTGTCACATCATAATCCTGCTTCTTGAGTTTCTTTACAATACTTTCCGGAGTCTTAAGCCGGGACTTGATATGTTCAATAGGATTATATTTGTGAATATGCTGAAACTCATCATTAAGGATGTCGAGCTTAGTGCCGACTTCCTTAATTGCCGATCTGTACAGGAACTGAATAGTCTCCCAGCTGTCGACCTGACTCTCAGCAGTGTAAATCTGTTCTACGTTTATCATTTACTCTCCTGTTCGTAAAAGACATTCTCTACGCAGTCATTATGCCGATACTATTCCTTGAAAACAACTCCGCCTTCAACCGTCATGGACTCAACGATAGCCAGAGACTCAAGTCTTACGCCCATCTCGTTGCGGATAAAGTCTCCACCGGGCTGGAATCCCTTCTCAATAACAACACCGGCGCCCACAATCTCAGCACCTGCTGCTTTAACCAGAGTAATAAGTCCCTGAAGAGCTTTGCCGTTAGCAAGGAAATCATCAATGATAAGAACTTTGTCCTCCGGCTTGAGGAAATCCTTTGACACGATAATGTCATAGGTGGTTCCGTGGGTAAAAGACTCAACCGGGGTTGTGTACACCGATCCGGCAATATTCTTAGTCTTGTTCTTCTTTGCAAAAACAAGAGGAACGTCAAACTCCAGCGCTACCATAATAGCAATAGCAATACCGGAGGCCTCAATGGTAAGGATCTTAGTGATCTCCTCTCCCTCGAAGCGTCTCTTATATTCCTCAGCGATGTGCTTGAGGAGTTTTGCGTCGATCTGATGGTTTAAGAACTTGTCAACTTTGAGTACACTTCCGTCCTTGACAATACCGTCTTTTCTGATTCGATCTTTTAATTCCTGCATACCAGTCTCCTTATCAATTTGTTTAATACTTGCTCACACGGTCACCGCTGCGGTTGAATTTGTAATCCTTAGTGGTCAAAAACTGTACCAGTATTCCCAGCACCGCAATGCCGGCAGCCATAACCGGCATCACCCAGGGCTGAAGAGCTACCGGAATGAGCAGAATTATGTACTGTGCCGCTTTAATTCCGCCCTGCACTCCCGTCATGCAGATTATGATAGGCTTTAAGAAAATGATCGCCAGAACGGCAAATACCACTCCCGAAACCGCCATGAGTATAAGCTGGACCTGAAGATCCGCTATAAAACACTGAAGTATAGGTGCGGCAATAAGTGCCCCGAACACCAACGACTCCAGTATAATTCCAAAGAGATAAATGTAGACTGCAAGCATTGCAACAAAGAATCCGACTACCACCGAAACTATCAAAGTCAGTATTTCATTATCAAAAAGCCGGCTTGATACAAGTGCTCCCCCAACTGTTCCGCAGGCAAAACCGATCACTGCGATCCAAAGCTTAGTAAATCTGTACCCAAGAAAACAGGCCAGTATTGCGATCACAAGTCCAAAGATCATCAAAGGAAGACTTCCCTTGTAATTGGTATATGCAAAGTGCTGGAGTATTGTAAGAACTTTATTGATCATGTTAAGGTTCCTTCCTGAATGATAATAATATTCATATAATACTGCTCAAGTATTATACCATAATATTATACGTGAGCAAATATGCAAAAGTATTTCAGAATTTCTTAAAAAAGCCTAAACCATCTGCCCGTCACTGTCCTTTTCCCTCTGCTTGCTTTTGAAAAATTGCTGTGCTAAACTCTAATGGACTTAGTCTTCTTATTTAAAAGGAGGAGTTTTATGGCTCTTAAGGAATCCGGGGAAATGTATCTTGAAACTATCCTGATCCTATCCAAGCAAAAAGACATTGTCCGCTCCGTGGATGTGGCGGAATACATGAATTTTTCCAAGCCCAGTGTGAGCCGGGCTATAGGAATATTAAAGAGCAACGGATATGTAATAATGGCAGACAACGGGAATCTTTCCCTTACTGATAAAGGACTAAATGTAGCAGAGAAGATTTTTGCCCGCCACCGTATAATCACAGCACTTCTCACCAATCTTGGGGTTGAGGAGTCGGTTGCCGCAGCGGATGCCTGCCGAATGGAGCACGTTGTCAGCGATGAAACTTTTGAAGCCCTAATCCGGCTGAATGATAAATTAGAATTATTTCAGGAAAAGAGACACTAATGGAGAAAATCAACAGAAACGACCCCTGCTGGTGCGGCAGCGGCAAAAAATACAAAAAATGTCATCTCCCCATTGAGGAGAAGATGATGTACTACTACAACAAGGGACACATCGTACCCGACCTTGACCTTCTTAAGACCCCCGAGGAGATTGAATTCATCCGGAAAAGTGCTGATCTCAACACTGCAGTTCTGGACGCGGTTGCCCGGGAGATTCGGGCCGGCATGAGTACCGAAGAGATCAATACCATCGTTCATGAGTACACCGTATCTCATGGCGGTATTCCCGCCCCCTTAAACTATGAAGGCTATCCCAAAAGTGTATGCACTTCCATAAACAATGAGATCTGCCACGGAATCCCTTCCAAAGATATCATTCTCAAGGAGGGAGACATTATCAATGTAGATGTTTCCACCATTTTGGACGGTTATTTTTCCGACGCCTCCAGAATGTTCTGTATAGGGGAGATCCCTGAGAATGCTCGTAAACTGGTAGATGTAACCGCCGAGTGCGTGGAGCTTGGCCTCGCCGCTGCAAAACCCTGGGGTTTTTTAGGAGATATCGGCCACGCAGTTAACAGCCACGCTATCGCCAATGGCTACTCCGTTGTCCGGGATATCGGAGGTCACGGCATAGGTCTGGAGTTCCACGAAGATCCCTTCGTAAGCTTTGTGTCCCAACCCGGAACCGACATGCTTCTGGTGCCCGGAATGATATTTACCATTGAGCCCATGGTTAACGAGGGAACCCACAAGTACACCGTAGACCGAAAGAATGGCTGGACCGTTCGCACCAAGGACAACAAGCTCTCCGCCCAGATCGAATACATGGTTCTGATTACCGAGGATGGCCCCGAAGTACTCACAAAATAGTTTTTGACATTATTAATAAAACCTCTGTCTGAGATGATATGATCCCTGACAGAGGTTTTTGTAATTACTGATCCAACTCGTCCCTTATCTGGGCGATGGTCTTTCCAATAATAGGGTGTACCACATCCGGCGCGATCTCAGCCAGGGGATCCAGCACAAAATGACGATTATGCATATCCATGTGCGGCACGAAAAGGTTTGGTTCCCGTATGATCTCATCATCATAGAGCAAAAGATCCATATCCAGAGTTCTTGGTCCCCAATGCACGATTCTCCGGCGATTCTCCTTCTGCTCCGCCTCCAGCAGTTCCTCCAGAAGCTCCTGTGGAGACAGGTTGGTCCTCAGTTCAAGACAGCCATTCAAAAATTCTTCCTGCTCAAGATACCCGTACGGTTCCGTCACGTAAGTACCGGAAACTCTGACCACCTCAATTTCCGGGTTGTTCTGAAGGTATCCTATACCGTTCTTAATGTGTTTCTCTCTATCTCCGATATTTGAGCCAAAAGCAACATATGCTGTATGATCCAAAAACCCCATTCTATCTCCTACTTTCCGGCATTTTTTATTGCCATTGTCATGTCTATTGCTCTTTTGTTCTCCTTTATGTCGTGTACTCTCACGAAGCTGCAGCCCGCAAGCACCGCCATAACGGTAGTTACCAGGGTCCCCTCTACTCTCTGGTCTTTAGGAAGATCAAGTGTCAACCCGATAACAGACTTTCTGGAGGTCCCCAAAAGCACCGGATATCCAAGTGCCTTAAATTCTCCAAGTCGGGCAATAACTTCCAGATTCATTCCCAGGTCCTTACCAAATCCAACTCCGGGATCAAGAATGATCTTATCCCCCGGAATCTGTGCCTTTGCGGCAAGCCTTAAGCACTCCCTGGTATCTTCCAGGTAGTCTTCCCTGAAATTGGTATAGTCTGTATTATCCCGATTGTGCATAAGACAGCAGGCCACCTTGCTCTCGGCAATTACTCTTCCCATCTCCGAATCAGCCTTAAGCCCCCAGATATCATTGATCAGATCTGCTCCGGCCGCAACAGCGCTCCTTGCAACCCGGCTCTTATACGTATCTATGGAAACCGGTACATCAAATCTCGCCTTGACCGCTTCTATGATTGGAGCGGTTCTCTCGATTTCTTCCTCATCGGAGATTCTAGTGTATCCGGGCCTCGTTGACTCACCACCAATATCAATGATCGCGGCACCCTCTGAGATCATTTCCTCAGCATGAAAAAGTGCAGCATCCGGATTATTAAACTTTCCTCCATCGGAAAAAGAATCCGGCGTTACATTCAGAATCCCCATAATATAGCAGTCATTCTCTGTATCAAAAGCCTTGTTGCCTATGATCATGATTATCAACCTCCGAATCAATAACTATTCCGCAGCCGGCAAAAGTTCCGGATGGTTGCCAATATCCGGATAAGGTTCGGACTTTGGCTCGCCTCTTCTACAAAAAGGATTCCGGGCTTGCCGCCCGGAATCCTTTATTCCTTGATCATCAACTGTCATCCTGGATTACTGTTTCTTAAAGTACATGTAAACGTCATCCTGCTCGATAACAAGATAGTCATCCTGCTCCACAACTTCAAGCTCACCGTCAGAATCTTTGATAACGAGACCATTATCTGTCTCTTCCCACTTTGAAGTACCTTCCTCACCGTCAAAAGTGATAGTGAGTTTGCCGTTAGATTTGATTTCCATTACGGCTTCGCCCACTTCCTCGGTAGAAAGTTCAATTCCTGAATACTCGTACTTCTCTGCATTCCAGGTTCCAACATACTTGCTGTCTACCTTCTTACTGCATCCGGCAAAGATCATTAATGCCATCAGTGCAACCAGAACTAATGCAATTCCTTTTGAAATAGTTTTTCTCATATCTTCTCCCTTTAAGTAATTGTGAGTAGGAACACCTCTAGTATACTTGAGACCACTTTAAAACTCAACCGGGTTTTGTATAGCCTTACCAATTATAAGAACTATTTTTATAAGAAGTTACTCTCCCTTTGGCTCTCTCAATAGGGTAAAATATCATTGACATGTTTTTTGCAAATGAGTTATTAAGGAGAATATTTATGCAGAACTTTACCCATCAGATACCGACAACCATCCACTTCGGTAAAGGTCAGATCTCACACCTTACCGAGCTCAAAGCTTCCGGCAGCAAGGTCCTCCTTGTATACGGCGGCGGAAGCATCAAAAAATCCGGAATCTATGACGAAGCCTTGGAAATCTTAAAGAGTGTTGACCTTGAAGTATTTGAGCTTTCCGGTGTTGACCCCAACCCCAGAATCGAGAGTGTCAGAAAAGGTGCTGAGATCTGTAAAAAGAATAACATCGACATGGTACTTGCCATCGGCGGCGGAAGTGTCATCGATTGCGCAAAAGTCGTCGCAGGCGCTGCATTATATGATGGTGATGCCTGGGATCTGGTAAAAGATTTCCGACTTGTAAAAAGGGCCCTTCCCATTTACTCTGTCCTCACTCTTGCCGCAACCGGCTCTGAGATGGATACTGCAGCAGTTATCTCAGATATGACCTTAAATGACAAGCTGCCCACCTTCAGCCCCTGTTTTCTTCCCACCATGTCCATCTGTGATCCCACCTACACCTTCTCTGTTTCAAAAAGGCAGACAGCATCTGGAACCGCAGATATTATGAGCCACACTCTGGAAAGCTATTTTAACAACAATGATGATGCTTTCCTCACAAACCGTTTTGCAGAGAGCATTCTTCTCACCTGTATCAAATACGGTCCCCTTGCCATCGAGGAACCCGACAACTATGAGGCCAGAGCAAATCTCATGTGGGCGAGCAGCAATGCCATCAACGGTTTCATAAAAGCCGGCTGCAATATTGCCTGGTGTGTTCATCCCATGGAGCACGAGCTCTCCGCATTCTATGACATTACTCACGGTATCGGTCTTGCAATCCTGACTCCCCACTGGATGAGACACGTTCTCTCCGAAGCCACTGCCCCCAAGTTTGCTGAGTACGGAATCAATGTTTGGGGAATCGATTCCTCTCTCCCTGCAATGACCATCGCAGAGGAAGCAATCGAGAAAACTGCCGTTTTCTTCACTGAAAGCCTTGGCATCCCCGCCACTCTCAGAGAGACTGGCATTACAGATGAGTCAAAGTTTGAGGTCATGGCTGAAAAAGCCGCAGCCTCCTGCAAAAACGCATATGTTCCTCTAACAAAAGAGGATGTCCTTGCTATCTTTAAGGCTGCATTTTAAGGGGTGTTGCGTGTTGTAATCCTACATTTTGCATGATAGAATGATACCCAAGGGTAACAGAATCAAAATGGAGGTATGTTATGAAATTACTTAAGAACATTAAAGACGTTGAACGTTTTTGGGAAGCAGTTGATTCTTGTGACGGTCTTGTGGAGCTTCGCTCTGTTGACGGCTCTGAGATCCTCAATCTCAAATCTGTAATGTCACGTTACATTGCTGTTGCTTCTCTGTTAAACGAACACGGTGACGAGTACGAATTATTCTGTTTTGATAAGGAAGACGAGCACAAAATGCTCAAATTCTTTAACGAGATCAGAGAAGACTAGTATAAGCTTTAATTTGGGGGTCCGGTGTTAACCGGGCCCTTTATTTATTCCGCAGAGTGTAAGATTCCGGGTCCTATCTAAATCCTTACGACCACATACCGTTTCAGAATGCGCTCTTAGGATTGCAAAACATCTCTCCCCTGTATTATTATAGAAGCAAGACTATTTTGAGGCAGGGATACTATGAATAATAAGAAGCTTGAAGATTATGTGATAAGCATTCCCGATTTCCCCGAACCGGGAATAATATTTCGTGATATTACCAGTATATTAAGAGATGCAGATGGCCTCCGTCTTTCCATTGACACGCTGAAAGATCTGGTTAAAGATGTGGATTTTGATGTTGTTGTCGGTGCTGAATCCAGAGGCTTTATTTTTGGAGCGCCTCTGGCCTACGCTATGGGAAAGCCCTTGGTTCTTGTGCGCAAGAAAGGTAAGCTCCCCCGAGAAACCGTTTCCGCAGATTATGAACTGGAATACGGAAGTGCTACTCTCGAGCTACACAAAGATGACCTTTCTCCCGGTCAGAAGGTTCTTCTGGTTGATGACCTTATGGCTACCGGCGGTACCGCAAAAGCCATGATCGAACTTGTGGAGAATCTCGGTGCAACAGTATCCGGAACCGCTGTAATCATTGAACTCGCCGGTCTTAGCGGCCGCAGTTTCATTGAGCCGGTCCCCCTTTACTCAGCTATCAGATACGAGGGCAAATAACCCGTATCGATAATATAGGAATGAATTAAGAAGAATTAAGAAATCAGTAACCATTAACAACGGGAGGATTAGACAATGAGTAACAACAAACATCCCTCCAACCGCAACAGCTTCTCCGGTAAGCTGGGATTCGTCCTTGCAGCAGCAGGCGCATCCGTTGGTTTGGGTAACATCTGGAGATTTCCGTACCTGGCCGCAAAATACGGCGGTGGAATTTTCCTCTTAGTTTATGTCATTCTTGCAGTCACATTCGGTTTCACAATGATAATCGCTGAGACTGCAATCGGAAGAATGACAAAGAAATCACCTGTCAGTGCCTACAAGAGCTTTGGTCGCGGAGGTTTCTTTAACTTCGGTGGATGGATCAATGCCATCGTACCGCTTATCATCGTTCCCTACTACTGCGTAATCGGTGGTTGGGTGGCCAAGTATCTATTTGAGTATGCTTCAGGAAGTGCTGCAGCCCTTGCTGACGACAGCTATTTCGGAAGTTTTATTTCCAACGGAACCTCTTCCGAAATCTGGTTCGTTGTGTTCGCTGCACTCACCCTTGCAGTAATCTACATGGGTGTTGAGAACGGTATTGAGAGAGTCTCAAAAATGATGATGCCCGTTCTCGTAGTTCTTGCAGTCATTATTATGATCTACTCCGTGACTCGCCCCGGAGCAATGGAAGGTGTAAAATACTTCCTCGTCCCCAACATTAAACATTTTTCCTGGATGACCGTAGCCAGTGCCCTGCAGCAGATGTTCTACTCACTTTCCATCGCCATGGGTATTCTGATAACCTTCGGTTCATACATGAAGGATGATGTAAGCATCGAGCGGGCGACTATCAATGTTGAGATCTTCGACACTGCAATCGCTGTCATGGCCGGCCTCATGATTATCCCGGCAGTCTTTGCTTTCTCAAACGGTGACCCCAACGTTCTTAAAGCCGGTCCCTCTCTTATGTTCATAATACTCCCCAAAGTATTTGCCAGCATGGGACTTGCGACCCCTATCGGTATTGTATTCTTCGTACTTGTACTATTTGCTGCACTTACAAGTGCCATTGCCCTTACTGAAAGTGTTGTGTCCACGATTGAAGATGAATTCCATCTCAGCCGCCCGGTTTCAACCACGATAACTGCGGTGATTATTCTTGTTTTAGGAACACTCTCTTCTCTGGGATATGGACCGCTTGCAAATGTTACAGTTGGCGGAATGCAGTTCCTGGATTTCTTTGACTTCCTATCCAACTCCCTCATGATGCCAATCGCCGCACTCATGACCTGCCTGCTTGTCAGCAAGTACATCGGAGTTGATAAGATTGCTGCTGAAGTTAAGAAAAACGACATGATTTTCAAACGCCAGAAGGTATTTGAATTCATGATCAAATACCTCTGCGGTATATTTGTAGTTGTAATCTTTGCCAGTGCCGTAGCAAGCTTCTTCGGCATAATCTCAATTTAAGGAGCACTTATGGAAAAGCACAATAGATCATCCAATTTCTTCAGCGGTCAGCTCGGCTTCGTTCTTGCCGCTGCGGGAAGTGCCGTCGGTGTAGGAAATCTCTGGAGATTCCCTTATCTCGTTGCCAAGAACGGCGGCGGTCTTTTTATACTTATTTATATTATTCTGGTACTTACTTTTGGTTTTACTCTCCTTACCTCCGACATTGCTATCGGACGCAAGACAAAAAAGAGTTCTATCTATGCTTATGATGAAGCCAAAAAGGGTTGGAAATTTTTAGGCATAATCACATTCTTTGTACCGGTTCTCATCATGACCTACTATGCAGTAATTGGTGGTTGGATCACCAAATATGTCACTGTGTATATCACCGGTGCCAGAGCAGCCGCTGCTGAAGATGGCTTCTTTACCTCCTTCATCACCTCGCCGGTGGCTTCGGTAATCTTCGCTCTTGTGTTCATGGCGATTACCGCGTTCATCGTTTACAGCGGTGTAGAAAAGGGTATTGAGAAGTGTTCCCGTTTCATGATGCCGGTTTTGTTCATTCTGATTGTGGGCATTGCTATCTTCACCCTTACCCTGAAGCATACCGATGCTGAGGGTGTTACACGCACTGGTCTCGAAGGACTTAAGATTTATCTTCTTCCAGACTTCACCGGGCTAACCCTTAAGAAGTTCCTTCAGATCCTGCTTGACGCCATGAGCCAGCTGTTCTTCTCCCTCAGTGTTTCCATGGGTATAATGATCACTTACGGTTCCTATGTCAAAGATGATGTAAATTTGAATAAATCTGTATTACAGATCGAACTCTTTGATACCGTTGTAGCACTTCTTGCCGGTGCCATGATCATCCCTGCAATCTTTGCCTTCAAGGGCACCGAAGGTATGGCTTCCGGCCCTTCTCTTATGTTTATCTCGCTCCCCAAGGTATTCAATGAGCTTGGCGGAGCCGGAACTGTGATTGGCCTGGTATTCTTCATAATCACCACTTTTGCCGCTCTCACCTCCTGTGTTTCGGTACTTGAGACGGTAGTGGCAAACTGCATGGAGCTCTTTAAGGCAAGCCGCAAGAAAGTCACTTTGGTTCTTACAGTGATCTACTCTCTTGCCTCAGTTGCAGTAGCTCTCGGATACAGCCTCTTCTACTTTGAGGTTAAACTTCCTAACGGCTCTGTCGGACAGCTTCTGGACATCATGGACTATATCAGCAACAGCTTCCTTATGCCTCTCACCTCACTTCTCTCCGCGATCCTCATCGGTTGGATCTTAACTCCGAAATGGATCACTGATGAAGTTCAGAAAAATGGTGAGCGCTTCGGTCGCAAAAAGCTATACTCTGTAATGATCAAGTACATTACTCCTGTAATCATGCTGATACTTTTTGTTCAGTCGACAGGATTGTTCAATCTGATCTAGGCAATTGAGCCGATTTAACTTGCAAAACAGCCTTATACTGCAGGAATCAATTCACTGATAGTTGCGGAGGGGATAAGAAGTAAAATAATTTCTTATCCCCTCAATTTCGTTTCTTATAATTAGAAAATATTTACACTACTGAGCGATATTCAATGACCCAGTGTACAATTTCAGTGCTTCCTCCGGTGAAATCTCATAGGGGAAGGTTGCAAGCTTACCCTTGTTGCCAAGGAGATCTGCTACGTACAAATCGCACTCTTTCTCGGTTATCCCTACTGTTCCGATGAGTTCTCTCAGGTATGCTGCAAACGCCTCTGTGTCCTCGAAACCAAGCCAGCCGCAGATCTTGCCGGTCTCGACTTTGTTATGTTTCTCATAAAGCTTAACATACTCCGAAAGAAACATTCCGCAGGCTCTACCGTGAGATACCCCATGCTCGTAAGTGATTGTATAACTAAGGTAGTGGGGGATAGAGGTTCCGGTCTGGGAGATAGCCATACCCGCAACAGTGGATGTAAGCATCAGTTTCTCTGCCATCTCTATATCAAGGCTATCGAGCTTCAGACATTCTTTAATCTCTCCCCAAAGCTGAAGTCCGTAAGATGAAATCATTCGATTATATGTATCAGCAGCCGAATTCAGATAGCTCTCAATAAGGTGAGCCAATGCATCAACAGCAGTGCTGACAATAATACTCATAGGCGCCTTAAGCAGATACTTACCATCTATCAGTGCCAGTTTGGGAAACACCTTGTAAGGCATACTCTTCTTAGTTCCAAGCTCATGATAAGTGAGCACGCTGACAGCTGTGATCTCCGATCCGGTACCACAGGTGGTGGGCACTGCACATAGAGGAAGCGCCGGTCTAAGTCCGATTCTTGCGCTTCTCAGACACTCACCGCTCTCTTCAGGATTAGCCATGAGAACCGCAATGGACTTTGCCGCATCCATTGGAGATCCACCTCCTATACCAATAACAAAATCCGCACCAAACTGCTTGCCCAGCTCAGCTGCTACTTCAACTGTTTCTACAGACGGATTCTCCTCCACCTGATCAAAGATCACATACTCAGTTCCTGCTTCGTGAAGTACACTAAGGACATCATCCAACGATCCGTTCTTCCTGGAAGATGATCTTCCGGTTACGATATAAGCCTTGGTTCCCAGGCTCTTTATATCCTCTGCGTGGTTTCTTACACAATTCTCTTCTACAAAAGCTAATGTCGGATTAAAGAATTTCATATTGCACTGCACCTTCCTGTCCAAATAATTTATGTGTCATATTATACAAGTCGGGGTTTGTATTTGCAAGATGCAACTTTTTATTTTTGTGCTTGATTTATGCAAAATGTTGTTGTATATTATCTCTACAGCAACTTCAGAATCCTCTGAACCTGACAACAAGGATAACCTTCCCGTGGATTTCGTCATCCTCAATATCTGAGAATAGTCTGCTGTCATTTTGGTTCTCTCTGTAATCATTGAGAATAAATGACCCCGATACCGGATGATCCGATATCTCTTCTTCACACTCAGTTGCATAGAAGATATCCTCACTCATCAAGATGTCGTTGACAAACAGACTGCCGTCTCTGATTGTTACCTGATCCCCATCCACTGCTGCCACTCTGGAGATTCTGAGTTCTCCGGCATAGTTATAGACCACAACATCTTTACTAACTGCCTGGCAGTTTCTTAGATATATACACAGGTCTCCCTCATGAAGTGCCGGATACATTTCATTTCCGGAAACTCTCACAACTCCTATTATCAACGTAAACACAATTGCAATCCCAATCAGGAAAGCAGTGACTTTCATTGTCTTTTCTATGATTGTTCTCTTGTTCATAAGCTCACCTCTTTAGCATTTAATGTTACTTATTGTTTGTAGTATGCCACAGGCATCAATATATATCAATCATATTTTTTGAAAGGAGACATTATGAAAAAAAACACTCTCAAAACAACTGCAGCCTCAGGAATCCTGGCACTATCTCTTTGTTCAGTATTTGCGCAGGCCCCCAAGGTCTTTGCGGCTGACAATTACACTCCCGCAATCGGAGGGACCACCACTTTCGACACCTATCTGATTATGGAAGAGCAGGCTCACGTTCCCAATGTAACTTTTAACTATACCGTTGTTCCCGGAACGTCAAGGACCTATAACCTTGACGGACAAACTCTTGAGATCCTTGCCGGTGTAGGTACTCCTCTTGTATCGCCTGCCGTTTTTTCTCCCGACGATACCTCCTACCTGACTCCTCAAGGTACGGATCAAATCACCCTGGATTCTGGTTATAAGTATGCCCGACACGCATCTCAAATAGACTTTTCCGGATGCAGTTTTGATGAACCGGGTGTATACCGCTATGTAATAAACGCCTCCGATGAGAATAATGGACTACACGGAATCACTACCGATCCGGAGACGACGCGGATAATGGATGTCTATGTAACCGATGATTCCGGAGTTCTGATAGTTTCCGGCTATGTACTTCACACCGATGACGGCGATATTTCCATGTCTGATTCCATGGGTTCTTCATCTTCCCCTGAAGGCAAAGATAAGGGTTATCGCAATACCTATGACTCCCATGACCTTACTCTAAGAAACAGTGTTGAGGGCAACCAGGCCTCAAGGGATAAGTATTTCCGCTTTACTCTCAATATTGCAGATGCTATTCCCGGCACCCTATTTGATGTAGATCTTTCCCTGGCAGATGCCGTCGTAACATCAACCGGCGCCACAAAGGATTCATATGTAGGTGTGTCAAACCCCTCATCCATTACTGTGGGCTCCGACGGTACCGCCTCCGTGGATATTTATCTTCAGCATGGCCAGAGTGTAAAGATTAAGGGGCTTGCCAACGGAACTTCATATGATATTTCCGAAACAGAAGAAGATTATAAACCCTCAAACACTCGCAGCGAAGGTGACCTGCCTGTTGTTGCCGCCTCAACCAATAATACTTCTGATGATAGCATATCTGCCGACTCGGAAGCGATTTTCCTCAATACACGTGACGGGCTCATTCCTACCGGTATTATGGTGGATGTCCTCCCCTATGCCATAGTCACTCTTCTTGGAGGCGCCGGTGCGGTTATTACTATGCATAACCGCCGCAGATGACTAGACTCCTTCTGCTTTTTGATCACATCGTTGACTTTTTGATCAGTGTTGGCTTTATTGTCTTGTTCTTGATTGGTGCTTACCGTATGTACGATTCATATCTCATTATCGACAAGGCCTCCAATCGGCAATTACTGGCAATAAAGCCTGAATCAGAAGTCTATGTTCCTGTGGAAATTGCCGAGGATTCTATTGCCTGGCTCACTCTATTTGATACCGCTATTGATTACCCGGTCATGCAAGGAAAGGACAATGAGGAATACTTAATCAAGGATCCTTTTGGCGAGTATTCTCTTTCCGGTTCCATATTTCTGGATTCAAGAAACTCCTCGGATTTTTCCTCCGAATATTGTCTTTTGTATGGACATCACATGAAACAGGATCTGATGTTTGGAGGCCTGGATCGATTTTTTGAAATGTCCTATTTTGACTCCCATAGAGCTGGAATCCTCAAAACCTCCGCCGGCAGCTATCGTCTGGAGATCTTCTCAGTGATCTCCGACGATGCCGGTAACCATTTACTTTTTAACCCTGAGAATTCTTCGGAGGTTATTTCCTATTTACGAGATAACGCCGAGATATTTATTGAACCCTTTAACAATCATATTTTGGGCATGAGCACTTGTGGCACCGGCAACACCACTACCAGAACGTTGGTTTTTGCCTGCCTGATCCCCCTCATGCCCCAACCTTAAGGAGCAGTAACATGATATACACAAGACGAAATACTTATCGCCTGATTGCAGTAATCACAGGTATTATTATGCTTTTTGTATTATTGCTAAACATGTACACTCACGCAGAAGAACTTGAAGAACCGGTTCCGGAGCCCTCTGTCTCAGAAGAAGTCCCCGATGGTCCATCAAATACGGAAGACCTTGACTCCCCACCCATAGATTCCCCTTCCACAGACGAGCCACTGGTAAGCACCCCTGAGGTTCTTACCTCTGAGCCGGATACCTCGGTGGATCCCGTACTGACCTACAGTGCCCATATGCAGACCCATGGCTGGCTGGATGAGGTTTGTCAGGATGAGATATCCGGTCTTCCCTCTGGAAACAAACGCTTGGAGGCTTTCAAAGTATCTGTTTCAACCGACAAGGATATTCACATTTCCTACTCCGCTCGGGTAGATAATGTATGGCAGTCTCCGGTGAGCGATGGAGATATCTCGGGAACCATCGGCCTTAGCAAACCTATTGACGGCATACGAATGTATCTTACCGGTTCCGATGCTTCTTCCTACTCACTTTGGTACTCTGTCTATGTTTACGACGTAGGTTGGACCGCCTACGTCAGGGATGGAAGCAACATAGGAGATCGCAAAGGTGATACAAACCGTATTGAGGCCTTTCGCGCAATTATTCTTCCAAGAAATTCTACTCCTCCGGGAGCAACAGGCACTCAACAATTCGGCGGCGCCGGAAGCAGTGTCACTTTTGAAGAAAATTTAGGCCGGGCAGATGTTACTATCATAAAGACCCTGCTGACTTCCAATGCAGATTCTTTCCAGGGCAATTCCAACTGGTCTCTACGTGCCAACGAAGGCCGCTATGACAAAGTATTTAACTCCGGTCCCAACACAGTTGTCACTTATAACGGCACTCTTGCTCCGGGAACCTCTATGAATCTTGGGGAATTTTCCCTAACCTGGAAAAATGCTGCGATGACCCGGGACGGAGTTTTCCACGACATTACTCTGACCTTTTCTGATTTTATTGTCAGAAACCCCGGCACCACCACAGTTCCGGCTAACGGATTCGTCTCTGTTGGAGACAGCCGTAGTTTTCTCTGGATAAATGCATATGCCTTCGATTCCGCCGGCAATTATATTAGAATCGGGGTAAACAACAAGGTCACTGTAAGCTTTTCCGATCTTTCTACCGAGAAATATATATTCCAGTGCAAAGACCTTGATCAGAGAGGCATTAATGAGACCGGCACTTCCACTGGTTTTCTGTCACGTTACACCGAGAGTGTACAAATCCTTGAAGGTTTCAACACTCCCATCTATGTCCTTGATCCCGGTGATAACGTAAAGTACATTGATATCTCATCAAATAATACACTGTACAGAGCTTCCGACACTCTTGCCTCAGGAACCGGCAGTAAAACTGAGAAATATTCCGGTTTTGCCACTCTTGCAGATTCAGACTCATCTTTTCGTTGGAGCGGGACTCAATGTGGAACTGCACTGCTGTTTTCTGGCAACGATTTTGGACCATATAAACTCATCTGCACAACTTCCGGAAAATATCCGGATAACGTATACATAAGTCCATCCGATGAAAACGTACCCTGGCATGATACCAGAACTGTGGAAATGATTCCGGATGAGAATTTTTGGATTTCCCAAATCACTGTTGACGGAGAAATAATAGACAGTTCCGGCATCAGCGAGTATACCTTTGGTCCCTTCGAGAGCGACCACAAAATCGATGTTCAGGTAGAAACCGCTGGGTTATCTCTCTGCATCCTAAAGTCCGATGCCGACAATCCGAACAATATGCTTTCAGGCGCTGTTTATCGTCTCACTGGGTATTTATCCAATGGTTCCTTCTATGACCAGGAGCTCACCACTGATGAATCGGGGCAGTTGTTATTTGGCGGACTTACCAAGGGCCAATACGAGCTTCGGGAGATTTCTCCCCCTGAAAACTATCTGTCTGATCCCGAAAACTACATTATTGAGATAGATGAATCAGGCTCTGTTACTGTAAAAGGCACCGATGGAAACACACCTGAAGTATCAGAGAACACAATATATCTCACCGATGTCAAGGGAACAGGAAGTCTTGTAATAGACAAGGAGGTTACCGGAAACATTTCCAGTAAAACCAAAGAATTTTGTTTTAAACTTGCTCTTTCTGAGGATACTATTCCCTACACAGAGCAGCTGACCTACAGGCTTAATGATGAGAAAGTCGGAACATTATCAGGTGAATATACTTTCTCCCTTAAACACGGAGACAAGATTACTATCTCCGGCATTCCTCTTGGGCTTAGTTACGAGGTGGTAGAGACTGATTCCAAAGGTTACACCTCCACTTCCCAGAACAATACTGGAATCGTGACCGCAGATAATGAGGAGATTTCCTTTTTAAATACCAGAAATGCTCTAATCTCCACTGGAATTTCCACCCCTGGTTTCTCCCTGGTCGTACTGGCGCTGCTATCAATCATAACTCTAGGTCTGTTCTATTATGTGTTTTTAGTTAGAAAGCGCAAACGACTCCAACGTTAAATGATTCCTTTGTCCTGCCCTTGTTAGTACAATGTTTGTTTGCTAAACTTTTCATGTACATTGTTATTAGTAAAGGACAAATATGATAATCTACACAACCGACACAGAATACTTTTCCGAAACTCTCCTTGAGGAGTTGATACGATATATTCATCCGGACCGGGCTGCCTATGCCCTTAGGGCCTCAAATCCTGAAGTTCGCAGACAGCGAATTATCGGCAGCCTGCTTCTGATGATTGCTCTTAGAAAAGAATATCAGATGGAGAATTGCCCTGTAATAGAGTCTTCTCCTCTAGGCAAACCAGTTCTCAGGGACTATCCCTATATCCACTTTAATCTTTCTCACAGCGACGGTGTGGTTGCCTGCATGACTTCCGACGTCCCCTGCGGCATCGATGTTCAGCACTGCGTACCCTATAGAGAAAGTGTAGCTAATAGGTATTTCAGCGAAGCTGAGCAGTGCAAACTTCATGACCTGAAAGACCCCCATGAGAGTTCAATGTATTTTACTGCGCTCTGGACCCGGTTTGAGTGCCAGACAAAACTAATAGGCACCGGGATTTCAGGCTCAATCTCTTCAATCTTAGATGATCCGACTGAAATCACCACCTTGTATTTTTCTGATTTTTGCATGTCCTTTTCCGGAGTCCTGAATCATCCCCCCATTCCAATGAAAGGTCCGGAAATATTAGGTTTTTTCCGCAGAAATTATCCCAAAAAGGTTTCTTTTTAAGGCAAAAAAAGAGATAATATAAGTTGTAGCTTTATTGTCGAAATTCAAAACAAAGGGGGTTTTAACTTGAGAAATGAAGATTTCCTGGAAACATATGGTTTTTCGATTGAGGACCTGGACACCCTTTTGTCAGAGAAGAAATATCGACAGTTAAGAGAGAAGCTCAACGAACTAAATGAAATGGACGTTGCGGACTATCTTCAGGAAATGGAGAAGGAGAAGCGACTCCTGGTTTTCAGAATGCTCAATAAGGACCGTGCCGCTGAAGTATTCACCTCCTTCCCTTACGAAACTCAAGGGGAGATCATCAACGCAATTAATGATCGAGAGTTGAAGAACATCATAGAAGAGATCTATGTTGATGACGCGGTTGACCTTATGGAGGAGCTGCCTGCTACCGTTGTATGGAGAGTTCTTGCCGCAGCCACCCCGGAAACCAGAAAGACTATCAATGAATTTTTGCAATATCCCGACGATTCTGCCGGCAGCATTATGACTTGTGAGTACATTTCTCTCAAGAAAGAGATGGATGTACTTCACTCCTTTGAATATATACGTACCTATGGTATGGATTCAGAGACGATCTACGTGCTGTTTGTCACAGATATGCAGCGCCATCTTGAAGGTGTCGTCACTGTTAAAGACCTCCTTATGAATCCTTATGAAACAGTAGTAAAGGATATCATGGAGACCAATATCATCAAGTGTACAACCACCGACGACCAGGAAGATGTTGCCGCCCTTTTCAACCGTTACGACCTTTTGGTTCTTCCGGTTGTAGACAAAGAGAATCGCCTTGTGGGAATCGTTACCGTCGATGATATCGTAGATGTCATGGAGGTTGAGGCAACCGAGGATATCGAGAAAATGGCCGCTATCGTACCTACCGAGAAGACCTATTTTCAAACAAGTGTCTTCGAGACCTGGAAATCACGTATCCCCTGGCTCATGCTTCTCATGATAAGCGCAACCTTCACCGGAATTATTATTACCAGCTTTGAGGATGCTCTGGCAGCCTGTGTTGTCCTGACTGGATTTATTCCCATGCTAATGGACACCGCCGGAAACAGCGGAAGCCAGGCAAGTGTAACCATTATCCGTGCCTTGTCACTTGGAGATGTAGAGCCTTCGGATGTACTTAAAGTAGTTTGGAAGGAACTCCGGGTAGCACTCGTTTGCGGTGCTTCTTTGGCTGCAGTCAATTTCCTTAAGATCTATATTGTAGATCGCTCCATTCTAGGAAATACTGATATTTCTCTCGCAGTGGATGCTGTTATCTGCCTTACCCTAATGGTTACGGTCATCTGTGCAAAACTGGTTGGCTGCTGCCTTCCGCTTATTGCCCAGAAGATCAAGCTCGACCCGGCAGTTGTCGCATCACCTTTTATCACAACTATCGTTGATGCTGTGTCATTGTTGATCTATTTCACATTTGCAAAGATGCTTTTGGGAATAGGATGATTATATTATTTTAGTAAAGGAGTTTATTTATATCATGGACGATGGGAGTCTAGTGCCCTGGTTAAGTGCAGTGATCATGTTGATCGTTGCCGCGTTTTTCGCAGTTGCGGAAACCTCTTTTGCGTCTTCCTCCCGCAGCAAGCTCAAAGCTGCTGCCGAGCGCGGAGATGCCAGAGCGCAGAAAGCGCTGTATGTACTCGATAATTTTGATCGAGCCATTACAACAATCCTGATTGGTACAAACATTACTCACCTGGCAGCTGCCTCTATTGTTACAGTTGCCGTTACAAGGATCTGGGGTATCTCTTTTGTTTCAATAAGCACAATACTCACAACTATTGTTGTGTTTTTTGCTGCCGAGATGCTCCCTAAGAGCATTGCCGGAAAAGCACCGGAAAAATGTGCCCTCGGATGTGCTTCTATTCTTGTTTTCTGTATGAAACTCTTCTACCCTATCGCCTGGATTCTGACTTTTATCGGCCAGACTGCATCCAGGTTTACAGAAGGAGATTCAGAAGTGTCTGTGTCCGTAGATGAACTATACGATATCATTGACGACATGACAGAAAGAGGCAGCCTTGACGAGGAAAGAGGAGAGTTGGTTTCCTCTGCCCTGAATTTTGGCGAGATTACCGCAGAAAACATTCTCACCCCGCGAGTTGACCTGACCGCAATCAGCATCGATACTCCGGCAGATGAGATCCTTGAGGTAATACAGTCCTCTAAGCACAGCCGTATTCCGGTATATGACGGTAATATTGACAATATTGTGGGGATTCTGCAGATTCGCAGATTCCTTAAAGCGTACAGACACCAGAGTTCATCGATAAACATCCGCACTCTTCTGGACAAGGTCTTTTTCGTTCACCACAGCACTCGCATAAGTGAACTGTTACCTGTTATGTCAAAGCGTCACCTGAATATAGCAGTTATTACCGACAACTTCGGCGGAACCTTCGGTATCGTTACCGTTGAGGACATCCTCGAAGCGTTGATTGGTGATGTCTGGGATGAGGATGACGTTGTGGAAGAACCTATTATCAGAATAAATGAAAACACTCTGCTGGTTGATGCAGATGTGTCAGTTGGCAGTGTTTTTGACTATATGGATCTCGAAATTCCCGAAGAAGATGAAGAAGAGCTTTTTAATATGATCATCAGCGAGTGGGTTTATGAGCAGTTTACAGAGATTCCCAAGCCCGGTGATTCATTTACCTATGAACGGGTCGAGGTTACAGTGTCCAAAATGGATCAGAACCGAATACTAAAGCTCAAAGTCTCTTTGCTTCCTGAAAAATCAGAAGGAGGTGAAGAGTAATGACCCTATATGTGGTAATCGCCGGAATCGTTCTCTGTATTTTCCTGTCGTATTGTTTCTCTTCTTCCGAGATGGCTTTCTCTTCCAGCAACCTTATGCGCATACGCAAGCTGAGTGAAAACGGAAACCGCAAAGCAAAAAGAGCGAAAAAACTCATTGAGAATTTTGACGATACTCTGGGAACGATCCTTATTGGCAACAACCTTGTAAATATCGCCTCCTCTTCCCTTGCCTCGGTACTTGTTGTACTGATAACCGGGGGAGACGGGTATGCATGGATTGCCACCACTATAATAACCGTCCTGGTAATTATATTTGGAGAAACAATTCCGAAAATACTCGCCAAGAAAAACGCCAACCGGATGGCTCTTGGTTACTCCGGATTTATTAATCTGCTGAACGTGGTCCTGCACCCTTTTGTCTGGCTGGTCGTAAAAATAATCGATCTTATCACAAAGGGTATCAAAAGCGATGTAGATGAACGTGAAAATGCAGCAATCGAAGAACTCCAGACTATTGTCCGGACAGCTGAGCAGGAAAATGTTCTTGAGAAGAACCAGGCACTGCTGATCCAGTCCTCTATCGATTTTGCAGATATTTACGCCTTTGAGGCAATGACCGCCCGGGTAGATATAGTATCTATTGATATTGATGACGATTGGGATGAGATCGTAGATCTTATCGAAAACACCAATGCCTCAAGAATTCCGGTCTATGAAGACAGCATAGACAACATTATCGGAATACTATATGTAAACCACTTCCTCAAGGCGCTCACCGAAGCCGACGGACCTTTTGACCTAAAGAGCATTCTATTAACGCCCTGCTATGTATACAAGACCACTAAACTGCCCTCTGTGCTTACTGCTCTCAGAAAAGACAAGCAGCAGCTGGCTATTGTATCCGATGAGTACGGCGGCACAATGGGTGTTATCTCCCTTGAGGATGTAATGGAACAGATCGTTGGCGAGATCTGGGATGAAACGGATACAGTAAAACTTGATATGGTACTCCGCCCTACCGGGGAGTATGAAGTAAATGGAGACATGGTGATAGCCGACTTTCTTGAGATCGTCGGTATCGATGAAGATGACTTTGATTTTGAATCTGAAACCGTTGGTGGCTGGGCCCTTGAATCCCTCCATCATTATCCTAAGCGTGGTGAATCCTTCAAATATCAAAATCTCCTCGTAAAAATCCTTGCCATGGATGGGCGTCGTGTAAAGCGGCTCTTAATAAAAATCAATAATAAATAGTTTTGCAAAGGAGAAACTGTAATGTACAAAAGAAGATGGGGCGACCGGCGTGACGGCAGATGGGTACGTGAGATGAAAGGCCTGAACACGATCCTTGGTCACTTGCTGCCTAACAGAACCGATTGTGAAGTATTCCTCAACGAGAAGCTGGATGCCACCGAGCTTGTGAATTATCTCGAGCAAAAGCGTCTCGACAACCCGGATATCCGGCTCACGTTATTTCACTGTTTTGTTACTGCTTTTGCCCGAATGGTCAATGAACGGCCTTTGATGAATCGCTTCGTTCAGGGTCGCCGCACCTATGAGCGGTATGAGACTTCCCTTGCTTTTGTCGCAAAACGGCAGTTCTCCGAAAAAGCTGAAGAATCCCTTATATTTCTGATTCCAAAGTCTACCGATACCGTAACTGATATTGCAAAGAAGATCGTAGGTGATGTAAAGGATATCCGTGAGAAAGGCAATGAAACCGGAGGAATTGACAATATTGTAGATGCACTGGCAAAACTCCCCCGTCCCATTCTGATGTTCATCATCAAGATTATCAGGATTATGGACTACTGGGGAATTAATCCCAGGTTTCTCACCGACGGAGACCCTAACTATGCTTCAGTTTTCATAACAAACCTTGGAAGCATTAAATGTCCTGCTGTTTATCACCATCTTAATAATTATGGAACCAACAGCATTATGGTTGCCATCGGAACTCTTCATGACGAAGAGCTTGTAATGCCGGATGGTCACAAAGAAATCCGTAAAGTTGTCGAGATCGGTGCAACACTGGATGAGCGTATCGCAGATGGATTCTATTTTGCGAGAAGCCTCAAGCTTGTGAAACACATCCTGTCCCACCCCGAGCTGTTAGATGTTCCTCTAAATGTCAACAGCGGTTTCGCATACGAATAATAACAGGATCAGCTAATGAAGTTTTATTTTGCCCCACTTGAGGGATTAACGGGATATGTATACAGAAACGCCCATGCCAAATACTTTCCCGGTTTGGATAAATACTATACTCCGTTTTTACAAACTCACCCCACCGGAAAATATAAGCATAAAGAACTTCGGGACATAACCCCCGAGAACAACAGCGGCAAGACAGTAGTCCCCCAGATCCTTACTAATAACGGGGAACTCTTTGTTGCTTCGGTTAAAACCTTGGTTGACTTCGGCTACAAGGAAGTCAACCTGAATCTGGGTTGTCCTTCTAAAACTGTCGTTCCAAAACGCAGAGGTTCCGGTTTCCTGGTGAATCCGGATGAATTAGACAGATTTTTCGATACTGTTTTTGATTCCCTGGCAAATACCAGGGTAAACATCTCTGTAAAAACCAGAATTGGTCTAAACGATGAGTCCGAAGCTGAGAATATCTTCCCAGTGTACGAGAAGTATCCTATCTCTGAGCTCATTATCCATCCGAGAACCCAGAAGGATATGTACAAAAACCATCCACACCTGGATGTATTTGAAGATATCTTCAACAGTTCAAAGCTAAACATCTGTTATAACGGAGATATCTGTACCCTCAAGGATTATGAATCGATCACCGCTCATTTTCCTTCTTTGGAATCTGTGATGATTGGACGAGGACTGCTTGCTGATCCGGCCTTAGTTCGCCGAATCAAAGGCGGAGCCCCCGCTGACAAAGCTGAACTTAGATCCTATATTGATGAAATATACAATGGTTACATTCTTGACTATGGCGCTGGAAGAACGCCTATAGGCCGAATGAAAGAGCTGTGGTTTTATCTCGAGAGATCTTTTTTCGATGACAAGAAAGCATATAAGAGCATAAAGAAAGCCAGGTATCCTGACGAATACCTGGCCGCCGTAAATGAAATGTTCTCGCTCCCTCTTGTCTTAGGCTAGAGTTCCGGTACTAATACGATACTATGATTCCGCCGTCGTTTGCATACACTGTGCTGACGCCGGCGGTGTTAGTAACATAATAGTCCTTGAAGCTCACCATCTTCTTTACTTCTCTAATTACAAATTCCGCTCTCTCCCTGCAGTTACAATGTGCTATTGCGAAAATTCTCTTCTCAGGATTCTTAACATTAAGAGCACAATTTGCTGCCATCTTCTGAAGTGCTCTCTTTGTTCCTCTCTCCTGCCCGACTTTAACTATCACCCCGTGATCACCTGCCATAAGAGGCTTAATATTGAGCACTGAAGCCACTAGCGCTGTCAGGCCGGTGAGCCGTCCATTCTTTCGCAGAGTCTCAAGATTATCCAGAACAAAATATGTTGTCTGATTATAAATGTATTCCGCAACCTGCTCACACACCTCTTCGAAGGACATACCCTCCCTCTCGAGTTCCATAATCTTCATTGCGATAAGGGTCTCACCTACACTGGCAGAGTCAGAACTGAACACCGCGATCTTCTTACCATCCTCTTCATGCTCCTCATAGTACATCTCTCTGCCAAGAGTAGCTGCATTGAAGGAACCGCTGAGATGCTGAGAAAGTGTAACACAGTATACTCTCTCCTCCTCACCTTCATAAGCCTCCATAAATGCCTGAGGCGAAGGACAAGCTGTCTTCGCGGCATCCTCACATTCACTCACCGCTTTAAGGAATGAACCCTGATCAAAGTTCTCATCGTCTGTTACTCTCATTCCTCCGACTTCCAAAATCAGAGGAACCAACTTAATCTTCCCTGTTGCCAGAAGTTCAGGTGTACAATCCATGCAGCTGTCGCCAATAATCTTGTAACTCATGTCTTATTACCATTCTCGTTTCTATAAGATTTTTAAAAACCGTACACAGGTTTTTGCACCTCAATTATACCTGTATCCCTGACTCTTGTCTAGAAATAAGTTGTCAGTCAGCGTAGAAGATTCGCCCGGCTGCACCAAACAGCCTGTCCGCTTCCTCTATTGATATTTCTCCCGCTTCTTTGGTTTTAAGATTCAGATATGAGAAGTTCTCATTGTCATAACCATAGAGCAGATACTCTGTGTCCGCACTTACCTTTGCACGTATCGGTTTATCCTGATTTATTACGTAACACAGCTGCTCTGCCAGAACTCCGGACAGGTCCAGCTTGCCTTCGGGAACATCCGCTACATTCACATCCTCGATCTCGTACACGAGATCTCGGTTACCTCTTTCCCAGACATAAGTACCATCATTCTTTACCACCACTCCCCGGTATTCATCTGCTGCCGTAATCGCTTCTCCGGCCTTTTCAAAAATACCCAGAAGCCGGCCATAGCCGTAAGCATAGTAAAGTTCTACTTCTTTTTTTGGAAGAGAATCATCAAGCGCTACCGTAAGATACTTTGACTCAACATTGATGACCTTCTTTATTGCCGCGCTCTGGCTTGTCAGCCCATCAGAGTATTCAAGCCGGATCACGTTTAATCTCTTTTCGTCTGTCCAATGTCCCTTTTCAACAGATCGAGAATCTGCCGCCTCGTTGTTAGTGATATAATCTTCTCCATTGCTCACATAGTGACCGGCCTCCAGTTTTGCCTGCATTAAGGTCACCATTTTGCTGTCTGTATAGGCATCTAAGTAGAAAACATCCTCATTTTCCATAGTCTTGAGGACAGTTCCCTCCCGATCCTCAATTATGATTTTATACATGGGGATGACATCCTCACCCGACTCATCCGGCTTGGCATCCTTGTCAGCTTTCACACCATATACAAAATCTTCATTGATAAAACCGATTGCCAAAAGGCTCTCATTCATGGACGAAGTAATGGTTCTGCTCTCTCCGGAAACCATATTCAGCACAATCAGTCCCCCGGCTCCGTTGGGCGCAGGGTAAGCCGCATAACCGGATTCAACTGACATTACGCATCGGGCTTCGGGTTCATTAGAAATAATGGATACATCCCCATTCTCCCCGCTAATCTTTATCAGTGCATTCTCCCAGATAAGATATACTTCCCCATCACCTCTGTTATAGTAGATGCTGTCTGACTCCTTGTATTCCAAAAACTCCTCACCCTGAGTAGAGGATAAGAAGATTATGGTCTCCACCTCTCTTGTCTCCTCGGAAAAAGAACATACCCTTATTCCGTTCTGACCTTCCAGCTCTCCGTTATCCTGGTATCCGACCACAACAAAGATGAGCTCACCTTTGGCATTCACGGAAACCGGAAATACACTTGAAGTACTCTTTGTGAAATACTCCCGGCTTCGTACCGCCCCCTGATATACACAGGTTATTGCGTTAAGATCCTTGTTATAGAGCCAAATCTGACCATCTTTTGCAAAAGCAAGGTGAGTACTGTCATAATCACTGCAAAATGAAGTCTTATTGCCGGTGATGCCAAGCTCGATTCCCTTGGATCCGGATGTTCCCCGAACTTCGTCAAAAACCTCCTCCACGGTTCTCTCGAAGCTGAGCATAAACATACCCACGTCTCCAGTTCTCACCCGGTAAAACTCCTCCACATGCATAGTTCTTGCCGGGTCCAAACCATTACAGGTCACCGTATACTGGAGTACCAAGCTGGTATAAGCTTCCTTAGTCTCTTTGATAGTACAGGTGATATTTTCCGGTTCTGTGGGCGCAAGTTCACCCCAGAGGGCCTGATCGACTGAAGAATTCATGGTAACATTTGCATAGGTGTTTTTGTCTGACAATTCGTTCGGCTCCATATAGCCGGAAATGTATCCACCATTGCCTCTATCTACGGCTTTTTTACAGAATTCCTCCGCAAAAGCCGCACAGTTGTAAGTGTTAAGTGCCGGGCTCCTTGTAAGCCTGGTGTAATAATAGACTTTCTCGTCCTTGGAAAGAGTTACTGTTAGACAAAGCTCCACCTCGGCCTGATCTCTCCAGAAGTCCCCAAACCGGAACGTCTGAGTCAGCCTTCCATCCTCCATTTTCTCAGGAACAAAGTCACCGCTCTCCAGCACCTCACTGCAGGAGAGGTCTTTTATCTCGTATTCCACCGACTTGACTTTAGTCTTTTCGGGAGCATCAATATACATAGTAAGAGAGTGGGTTCCACCGGTAGCAATCACCGCATCTCTCATTGTGGTAATATCCATCTCCTGAAGGTATCCGTGAAGAGGATTCACCTCCAGATCTTCTCCCAGCTTGAAGCTGATAATGGGAAGTCTGGTACTTTCATCAGTTTCTTCTCCCACATCCCTTTGGATAAAAAAGAACACAAATGCTGCAATAGCTCCTCCAAGGAGTAGCAGTGTTGATATTATCATCAGAATATGCTTTTTCTTTATGGGAATCACCTCCATTAGTAAAACACCTCAAGCAATCTTGAGGTGTTAAGTACTTAGCTATTCAGATATTTTGTCTATTCTGGGCTCAATCCAAGAAATAATATCTTGGTACACTTCTTCCTTATTGGTCTCGTTAAGGATCTCGTGTCTGGCACCGGGATAAAGCCTGCAGGTAACATCGATCATGCCCGCAGACTGAAACTTGTTGGCCACTTTATGAACTGCCTTGCCATATGATCCTACAGGATCTTCTTCTCCGGATAATATAATTACCGGCAAAGTCTTAGGCATTCTCTTCCAGTTGTCCTTCTTCTTAAGGAATCGCATTCCCTTAAACATCTCAAAAAACGCCCGGTTCGTGAACATACCACCGCACTTCTCATCTTCAACGTAGGCATTCACCACCACCGGATCTCTCGAAAGCCATTCAAATCCGGTGGTACCGTCAATAAAGCGTTTGTTGTTGCTTCCCAGAGCCATTGCTGTCAAAAGCCGACTGTGATGCGTCTCCCCCTGGATCCGGCACTTTACCTTTGCGATAATACTACCTGCAATAAGGGCAACCGAAGGCTGATCACCGGTACCTATCACCAGAGCACCTGCGAGGCCTTCTCCTTCAATGCACAGATACTGGCGAAGCAGGAAGGATCCCATACTGTGTCCCAACATGAAATAGGGAACATTAGGATATCTTCTTGCCGTCATCTGACGAAGTGTGTGAATATCTTTCAAAAGAATACGGTTGCCGCCGACGGGAAAATGCCAGAGATCCTCAGGCTCAGCAATAGATCTTCCATGACCAAGATGATCATTGCCGGTAACCAGAATTCCTCTCTTCGTCATCTCCCTGGCAAAGTCCTCATACCGTTCAATGTGCTCCACCATACCATGAGAAATCTGCAAAACCGCAGTTATGGGAATATCCGGCACATATCTGCAACAGTGGATCTCTGTTCTTTTGTCTGCTGACGGAAAATTGAACTCTTCGATTTTCATCGTAAAATCCTCATACTAGTTATCTGTCTTCCATTTTGATGTATTCGCGAACCGGACTTACCGGTTTGTAAGCCGGACGAATAATCTTATCGATGTTCTGAAGTTCCTCCATTCTGTGAGCACTCCAGCCGACAATTCTTGCAATTGCAAAAAGCGGAGTGTAGAGCTCTGTAGGAAGCCCAAGCATTGAATACATGAATCCACTGTAAAAGTCAACGTTAGGGCTTACTCCCTTGAACATATGCCTCTTCTCGGCAATAAGCTCAGGTGCGATCCGCTCAACCAGTGAATAGAGTGCAAACTCCTCCTCACAATGCTTCTCTTGGACAAGATCTTTAACCATTGATCTGAGAACGTCCGCACGCGGGTCATTGATGGAATAAACCGCGTGACCGATACCATAAATAAGGCCTTTTCGGTCAAATGCCTCTTTGTTAAGGATCTTGAGAAGATAATCTCTGACCTCCGCCTCATTGGTTATATCCTTAACATTTCTCTTGATGTCTTCAAACATGTGGGCAACCTTGATGTTAGCGCCACCGTGCTTAGGTCCCTTCAGGGAACCGAGAGCTGCTGCCACAACAGAATAGGTGTCGGTTCCGGAGGATGTAACAACATTTGTTGTAAAAGTAGAATTGTTACCACCGCCGTGATCCATATGAAGTACTAACGCTCTGTCCAGAATCTTTGCCTCAAGCTTAGTGTAATGATGATCCTTTCTGAGCATATAAAGTATGTTCTCTGCTGTTGAAAGTTCCGGCTTGGGGGCATAGATCGTAATATCATCACCCAATTTCTGGTAATTATAGGCATGATAGCTGTAAACAACCAGACGAGGCAGCTGTGCAATCAGGTTAAGACACTGCTTAAGCACGTTAGGGAGGCTGATATCGTCTGCATCATTATCATAGGTGTAAAGCATTAAAACCGCTCTTGCCAGATTATTCATCATATCCCGGCTGGGTGCTTTCATGATTACATCTCTGGTAAAATTCTGAGGAAGATCTCGTCTCTGGGCCAAAATGCGACGGAATTCGCTCAGCTCCTCCTTGGTGGGAAGGGATCCGAACAGAAGAAGGTATGCTGTCTCTTCATATCCTGTACAACTATTCTCATCAAACCCTTTTACAATATCTTTGATCTCATATCCACGGAAGTATAATTTCCCTTCACAGGGAACTTCCTTGCCGTCTATGAGCTTCTTTGCCTGAATATCGGAAACGTTGGTGAGGCCGGCCAGAACACCTTTTCCGTACTGGTCTCTCAATCCGCTGTTAACGTTGTATTTCTTGTATAATTCACGATCAATTACGTTGTTCTGTTCACAAATAGCTGCTAACTCGCGGATTCGCGGTGTTACTCTCAGAAGGGCCGGGCCCAACTTCTTCTCGTCAATTACAATCTGCTCTCTCGCTTCCTGATCAAGTTTCTGTACAATTGCATCTGTCTCGTTCATGAGCCTTTCTCCTTTCGCTAGTATATCCAAATTATTATATCATCCAAAAAATATTTTGAAAAGAAAAGCTTTATTAAATCAGAACGAGGTCATGAAAAAACACAAGTTCTTTCATGACCTCTGATAGCTTTAACAACCGAACGCTTTCAGCTAATCTCTGTAATAATTGATAAGGCATCCTTTAAGAATTATCTCTCTCTCCGCATCGGTAAGATTGCCGAGAGTGACTTTGAATTCTCTGGGCTCTTCCGCAATGACATATGCCTTGATGGTTTCGGCCTTCTCTTCAACAGCTTTTCTGATTCCGGGAATCAGAATATAATCACCGTTTTTAAAAGGCAGTTTTCCCTCCTCCATAACAAATGGAAGCATTCCCCAGTTGATGAGGTTTGAGCGATATCTCTTTGTTGCATACTCGAAAGCGATATTTGCCCATCCTCCGAGCACTTTCTGGCAGGAAGCCGCCTGCTCTCTTGCGGAGCCGTCTCCGGGTTTTACTGCAAAAATCGTACTTCCGATTCCGGTTTTGGCAAGATCCACGCTCTCAAACTTTCTTCCGATAATATCATATACCTGCTTCAGTTCTTTAAGGCTGGCTTCCGGAGCTCCTCCATCCCGCCTTGCTTCCTCTGCTGCACGCACTGCCTTTGCTCTTCCAACATATTCGGGATCCTTTCTTGAAAGGGTGAATTCCGCAAGTCCAAGGGGATTTGAACGGTAAGAAGAAGTCTCTCCGGAAGGAATCAGCTCGTCAGTTGTTGTTACCGGATCATGAATCTCAGATACTACCTTGAGAATAAGATCCTCTGTAAGGGCACTCATCGCCGGCCAGTCCTTAATGTTGGGACCCATCTGAATCTCTACACTGGAATCTGCCTTGCCCTTTGAATCAAATACGCGATTCTCGTAGATCTTGCTGTCGAAGTGATACTTCTTTCCGGTGTACTCAACATCAAAATCTGTAGCCGCCGTAAGTTTTCCGGCGTTTGCCGCAGTTGCTGCAATAGATCTTGCATCCATAAGAGCAACTGATGCGATCTGTCCACTCTGGAGCTTACTTCCTTCTCTGTTAGGGAAGTTTCTTGTTGAATGACGAATGCTGAGAGCTCCGTTAGAAGGAGTGTCACCGGCACCAAAACAAGGTCCGCAAAAGGCGGTCTTAATTACAGCTCCGGCCTGAATGAAATCTGCTGCCGAACCGTTTCTAACAAGTTCCATGTATACAGGCATGCTGGCAGGATAAACACTGAAAGTAAACGCCTCAGACCCGATATATCTTCCCCGGATAATATCCGCTGCTGCGCAAAGATTCTCAAATCCACCGCCTGCACATCCTGCAATAATACCCTGCTCTACCCAGAGATGTCCGTCTCTCACTTTATCTCTAAGAGAATAGTTTGTGTTCTCTCCGAGACTGACTTTTGCTCTTGCCTCCACATCGGCAAGGATATCATCCAGATTAGCATTGAGTTCATCAATGGTGTACGCATTGCTAGGATGGAAAGGCATGGCAATCATAGGACGTATCTTTGAAAGATCCACCTTAACCAGACCGTCATAGTATGCAACGGCTCCGGGCTTTAACTCAGCGTAATCACCCTTTCGTCCGTGTATCTCGTAGAATTCCTGGATCTTCTCATCGGTCTCCCAGATGGACGACAGACAGGTGGTCTCTGTTGTCATTACATCCACTCCGATACGGAAATCCGCAGAAAGTGACTTGACACCGGGGCCTACGAATTCCATCACCTTATTGTTTACATATCCGTTTCCGAATACCGCCTTGATAATTGCAATTGCCACGTCCTGAGGGCCTACTCCCTTAATAGGTTCGCCTTCAAGATACACTGCAACAACTCCGGGCATGGGAATATCATAAGTTCTGGAAAGAAGCTGTTTTACCAATTCCGGTCCGCCTTCGCCCATAGCCATTGTTCCCAGCGCACCATATCTGGTGTGGCTGTCGGAGCCAAGGATCATTTTACCGCCGGCTGCCAGCATTTCTCTCGCATACTGGTGAATAACTGCCTGATGAGGGGGAACATAGACTCCGCCGTAACGCTTTGCGCAGGTAAGTCCAAACATGTGATCATCCTCGTTGATAGTACCTCCAACGGCACAAAGGCTGTTATGGCAGTTTGTAAGGACATAAGGTATAGGGAACTTCTCAAGGCCTGATGCTCTGGCTGTCTGAAGAATACCTACAAAAGTGATATCATGAGATGTGAGCTTATCGAATTTAATCTGGAGATTCCGCATATTTCCTGAAGTGTTATGGGCCTCAAGGATTCCGTAAGCAATAGTGTTTTTTGCAGCATCCTCTTTTGAAATAAGTGTCGCTGCCTCTGCTGAGTTTTCCTCAATAATCTGGGTGCCGTTTACAAGAAATACACCCTGTCCTGAAAGCTTGATCATAGTTCCTCCTATTCGTTATTCCGAAAGCAATTGCCGGTAAACATCTCTCTTTGAAATTTTTCTGTCCTTAGCCACCGCCTTCATAGCCTCTTTTCTCGGCATCCCCTGATCTTCATAGATCTTCATGTGGGCTTCCAGCGGTATCTCGGTCCAACTCCTGATATTTTCCTCTTCAATTACTCTGGGGTTTTTCCCTTCAATGACCAGTACATGTTCTCCCCTGGGGGGCTCCGCCTCAGACATGGCTATCGCTTCCCCGATAGTCATAAGCCGGCTGCTTTCATATTTCTTGGTCAGTTCTTTACAGATTGCGATCCTGCGCTCATCTCCGAGAACTTCTCTAAGTTCATTGAGAAGACTGAGAAGGTGATGGGGTGCTTCATAAATAACTATTGTTCTTGTTTCATCTTTTAATTCCTCAAGAACCCTTTGTCGTTTTTTCTTATCCGTAGGCAAAAAAGCTTCAAAGGCAAATCGCCGACATGGAATTCCCGATCCGGTAACAGCTGTTATCACCGCCGCCGGTCCCGGTACTACCACCACCGGTATTCCTTCCTCCCTGCACATACCTACAAGCTCTTCACCCGGATCAGATATTCCCGGAGTTCCGGCATCAGAGATCAGCGCGATGTTTTTTCCTTCCTTAAGCTGAGAGATCAGACTCTTTGCTTTCTCTATCTTGTTGAACTCATGATAGCTGGTCATGGGAGTTTTGATTTCAAAATGATTCAGCAGTTTTATGCTGTTTCTGGTATCTTCGGCCGCAATGAGATCGGCTTCCTCCAGTATTCGCAACGCTCTTAACGTGATATCCTCAAGATTTCCTATAGGCGTCGCACATAGGTAAAGAGTCCCCATCGTTATCCTCTTCTAATCGTAATACAATGACCTGACTTCCTCAGTGTACTCTCCCGGTTTTGAATATATTATAAGCGGAGATTCCACCTTGAGATAAGGTCTTCCTCCTTTGACCGCCTCCAAAAGCACAAGGTTCGGCTCTTTATCCCCATAAGGATGAACGAGCCTCATCCTCTTTGGCTCCAGGCCGTTTTCTCTAAGGCCGAAAAAAATATCTGCCAACCGATGCGGTCTGTGAACAAGATAGAATCTCCCATTCACTCTAAGAAGTCTCCTCGCTGCTTTTGCTATATCATCAAAGGTGCAGAGCATCTCGTGTCTTGCAATACACTTTGCATCCCCGGTATTATGGATTCCAGCTTCTTCCCTCATGTAGGGAGGGTTGCTGGTTATCACATCAAAGGACTCCCCCTGAAACAGGTTTTCAGCATCCTTTATATCTCCGCAACAGATCTGTATCTTATCCTCTGCGCCGTTAAGCATGACACTACGCCGGGCCATCTCAGCAACTTTTTCCTGAATTTCCAGCCCAACTATCGTCCTTCCTTTATCCCTGGAAGCCAAGAGCAAAGGAATCGCTCCGTTTCCGCATCCAAGATCCAGGACCTTCTCGTTGCTTTTTGCCTTTGCATACTCGCTCAGCAACACTGCATCAATCCCGAAACAGAAAAAATCAGGATTCTGGATTATCCGGAAATTATTTCTCTGCAGGTCGTCTATCCTTTCCCCTGCCTTCAGAATTACGTTTGTTCTCTGTGCGCTTTCCATTATCTTTTTGTTCCTGGGTTCCCTTTTGGTTCTTACCGCCTCTGAAACGTCTCTTCCGGATAAAAGGCTTCTTGTCGCCTTCGGATTTTCCATGATCCTCGCTCTTTGTATTTTTGTGAGACTTTGGTTTGGATGCCTCCCGGTTGCCCTTGTCTTTGTGTTCTCCCCGGTGGGGTTTGCTGTTCTTTTCTTTTCGGGGCGCCTTCCGATCCGAATCCTTGACTTCTGCTGACGCCTGGACAATCTCGCCTTTATCTTCTCCCGTATTGAGCCCTTCCTGGCTGATACGCTCCGGCTTATTGTCAGCCTTAATGTCTTTGTCGGCCTTCTCTTCCGGCTTTTCTTTTGCCTGCTCAGGTTTACTCTGGACTTTTGCTTCTTTATGCTTACCTGCAAAACGAAGGTCCTCCACGTCATATTCCCGAACTTCTTTCTCATCGTCATCGTTCTCAATAATGACTTTAACCTTCTGCCTCAGTACATTCAGGCTGGAAACGACTCCCTTGTTTCCTTCCGGAGTAAGCACGATCTCCCCTTTGTTGGGAAGCTTGCTGTTCAGATATTCGTAGGTTTCCTCCTCATTATTAAGGCAGCACATAAGACGTCCGCAGACGCCGGAAACCTTTGTGGGATTGAGAGACAGCCCCTGCTCCTTAGCCATCTTAATAGACACCGGGGAAAAGTCCGTGAGATAGGTGGTGCAGCAGAGAGGTCGTCCGCAGACACCGATTCCCCCTATCATCTTTGTCTCATCCCTGACTCCAATCTGTCTGAGCTCGATTCTTGTGCGGAATATGGAAGCCAGATCTTTAACCAGCTCTCTGAAATCCACTCGTCCCTCTGCGGTAAAGTAAAAAAGAACCTTGCTTCTGTCAAAAGTATACTCGCATCCGACCAACTTCATCTCCAGCTCGTGCTTGAAGATCTTCTCTTTACAGATCTTGAGAGCTTCCTGCTCCTTGATCCGATTCTCCGCTTCCTGAGCCTTATCTTCCTCTGTAGCCACTCTAATTACCCGCTTCAACGGCTGAGTGATCTGATCCTCCGGCACCTCGTGGATGTCGCTGATTGCTTTGCCGATTTCGATGCCCCTGGCGGTCTCCACGATCACCTCCTGACCGGCAGCGATATCCAGTCCATCCGGATCAAAATAGTATACTTTTCCGGCATTCTTAAAATGTATTCCGGTTACTTTAACCATCTGTCAATTCTCCTTTATTGTTAAAACCAAAAGCTCTGCCACAATGTCAAAATTGACATTAGCTGCCAGCCTGGTCTTCGCCTTATCTATTGCCTCCAGGATCTGTCGGATCCCTTCAAAAGACTTTCTCTCTGCCTGCCGGCGGATATGCTGCTCCTCTCCTCTGAAGGTAACAACTCCGACATCGCCGGTGGATTTGTACACCAGCACATCCCTGTACCAGATCAACATCAGGTCAAAGAATCCATTAAGGTCATCCTTATGTTTCTGAATCCTTCCAATGGCTTCCGTAACCTCATATGCTTTCATATCGTCAGCGTTTCTGACAAGACCGACAACATCTTCCACCAGCTCATTGAATTTCGGTGATTCTGCGATTTCCAATGCCCTGCCGATGTTTCCTTTCGCAAAAGCAGTGCTCACCCGAATCCGACTCTCGTCATATCCCCGTTCCTTCAGGAAACCCGCCACTTGTCCGTCTGTAAGCTCCTTCAATTTTAAGTGCATACATCGGGAGCGGATGGTTAAGAGAAGCTGTTTGGGTCTGGTTGTCAAAAGCAGAATAATTGCATACGCCGGCGGCTCCTCCAGTGTCTTTAGCAGTGCATTCTGCGCCTGCTCCGTCATCCTATCCGCCTCGTCGATGATGTATACTTTATACTCTGCCTGGTAGGGTCTGATCACAATATCATCGACTATCTGTTCTCTTATCTCCTTAACACTTATCGTGTTTGCCTTCTCACGAATCAGGTATCTGATATCGGGGTGGTTCCCATCTTTGGCCTGATTACAGGCTCTACATTTCATACAGGGACGAGAACTATCCCCCTCACATACAAGTCCTTTTGCAAAGATTGAGGCCAGTAGTTTCTTGCCGCTGCCCCTCTCTCCGCTTATCAGATAAGCATTCTGAGGAAGTTTACGTTCCAATGTGCTTTTGAAATAGTTTATTGCCTCTGTATGACCGGTAACCCTATTCCAGCCTGTCATGAAAAATCCCCCTGCTTAGTCTATCACAAACCTTTATTGATACATAGTTTTATTTCATCTATGCACTTATCCAGATCTGTATTTAAAAACCTTCTTTCGATGCCCGCCTCAGACAGCTTCTCCTCGGAAAAATCTTCACTATCCGCCAGAAAGCGGCGGCACATCTCCTGATACCTGGGATGTTCCTGTTTCATTTCCCGATCCAATGCCCTCCTAAGCCGGATTCCATCCTCCACCTCAATATAAAGCGGAAACACCTTGTCCTCTCCAAAATGATTCCTCAGTTTCACATAAGATTCCAAAGTCCCGATTGCCAGGTAATTATGATCCGAGGTGTCCAGTGATCCATCATCAACAGTGGCATAGCTCCAGATTCCGTGAACCGTATCATAGTGACGAACCTCTATGATTCTGTTTTCTGATTCCAACTCGCTAAGCTGCTCCTCTATAACGAAATGATACTCGATCCCTTCCGTCTCTCCTTTTCGCCTTGGCCTGGTGGTATAGAGAACCACTCTCTTAAGGTCAAGGCTCCTGTCTTCCAGGAGAGCCGAATGTATGGTGTCCTTTCCAGAGGCACTTTTTCCCATAAGGTAAAAAATCTTTCCCATATTATTCTCCCAGCACCATCATCCTGGCCTTTCCACCATCATCCACTACAACACCTCTGGGACAAAGCCCGAGGGAAAGATAAGAAATAATCAGCTCCATATGTTCCCTGAGGATCACTTCCCCGGGAACCAGAAGAGGTATTCCAGGAGGATATAGTCCCACATAATCTGCAGAAATCCTTCCAACCGACATATCCACCTCAAGAGGCTTTCTTTTCACTCTTACCGCCTCTCCCGGCTTAAGCGCAATCTCATGTCGAAGTCCACAGCCAAAAGCACAATAATCCGGAGTTTTGATTCCAGGAACCTCGTTCAACTCCGCATCTATGATTCTCATTGCAGACACCAACCGATCAAAGCCCTTCTTTCGGTCTGCCACAGATGTCATAAACAGGACATAGTCCGGTCCGCACATCTCTGCCTCGATAGAAAATCGGCTTCTGAGCATCTCCATGAGGGCTTTCCCTGTGATTTTTCCCTCCTTGATGCACAAAACCAGTTTGCCTTTGTCATATCCGAAAAAGCTGTTATCTTCTCCGCTCAGCAGTTTGAAGTTATTAAGCTCTGACAATTCGTTTCTAGCCGTCTCCAGCATTTTGACATAAACCGAAAAAAGCTCCCTGCCCCTGTGTTCCAGCACATTTATGCAGGCGTCCACACTGCTCATCAGTATGTAGGAAGGACTGCTGGATTGATAAACCTGAAGGTAATGCTTCAAAAGCTCACGGTCCACTCTGGGCCCGTTAACATGTATCACCGCAGTCTGTGTCATGGCCGGAAGAGTTTTATGAAGACTCTGAATGACAATATCCGCGTCTAATCTGACTGCCGATTCAGGAAAATATGAGTCAAATCCCAGATGAGCGCCGTGAGCTTCATCTACAATGAGGATCCCTCCATTCTCATGGGCTATCCTCGCTATCTCTTTTATGTCTGAAACTACTCCTTCGTAGGTGGGCGATACCAGACAAACAGCCTTCACCGGTTTCCCTGCCTGTGCCTGCAGCTCAATTGCTCTTTGGATCATCTCCGGGCTAACACTTCCACACAGGCTCCCCTTTACCTGGATTTCCGGATCCATATACACAGGATCGGCTCCAATCAGTTCTACCCCATGGTACGTGGACTTATGGCTGTTTCGTGCAACCAGAACTCTCTCTCCGGTGGCAACTGCTGCCGAGACAGCACTCAGGATTCCGGAAGTACTTCCATTGACCAGGATATGGGACTCCTCCGCCCCAAACATTTCCGCAATGCGTTCCTCTAATGTCCGAATCACACCTTCCGGGTGGTTAAGATCATCAAAACCGTCTATTTCCGTAATATCCAGAGCAAGGCAGTTCTCTCCATCAAATAATTCCGGATTTCTTTTATGTCCGGGCATATGAAAGGGATAGATATCCCTGTCCTTATATGCCTTCAGTCTATCACTAAGTCCATCCATTAGCTGATCCTTTAAAAAAGTAATGCGTTTCCGCCTCCGCCTACAGGAGTCTTGACATTTGCAGCATCATCCTTTGTAAACTCCGGCAACGCTGACTCCAAACCTTCTTCGGTCACATTTTCTCCGTTGAGCATTTTAACCAATGCCTTATCCTCGGAGATATTTCCGGACTGATATAGGAATAGGACATCCGAAAAATCTTCTTTTCGGATCAGACTGTTGATATCTCCCTCGTATAACTCCGGGTCAATCATTACTATTCTCCTGAAATTGTTGACCAGATAAGGAACAAAACTGTCCCCGTTAGAGTCTTTGATCACAAGCAGGTTCCTGTCTGAGGCAGACGAGGTCTCAATGTTGACCTGCCCGTGAGCACCTCCGAAGAAAACATCCAGCTTCTCAATACCTTCCAGCTTCTCACTTTTGTACATAGATACGGATTTCTCTCCGGTTTCCGGATACTCCACCACCTGAACAAAAGCATTATCCTGGTTAAAATAAATGCTGATGGAATCGCTGGAGTAGTCGTAGTAGCCTGATTCATAGCAAAGAGGTCCCACGTAGTCATTAGCTACTGTCATGGCCTCGAATCTGTCATTGGCAATATTCAGCTGCATGGGTGCCGCAGCTTCTTTATAAGCATAATATGCTCCAAGACTGGTCCATCTTGAGTCCGTTTTGTAAAAAAGTTCCTCCCCGGCATGATTCTTGAACGCATTTCTGACATCTATAAATGTAATGCTGGAATCAAGGGAGTCTTTCCAGTTCTTGAAATAAGCTTTCTCATCCCCAAGGGGTGCCCCGTCAGGAAGCTTAAGATCCAGAGTAGCCGAAGCTGTAGGTACAATAAACACATAACAATTAAGTTTGCTATTGTTCTTTGCAAACAGATTGACAGCAGCCGCCTGTTCCTCAAAGTTATCCATATCGGGAACCTTAAACCCTTCAATAAGGTATCCGTCATCAGCCCTGTATATGCCATTCTTCTCTTTCTCTCCCATCGCTACGCTGATTCCGTTTCTCAGATCCAGCAAACGATTTCGAAGGGTAAACTGATCGTTGGCATATTCATAAAGTTCGTTTTCAAATTCTCCCGTCAGAATTCCGGAAAGCTCAATATCAAACAGCGTCACCAGATTTCTCTGTTCTCTGGAGGACCTTGCCCTGTCCTTAGAGATAATAAAAATCCCAAGAGAAAAGAACACCAGCACGATCATGAGGAGAGAGATCCAGCGATAAAATCTACTATTTTTCATAGCTGCACTCCTAAAGTATCATGAATCTAATATCCGGCACTGTCCTCGATACCATGCTCGCCGCCACGGCAATCAGTAAAAACACATAACAGACCGCTACAACTATCTCCCCGAAAAGTCCCTTGGAGAGAAGTCGGTTCCTTATCTGATCAAACACTCTGCCGCTGCACATTACGACCAACACTGCTGTCAGCGCACCCACCTGAAGAAGGTATAAAGCCGACGAATCCGCCAGAACTCTGTTAAAACCAAACATTGCCTTAAGATAGCCAAGGCTTTGTCCGCTTGCGGCACTACCGAAAATCGCAAATCCGATCGATGTCAGAATCCATGTATACACCCTTCTGATAAAACCGGGCAGCTTTTTTAACAGCCTTCCCCAGACTTTCTTTTCAAGAAATATCACAAGAGCTGTATATACTCCAAAGATCACAAATCCAACTTTTACACCTAGTGAAAGTCCTGCAAAAACGCATGTAATCACCAACGCTACCAGAACAAAGGCCGTGAGATTTCCGTCTCCCCCTAGCGGCATGTATACCAGCTTTCTGAAACAGTCTGTAAATGTGATATGGAATCTTCTCCAGAACTCAGTAACGCTCTTTGAACTCAGAGGCTTCCGGAAGCTCTTTGGCAGTTCGATTCCAAACATGAGTCCAAGCCCCTCTGCCATTCCTGTATATGCGGTGAACACTGCGGTGAAATACAAAAGGCTGTAGATTCCGCCTATCCACGCCGTCACCGCAGACATCCTGCCTTCGGATTCAGCAAGAGCAACCTTCCAAATATCTCCCAGCCTGTCTGCCAACACCACTTTGAGCACCAATGAACCGATGAAAGCAGTGATGCCCTGACCAAAAAGCACAAGACTCTCCTTACGCTGCTGAATCTGCTTGGCAATAGAGTCATACTCAACAACGGGACCATATAGTATCTTTCCAAAGAAAGCAACAGAAAGGGCATAGTTTACAAACCCTTTCCTTAGCCGGGCATCCTCATTATAAATATCCAGCTGAAAAACTATGATCTGAAGTGAGTAAAAAGTAATTCCAATGGGATATATGAGACGGTTGAAAGGAAAAGTATGAATCTTCGCTGTTCCTGCATAGTCCAAAAGAGCAGGGATAATTACCGCCCCAAAGACTATCAGAAGCTGAAAGGCTACCGACATTATCATGGACTTTGCCGCCGCCCCTTTGTGGCCTCTGCGATTATGCAAGGTAATACTTCCCGCAAAAAGATATGCTGCCACTATCGATACCAGGAGGATTATTACTCCCAGTGGCTCACCAAATGCGTAGAACACCAGGCTCACCGCCAGCAAAAGCCCGTTTCTGGCACCTCTGAACCTTTTTGGGATCAGATAGTACAGCAGTAATGTAATTGGCAAAAATATAAAAACAAACAGTGTGCTTCCAACTATCATAACCTATTCTCCGAAACCTCTACTCGGTTTCTCCTCCGCTTCCGGAATCTTCAGGATCCTCCGGGTCTTCCCCATTACCTGAGTCATCAGGGTCCGTTGAGTCATCCTTCCCCGGAGAATTCTGGTCGGAACTATCTGTGTTCCCGGCACTGTTCTCTCTAAGCTCCCGGATCTCTTGAATGGACCTCTCCGCCTCTGCAACATCCTTCTTCTCAAGAGCTTCGATCTGCGCAATTCCCTTTGCAGGATCCTCCACGGGTTTCGGGTTAAGTTTTACAAATACCTTTACAATAACAAAAAGGACGAGCAGTACCGCCAGCGTCTTAACCAGATATCCGAGCCAACGCCTTCCTGTTCCTTCCTGCGTCCACAAATACAACTTATCTTTCTTCATGGATTCTCTGTTTTCCTATGTCTTCCGATAGATATACACAGTTATTTTATAACAGTTTATCCGCAAAGTAAACTTAATAAACTGTGAAGACTATCCTCTGTTCACCCTTGTAACAGAATATCCCACTTCATACTCTTCGATTGCAAAAGTAATAACATCCCCTCTTTCAACCTCTTCTTTCTCTCCTCTCTTAAGCCTTCTCCCATTAACAAAAGTGCCGTTTGTGGATTCCAGATCTTCCACGAACCAGGTGCCGGCCAACTGCTCAAACCTGGCATGTGTCCTACTCACTGCCGGATTGTAAATAATCCCATCCGAAGCCGACTCACTGCTGCCTATGACAAACGGAGTTTTGTCCACATTTAACCTTTCATAGCTTCCGGTCTTTGATAAGCTGAACCCTCTTATTGTCTCATCGGGCAGCTTCTCCACATTGCCAAGAAAAACTGTCCCTGGGTCCTCCTCCGGCAATTCTTCCTCCCACATTTCTACTACTTCTCTCTTTCGCTTTATCTTTCCAAGCTTCTCGTATATTGTCTCTCCCAAATAACCGGTAATCAATAAAGCTACTGCAATACTTAAAAATCCGAAAACCATAGCTCTTCCGGAAAAAACAAGATAGCTGATCACTGCGGCACAAGCCAGACATAAAGCACCTCTTCTGATCATAGCGAGTTTGCTCTTCTCCGGTATAGCTTCCGGTATATTTTCCTCCTGAGCCTCCAAAACAGGCTTTTTTTCAAAGGGTTCACCCCTCGACACCTCTCCAAAATCTACCGTTTCTTCTCTTACCATTTGTTGAAGAATATCTGCGATGGGGGTCTTCTTTCTTAATTCACTGAGGATTCCGTAGCACACCATTATGGTATCTTTTCCTGCCAGTTCCGACAGTGGCAGCAATTCCTGAAAGAGATCTTCAAGCGATTCTCTTATCTCTGTATTATCTGAGGGCAGATAACAGAACCTGAATCCTTCGGAATCCAAAAAAATATAATCTGAACTAAACAGTATTCCTTCCGCGCCTAAAAGATAGTCTTCACACTCTTCCTCTATTTTTCCGATATCTCCTATCAATTTCATCATCAGATCCGAACTCAGTCCTTCCCTTCCAAGATGCTCTCTCAGCGTCTTCATCTCTGTGATGTCATAGTAGAATCTTGCCTTGCCATCCATACACCGGACGCTGCAGCTCAAAATCCCCTTGATATCGTTGGACAGAATCATTCGAAACCGGTAATCCTCTTTATAAATTTCTCCATTTTCAATTATCAGATATGTTCGATTCCGATCCTTACGTGTCTCAGTTTTCACTGCACACTCACCTCGTTTTTCCATTCCATTACTCCCCGGATAATTCGAATTACCCTCTGAGGACTTATGGTGCAGGCTTCAGAAGCAACTTCACCTGAAGTCAGGGAAGACGATATATCAGCAGTTATCTGTACCCCTCCCGGACTTGTGCCAATCCCGGTCACAGTCTTCATCTGAATCAGCTTATTGCCTATCAACTCCTCATACGCTCTGATTCCCATATCCTCCGGCTCTCCAATATCCAGCATCTCTCCCCGGGCACCGTATAAGACTGCCTCCATACTCACGGATTTAATTATGCTGAGATCGTGCAAAAAGAATCCCATGTAAATAACAAACACAATACAAGTGAACACCATAGGAAAAATCAAAGAGGCCTCAACTGTAAGGCTGCCTCTTCTATAACAATTAATTTGCATATCACCACTCCCAGATATGAAAAGAAAATGAAAGGCACAAAAGGAAAACTTATATTCCTTCTTGCCCTTGTCCCAACGAGACGTAAAGCCCCATAAAGAGCCGCTCCCGAAAAACTCAACAGTATCACCTCCACCGCAGACATAAATCCCAAAGAGGTGCTTAGCGCTGCCAGCACATAGGCATCTCCTGCCCCCATTCCTCCTTTAGACACCAGGGACACAAGCCTGAACATCACAAGTATGACAATGCAGGTCACCACACGGATGAAAAAACCTTCTACTCCGAAAGCACTTAGCACCAAGCTGTACAAAGTAGGAATTATGAGAATTCCCAGGTATACTCTTCTGGTTCTCACATCAATATAGGCAATGATAGCGAGAGCAATTATCCACATTATGATTTCCATCATTTTCCACATTTGCTGCAACTCCTCCTTCCCTGTGCTTCTGCTTCCTTGCGGCTTATTGCAGTCACTTCATGATAGATACCGGAGCAGGTAGAAGAACTGTGATACCTGTTTCCATAAGCCGTGTAATATATGATTGCCCCGGTGCCCCCACAGAACTCGCAGGGATAGTACTTCTCACCGCTTTTATTTCTCAACTCCGAGGTCACTGATACAGAGGCAGAATTCACCCGTGGTCTGATATAGGAGCAATCGCTGCTCTCGTGGTATACTACTCCCGCCTCTGTAATGTATACTGTATCCTTTTCAGAGTCTTCGCCTCCCACGCCGTCATTGTACCCTAACCAGGCATTCATTCTGACTCGCTGCAAAAAGGAGAGTTTTCTCCCAAATAAAGTACCGAAAGGTAAAGCAATCTCATATTCGGCCACAAGATCCACTATTCTATCCTCCAGTGAAAATTTAGAATTCAAGAGCGAAAGACTTCCTCCTTTAAGAAGAATATCTCTGACGTATTTGTCTTCACTAAGTTCCTGAGTTACCATGGCCGTTGCAGTTCCGACTGTTAAAAGTTCTCCTCCCTCAGATATCAGGTCCAACACCCTCTCATCTTCGATCTTATCCTTCCCGTAGCCTTCCATCTCCCGAATCGCATACGCACCGGATACCATTTTTCTGCAGGTGTTCTGCAAAGACATAAGAACTGCCTGATGGACATATATCACGTTAATAAGCATTGTAATAGCCAACATCCCACTCAAAAAAAGAGGGATGATTAGTGCTGCCTCCACAGTGAGGCTGCCTTTAGTTCTGTTTCTCATAGTATTCAAATTCGCCGCCGGCAGATACTCAAATATGTATAGGGGGTAATAAGGGGGATAAAAGAGCGTCTTTCCTTTCTGATAATGAAAACAACGAGCTTTAGAGTATCTGCCGGCGACAAACTTTCTAATATCTGTAGCTTACTGAAAACTCATAGGAGTATTTCCCGGAAATGCTCCAGTTATTTCTTATTACTGCTCCGACGACGACCTGATCAATCCTGAAATCCGGATCTCCTCCTACCTTGATGCTGGTCTCACAAAGGTCCAGCGCCCTCATAGTTTCTCCCCGGATTCCCTGAAGATACATCATTATTCTGAGGTAGGTCTCATAATCTGCTCCTTTGTCACTCTGTGATCGGATTCGAAAACTTCCTGTACTGAAATCTACGATCTCCGACAGTCCGCTTTCCCAGTCCCCGGACTCCTTAATAATTGGCACCTTGCCTCCGGCGAGAAGGGTCCTCACATCGAGAATGCTCTCAATGTATGCCCAGGCAAGTACAAAAGCCCACTTCAAAGCAGTTACAAGCGCAGGAACTCCAAACAATCCCGCGGTTGCAACTGCCAGTGCCTCTGCCTCGGAAAGCCTGGCACTGTCCGTACACAGATACGCGAAATTTGCCCCTTCTCTTATTAGCAAGAGTCGACTGGTTACATTCTCCAGGTTGGCTATGTCGCTATCCTCCCCGGCCAGAATATACTCAATTTCGTAATCCAGCCCTCTTGGAATATCATCCTCAGGGGCTGCCCTGTAGTTGGTGTAATGACTCATGAGATATTCACTGAAAAGCACCTTATCCAGTGCCTCATTTCGATCTCCCGACTGGGGGCATTCACCGTAGCCTTTGAGCAGTTCCCGGTTGGAAACAAGATCATCGGTCTGTATCTTCTTGTTTGACACTGCCTCAGGATCTTCCAGCACAACATTCAAAACACTCATGGCCTTGATCTTCTCTACATCTGCAGTGGTATTCTCGATTTCCGAGAAATCAGCCTCCTCTCCGGCTTCCTCCCCGGCTTCTTCCAGCTGGTTCTTAAGGCTGTTAATTGTGTCCTTGTTGCTTTCTTCCCTCTCTGTTACAGTTGTCTTTTGCTCATCCAACTGCCCTGCCTGTATCTCCAGATCCAGCAGCTGCTCAGCAAACTTAATACCGTATTTCTCCTGCATAAAATCACTTAGCTGATTTCTGAAGGGCGCTCCCTCCTCATCCGTCATGAGCATAAGTGCGGTGATTTCAGCCTCGTTCCCATCCCAAAGATATCTGACCGGATTTCTATGGCCCTTATCCAGACCTTTCTCCATATCGATGTGATAGGACAGATAATCTAAATAGCGGTTTTCCAGCCTTTCTTCCGGACCGCCCCCACTATCGGGGGCGGTATCCAATCCGAAAACATTCCAGTTCAACAGCAGTTCCTCGTTGTACTCTCCAAAAAGTGAATCGATGCCGGCGTATGAGATCAGCCGGGCAGCAGATTTGGATGCCTGAATATAGGCACTTTGCAGAAGTGACAAAGACACAGAAATGATCAAAATAAGTACAAGTGCCAGAAACACCGTGATTGCCCCGGTTTCCTGCCTAGATTGATGTGCTTTCTCTTGTAATTTTCTCGAATATTGAATCAACAAGGTTAGTCAACTGCTCCTTAAAAATAATAACCAAACCAATCAGCACCACCAGTATCAAGATGATCTCAACCACCCCGATACCGTCTTCCTCCCTTAAAAATCTCTCCATAACATTCATCTTCTCTTCCTCCTTATATCTGCATTGTCATAAATGCCGGAACCATGATTATCAAAAGCACGACTCCCAGCATCATTATCATGGGTAGCAAAAGTTTTGTTCCTGCCTCCTCCCCCAGTTTCCGAGCATTACCCTTGCGCCGCGAAAAAGCTTCCTGGGTCTCCGTTCTGAAAAGCCGGATCAAATCCTTACTACCCTTTCTTGAATTCTGGGTCAACATTACCGAAAACCTCATGTATTCCGGGAGTGCACATCGGTTTCCGAAATGTTCATAGGCATCGGTTTCCGCCACGCCGCTTCCCAGTTCATTCAGAAGGATCCGAATCTCCCGATTCAGATACTCCTTACCCTTGTCCCCGGCAAAATCTGCTGCTAGCTTCTCCCAGACCCGGCGCATGCTCATGCCTGCGCCCAACAATAGGACTGTCTTATTCAGCATCTCCGGATACGCTCTGACCAGCTGTCGGTTTCGTTCCTTCATTGCTTTATGGACATTCTCATCTTCCCGAATGATAATAAGTACTGCTGCAAAAAAGCCAAGAGCCAGCAACACTCCCCAAGTAAGATCTGCAGGTTTCCGAAAGTATATTCTCTCTCCATTCAAGTCTTTCGGCAGCACCACCCTATCCCCCGTCACGTCCTGACCATTCAGTTCTGATACCTTCTCCGCGACTCTCTCTTCAAAAGAAACCTTTCTCTCGGGCGGAAAAATGGTCACGGTTCGCTCATAACTTTTTTTATATTCTCCCATGGTCAGCTCAGCTTTCAGGATATACTCGATCCCCTCTGAGGGAATACTCTCTGCCTCCAGCTCCCCTCGGCTGTTGACATATCTGTAAGAGTCCGGTTTCCACCTTACACTGATCTTTCCCTCAATCACTTCAGTAACCAGGTTAAGATTATGCCGGACACAGTCGAAGGTATCTCCCTCCTTAAGTATCCTGGAATCCAGTTCTTTGATTCCCCGAACAAAGAGCGTTTCTGCCGCCTCCTTCGAATACTCTCTGGGAGAGATTGTTAGACTTACCGTATCCTCCTCTTCTTCGCCTTCGACAATCAGCTTGACCTCTCTGCTGCTTTCTCCGTAACCGTTTCGCTTGATTTCCGTCACTTTATTTCCTTGAATAACAGTGCCGGTAAACAAAATCACTGATGCTGCAAGTCCGGCACAAAATATCAGTCCTCCCCGGTTATATTTTTTAATAAAATACGCTCTGACAGCCTCCCGGCTTCGATTACCCGGATCTATAGCACTTAGTTCCCCGGCAATAGCAGTTTCGTTATAGTACTCTCTGCCCTTGATTCTCTCCAGGGCATTCAGAATAACTCTGCCTATCAGGTATCTATTTCTTCTTCCTTCCCTAAACCTCAATACTCAGTATCCTCCGTCCAAGAAGAAACGCTCCTCCAAGGATTCCTATTGCAGTTGTCATCACGATCCTCCCTGTAATTGTTGTGTACAAAACGCTCATAAACTGTGGGAAGCAAACCCTCATGTAGATTATTATCAGAAATGGAATTGCAGACATGATCTTCCACTCCAGCTTTCTTGCTGCAAGTGCAGTCTGTATTTCGGCTTCAAGTTCTATCTTGTCCCCGATGATTGCGGCTGTGCTGTCCGTTATTGATATTAGATCTCCTCCGCTTCTCTTGGCAGTTCTGAGAACTGCCGCAAAGTCCGTGATGTCCTCTATCCTTGCTCTGGCGGCAAAGCTATCAAAAACCTGCTCCACCGGAAGCCGAAGCCCGATCTCATTCTCCATGTGACGGAATTCCTTAACTATATCCGACTCTGATCCGAAAACCTTCTCCATATCCCGGCGGGTCTCTCCCACCGTATTCTCCATGGAGTATCCGGCCCTGAGAGCTGTCTTCATGGATATAAGTGCCTCCTTAAACTCTCTTCTTAGTTTCAACCGCCTTCTTTGTTCCCTGTTATCTGTTTCTCCCTTCATCAAAGGAATGATGAGAAAAGCTCCAAGGAGCATTGCCTTAAGTGTCCCAAAGAAGAGGTAGGCGCAGCCGCCCAAAAGAATCATATTCTTGAAAAATGCAGGTGCCTCCCAATCAGTCGTTAATCTTCGTACAGTTCTTAAGCGTTCCAATCTTCCTTAATTCCCCCTCCTTCAGTTCAAAAAGCGGATTTAATATTACCCGCCCTCTCTCATAGGCTTCCAGTTCCGATATTGCAATTACTCTCCTGAAACCGTCCCGGCTTCTTCCCAGATGTACCATTATGTCAATTCCCGAGACAATCATTCGGTATATCGCTTCCAGCGGGAGTTCCATTCCCATTAGAATCATTGTGGATAATCGGTTTATCATATCCTCTGTTGAGTTGGCATGACCGGTGCTTAGGGATCCGTCATGTCCGGTGTTAAACGCAGATATCATATCAATGGCCTCCTCCCCTCTGACCTCTCCGACGATTATCCGGTCCGGCCTCATTCGAAGGGCGGTCTTGATCAGCTGTCGTATACTTACCTCCCCGGTGCCTTCAGTGTTGGCATTTCTCGCCTCAAGCTGCACCAGGTTTGGTTTATCCAAAAGTCTCAGCTCCGCGTTGTCCTCTATGGTTATTATTCTTTCCTCCCGGGGAATGTATTCCGAAAGGGCATTCAAAAAGGTTGTCTTTCCGCTTCCTGTTCCCCCGCTGATGAAAATGTTGTATCCGGACTTCACCAGTTTTCTGAGAAAATCTGCTGCCTCCCCGGAAATAGATTTCATCCGGATAAGCTCCGCCATACTGATCGGCTCCCCCGGAAACTTTCGTATAGTGATAATGGGCCCGTTTAAGGCGATTGGGGGCATCACAATATTCACCCGGGATCCATCTGTAAGCCTGGCATCAACTATTGGGGAGCTCTCATTTACGATCCGGTTGGACCCGGAAGCAATCAGCTGAGCCACATCCTCCAGTTTCTTTCCCGAAGTAAACCGCTTATCCACCGGACTTATAGTACCCTTCCGCTCTACGAAAATATGGTCCTTCCCATTCACCATTATCTCTGTGATCTCCGGATCCTCAATTAGTTCCTCCAGAAGCCCCAGTTTCCTAAAGCTGTGAAAAAGCGTCTTCCCCAGCTCCGCTCTTTGCTCAAAGGGAATGTATTTATCCTTTGCCTTCTCCCGGATGACACGGTGGATCAGCTCCATCAGTCTGTCATCACTCACCTGATCCGAGAGATCGATCCGGCTCAGGACCGTGTCGTAGATTTCCTCCGCCAGACTCATGAGAATAGCTCCTCCGCTACCTGCCTTGCAAAAACTGAATAATTGCTCCAGAAGACTTCTCCTGTCAGATTTCCGTCAAAAGCCTGTGAATTAAACCTTGGCATTATAAGTCTTCGGGACTTCTCAATGATTTCCGTATAATCCAGCAATTCCAGCATATCCTGATACTGATTGATCTTCCCCACGGAAAAGAAATCCTCCGCCGTAGGTGTCAGGATCCGGGTACATCTTGCCAGAAGCTGAAGTATACCCTTTACGCTCTCTCCAAAATCCACCAGGATATAGTCATAAAGGCCGCTGGATGCCAAAGTGTCAAACAGCGTCTGCCACTCATTAGTCTCAATGTCCGTAAGTTCTATGGGAACTCTTGCCGGCGGGATATAGTCGATTCCATGCAGATTTTGGGTCATTGACACCACCTGAGAAAGCATCATCCGTGGTTCCTGTCTTGAAAAATAGAGAAGGTCTGTGAGATCCGTCTCATATTCCTGGCCAAATATCTCGGAAAATCCCGAACATCCCTCAAGGTTCAAATACAGTACCTTTCGGGTTCTGGACAGTTCCTGAGCCAGTGCCAGGGAAAAGGACGTCTTTCCGATTCGATGCAGCGGTGAGAAAACACCGATTATCTCTGTCCTGTACCCCTCCCCGGAGTAAAGAGGCGTCAGAATTTCATACTCCTTTAAGATGGCGCGGATTATGTCATCCGCTTTCTGGTACTTGCGTATCATAGGAACACCTTCGGGAATCAATCTCTCTCTGCCATCCATCAGGAGAAAAAAGGTCGCCAGCGTCTTCTTCGTCATGGGATTCTCGTAGAGTTCCGGGCTGACAAGAACCACATCTGCCCTCTGAGATTCCAGATATTCCATCAAGGATTCTCCTGATGTAAAGGCATAAACCATAAAAGGACATGATCTTCTGGAGTTGATTCTCTCCATAAACTGATAGGAATAATCTGGGTCAATATCCAAAATGCATATAATCTGTTTCATACTTCCACCCTCCTGAAAAGTACCTACTTTGTAAAAAAGAGTAAATTTAATAGAGTTCCCGCCATTACTGGAACCGCAAACTCAATTTGTGTTCTAAGGAAATTACTTTGATTGCGGAAGCTTCGGATCGCTCCGAAAACACTTCCAAATAAGAAAATTGAAAACAAAAGTGAAATGAGATGGCCGAGTCCAAAATACACGCTGACCGCCATTAAAAGCTTAATGTCGCCTGCGCCGAAGAGCCCCAAAAGATAAATTACGATTCCTGCTAAAAAAATCAGCAGTACCGCCAACTCTCCGTCCAGAAGTCCCCGATACCCGTAATTAAGATATTGATAAAATGTTCCTGCTGCCCAAACGGTAAAAGTGATAACATTTGGGATACGTTGATACATCAGGTCTGTACCTGCAGAAACCAGTAAACCTCCAATTAGTATGTGGATCGGCCAGGCCGCGTAGTTCATATCTTCACCTGACCCTTTGCGTTTGTTTGATGTGTGGTAGTTGATACTATATCATGACAAGAGATGTTTGTCTATCTCTTATTTGTGATACTCTTAATATTTATGTAGTCTGCACAATATTTAACTAGTTATCTTTTTGCATATCGCCAAATTTGTTTTATTTTTGTAAAAATCAGTTGAAATTCTATTTCGATTATGCTAATTTAATAGTGTTATGCGGATATGGCGGAATTGGTAGACGCGCTAGATTCAGGTTCTAGTGGGCGATAAGCCCATGCAGGTTCGAGTCCCGTTATCCGCATTTTTTATTTTAAATTTGGTTTTATCACAGTTTAGGATTTTTCGGAAGAATTTCCGACGTAGAAAACGGTGCAGCCTTTTGGGCTGCACCGTTTTTTAATCAACAGATGTGTTTTAATAGATGAAATCATTCTCCTCAAGAGTAATAAGTTCCGTCTTATCCTTACTCTTGAAGAAGTTTGTCATTGTCTTTTTCATGCTGTTTTTTCTGGATCTTGCGATGGCGGCATCCATGATATCCTTGACCTCAGCAACGGAAACCGCATGGTTGTCCTTCTGCATTGCGTCAATTCGGCTGTACAGCGCGAGAATGCCCATTTCATCGATCTTATATCCATGTTCTTTTGCATAAGTCTGGCCGAAGGTAACCAGCTCATCATTGATGAACTCGGGAATCTGAAGTCTCAGATTGAACTTCTTGGCAAAGTTATCATTGCCGCTGAGCATTCTGCTGATAGCGTAAACATCATCCTCCAGAACAATCATAAGACCGTCCGTCTCGGTAGCCATTGCCATGTCCAGAGCATTAATGGTTCGCTGACTCAGCTTTCCGGCCTGCTCGATTACCAGGGCTCCGCCATGAACCTTACGGATGGTGTCAGGAATGTCCCTCGTGTTGAGAGATTCCGCGGGAAGAATTGCGGCTTTGCCGTTCTTCTTATCCTGTTCCTTGCGAATTGCCTTGATAACATCCAGCGCAAGGATAGTCTTTCCTGAGCCTTTAGGACCCATGACGATCAGGTTTCCAACCTTGGAAGTACCCTGTTTATGCTTCTGACTTGCTCTTGCCCTCCGAAGAACATTCACCAGCTGCTCACTCATTCCTCTAACCGGAACAAAATATGAGAAGATCTTCTTCTGTTCCTCCGTGAGTCCGGCTTCAAGACCGACTCTTCCCTGAGCATCGAGATCAAATTTCTCGTCCATGGAAAGTGTTCCGGTCACATCTCCGGGTCTGTAGCCTCTCGGAGTGGGAATATCCGCTGCTGCCGAAATCACCTGGCCCTCTTCCCGAACAGGTCTCACTTTAGGTTCTTCAGGCACAGCCTCCGGCTCCGGAGCACTGATCTCTCTGATATCCTTGTGATCCTCTTCTTTAGATGTCTCTTGGTTCTGAGCCATCTCCGCTGCAAAAGCTCTGGCGATCTCATCTGCCATATCCTGAACTTCTGCAGGATTCTCCACAATCGCTTCCTCGTCCGCCTCAGTTTCCTTTATAAGACCAGGCTTTGCAGGTATATCCTCTCCCTCAGAGATTGCCTCAATGGTATCCAGAGACATATTCTCAAGAGCAGAAAGGATATCACTCACTTCGTCCTCCGGTACTGCCTTGTCAAGAGGAATCTCTGCTTCCGGCTCCTCTTCATCAGCAATTATATCAGAACCTTCTGAAGTCTCCGGCTCCTCACTGCTCTCCTCATTTTCAAAAGCCTTCGTCTCTTCCTCCGGAATTACCGGGACTTCTTCCCGGGACTTAAGCTCCGAATCCTCTGCCGCAACCTCGGGAATGAAAACTGTATCCTCTTCCTCTTCAAAAAGCTCCTCGCTTATCTCGGGCTCCCGGAAACTCTCCGGCTCCTCATCTTCCGTATCGAAATCGCCGGCTGCCATGTTCTCCAGGGCGGCTGCAATATCGGAAATATCGTTGGCGGAATAATCCTCCTTCTCCGGCAAATCTTCCGTTTCAGGCTCTTCCACCTTTATGGAATCGGGCTCGCTGTCCACAGCACTGTACTCGTCATCTTCATCCGGATCAATATTATTCTCCAGCTGCCAGAGCAAACGCTGAACATCCGGGGAAAGAGCGGAAACCCTCTCCTTGCTCTCTGCTCCGAAAACGGACTGGATCTCCTCGTTCTCCTGACGGAGCTTCTCTCTCATCTTTGCCTTCCGGAGTTCCTCAATATCTCTCTCCAGCTGACGCTTCTTCTCCTCCCACTGAGCAAGCATTTTGTCGATCTCTTTCTGACCGTTGGTCTGCTCCTCCATATCGCTGAGCTTCATTGACTCGGGAAGAGATGCATTTCTCGCTGCTTCGCTGTCGGGATTATCCTGAAGGATCGGATGTACCGGCTTTGCCTCCGGCTCCTCAGGTGTTTCCTCGGTCATCTCCTCCGGCTCCTCCTCAGCTTTCAGCTCCGGGGCCTTCACCTTGTCTTTTCTGGAAAAGGCCTCTTTGATATTAAATCCGTCCATCATGCTTCCGCTCTCACGGTTGCCGTCTTCCTTGACGACGGCCGCCATATTCTTCATTTCCTGATCCAGGAGATACTCCGCCTGGCGCTGCTCCTCGGTCATCTCCACCGCACACTCCAGGTTGCCCTTCATATACTTATCCAACTGAGATGAAGTGAGGGGGCGGTACTTGCGTTTCAGATCCATCGCCTTCTGAACATACTGTCCGTCACTGAACCAAAGTATGATATCATCGCATTCCTGAATACACTTCTCTGTCATTCCGGCCTTCTCATAGAGGCGGGCAAGCTCGTAAGCGCTCTTATCCACATATTCAAGCTGCTTAAACTCCTCCAGTGCCTTGATCTGATTCTCCAGAGGTTCGTTCTGAGCTTTGGCGAGTTCATATTTCAAAATATAGCGGTTCGCATCGTTGGGAGCGATGGCGCAGAACTCCTCGAAACAGTCCTTGGCCTCCTCAATATCTCCCAGCTTGATTGCCAGCTCCGCAAGGCTGAATACGATCTTTCTGCTGTTGGGGGTACGGTCATAAGCGATAAAAAGAATTTCTCTCGCATCTTCATACCTTCCCTGTGTCTCGTAAATGTTGCTCACAGTGCACAACATGCTGACACTCTTAATTCTTCTCCAGTCAATAGTGTCCGCGATCTCTTCGGCTCTCCCATAGTTTCCTTCGGCTACACAGGCGAGCATTTCCTGAGTCTGCAGACGATATTCGTATTTATCCATAAATTTCACCTCATTAAATTATGTGTGAAAAACAGTTACTCTGAGCTTTTAAAAAGGCAAATAACAAAACAGGCCTTTGGATCTCTCCAAAAGCCTGTACATGATACCAATCGAAGCGACAGGATTTGAACCTGCGACCCCTTCGTCCCTAACGAAGTGCTCTACCAAACTGAGCCACGCTTCGGCACGTGTTATATGGTATCATTACAACCCTGACATTGTCAATAGGCTTTTGCAAATATTTTTAATATTAATCCAGATAAATGGGAGCCTTGTACTCCGATCCCAGAAGTACTTTCTTTCTCTCCTGGAATCCCAAAAATGCCCACTCTGTCATGTCGATCCACTTGTGAGCCTCCCTATCGTAAACCTGAATATATCCGGTAAGCTTCGGGTGGCTTCTCACCACATTGCTCTCAAACTCTTCCCCGGTGAGAGGATTCATCTCTCCCTCAGGCTTTTTCTGAGCTTCGTACTCCTTACGCAATTCCTCCGGCACAACGCCCATGTCGCCCGTATCCATAGTGGCAGCTCGCTTTGCATTGGCTTCCTCCTCCGAAGAAGCATCCTCCGGGGATTCCTCGTCCTCATCTGCACTCTCCGGTTCTGCCAAAACTTCCGGCTCTGCTTGAACCTCTGGCTCTGCTTGAACCTCCGGATTAGGCAGAGTCTCCGGTTCCGCCGACAACTCTAACTCCTTTGAATCCTCCGATTTTATATCTTCAGAAACAGTATCGGAAATCTCCTGCAAAGCCTCTTCTACAGTGACTTCCTCCGGTGCATCATCAGTCGGTTCTTCCTCCTGGGGCTCTGCAAAAAGCTCCTCCGGCAGAGGATCTCCTTTGCTGAATCTATTGTACTCTGTGTGTGTCTTCAAAAGAGCCCTTCTGGCGATATCCTTTACCTGCTCCATCTCCTCCGCAGACTGGTGAGGGATGTCAAAACTGAGCTGTCCGGATTCATTTCTCGCCTCCATGGCCGCCAGCTTCTCCTCTTCAAGGCGTTTCTGGCCTCTCTGTCTGTAGTCCAGCTCCGGCTCCTTCTTAACCTGCTTTCTCTCTTCTCTGGCATTTAGAGCCTCCGCCTCTCTCCGGATACGCTCCTCCCTGGCTCTTGCCGCAAGGATCCGGGCAGTGGTTCTGGTTTTAGGAGCAGCCTTCTCTTCCTGGAGCTTCTCCTCTCCGGCGGCTTTGATCACATCCTCAAAGGTGAGCTGATGATTTGCTGCCTCTCTGGGCGTGAGCTCTCTCTCTCTTCTGGGAGCCACTACCTGGGTGATCTCATCCGGGACTCCCTCCACAAGGCTGAGTCTTAAGGTACACCCGAGAACGGATGCGATCATCCTCATATCTTTCTCCTGAAAATTATCTCTGGTGAGCCGCTGAGTGAGGTTCTGCCGGGACATTTTCATTCCGGTCATTATCTCAATGGACTCAGCAAGGTCCCTGATTGTCATATTCTTTCTCTTCAAGATGATCTTGATCTGTTCACCAAAAGAAAGTTCCATAGATAAACCTCCAGTATCTGTATAATCAAATCCATACGATTATATTTTGGTTATAGCATAAAATAGATTTATTGTAAATAATTTCGTTTCTCTTTTGTGCAAAAGCCCAGAGCTTATGATAAAATTAATTCATGAAAACATTAAAGAGATCTTTCAGAATACTAAAAACTAACCTTGGCACACTTGTCATATTTGAACTCATAACCAAACTCTCCGCTGCAGCCCTTATGATTTCGTTCTTTCATATTATGATGGAGCTGCTTATGAAGCTGGGAGGCTTCAAATATCTGAACGGAGAGAATATCGGAGCATTCTGCCGCCACCCCCTGGCGATACTCCTTCCGGTATTGATAATTGCCTTCGCAGTGCCCTTCACCATGTTCGACATGAGTGCAATAATCTATATAATGCACCACAATTATCATTATCGAAAAACCCGGCTCTGGTATGTGATGGATTTTGCTCTCAAAAACACTAAGGAGATGTACAAAAAAGGCAACCGGGCCATCATGTTCACCGTGTTTTGCCAGTTTCTTCTCTTTTCTCTGAGCCAGCTTCCCTACATATTGGCCACGGTCTCTTTTCCTGTGCCAATGCTTCACATTGTTAAGAAGTTAAAAGTCTGGCTTTGGGTCCTGTTCGTCCTTTTGTTCCTGGTAGTCTATCTTCAGCTTTTTGTAGTGAACTATTTTACTCTGGAGATGGATACCTACCGAAAGTCTCTTCGCAAAAGCCTTCGGCTGGGACGCTTCAGTAAGGTGGTGGACTTCTTGCTGCTTCTGGGAATTATGCTCGGTGCCTTCCTATTATATATAGGCTTTCTGGCCCTGGCGATCTTCCTGCTTTTGCTTATAGGTAAACTTACGCCCCTGTACCCGAAATTTTTCACCGTCACAACAAATCTGATCAACGTGACCGTGGCCATACTTTTGCTGGTGTTCCAGCTAATAAGCGTTCCCCTGTTCTACATCCCGATCTGCTTCTTTTTTTACAGGCACAAGACCAGGACCGGAGAGGAGACTCCAAGTCCCGAAGAGTTTGCTTCCTATTATAATATAGAACTGTGTCCCCTGCCAAAAGAGCTCCGGGGCATGAAACGCTTCAAAAAGTTGCTGGCTCACACTTTCAGCATAGAGACTCTGGTTGTCGTAGCGGCTTTAAGTATCTGCTCATTCTACGCGGTAAAACTCTACCGAGGTGAGCTTGGCCGAAACATTGATTACATCAAGACAATTGAGGTCACCGCCCACAGAGGTGCCTCCGCCTATTATCCCGAAAACACCATGTCTGCGTTTGAAGGTGCCATTGATCAGGGCGCTGACTGGATCGAGCTGGATGTGCAGGAGAGCAAGGATCGGCATATTATTGTGATGCACGACTCCAACTTTTGGCGCACCACCGGCTATGACGCCAACTCTTGGGAACTCACCTATGACCAGATTCTACAGCTGGACGCCAGTGGAGCACATCAGCAAAAATACAAGGGAGAAATCGTGCCGGGAGAGAAGATTCCCCTCCTTTCGGAGGTAATAGATCTGGCCAAAAAAGAAAAGGTTCGACTCAACATAGAGATCAAACCCAACAAAGAAGATAAGTTCCTTGAAGCAGATTTGGTAAAGCTTCTTCAGGAAAAAGACTTCATCGGCTCCTGCGTGGTCACCTCCCAGACTTACACTTCAATTCAGAAAGTAAAACAGCTGGACCCCAGCATCAAAACCGTGTATGTGACTAATTTTGCCTACGGAGACATCGTCCGTATGAAAGCCGCAGATGCCTTCAGTATCAAACATATAACCGTATCGGAGCGACTGGTAAACAAGATTCACGCCTCCGGAAAAGAGGTCTACGTCTGGACCATAGACACTCCCACCATCGTGGATACCATGATACTTCGCCAGGTAGATAACATTATCACCAATGACGTTCCCATGGTAAAAGAACGGATTCAGATGTCAGACATCAGCATAGAAACCAGAAAGTATATCAACCGTCTGAAAGACCTTCTTAACTACGATACCGTTTATAATCGTCTGAGAAAAACCATCAAAAAACACTTGGGGATGTGATTCACATCCCCTTTTAGTTGCCGTCAAAAATAAAGCCGCCATATATTCAATTGGGAAATAAAAAAACACCTGCATAGCAGATGTCCTTTGCGTGGTAAATGAAGCATCGGGGACTCGAACCCCGGACAACTTGATTAAAAGTCAAGTGCTCTACCACCTGAGCTAATGCTCCATATAATAAATGCCTTGTTCCGGAATCGAACCAGAGACACGAGGATTTTCAGTCCTCTGCTCTACCAACTGAGCTAACAAGGCACAAAATTGCGGGAGGAGGATTCGAACCTCCGACCTCCGGGTTATGAGCCCGATAAGCTGCCACTGCTCTACCCCGCGATATTAATATTGTGTAAGTACTGAGTACTCAATGGGTGGAGGTGGATTCGAACCACCGAAAGCGTCGCTAACAGATTTACAGTCTGCCCCCTTTGGCCACTCGGGAATCCACCCAGATAAAAAAAACCCTTTCGGGTAAAGCCGACAATCGGACTTGAACCGATAACCTGCTGATTACAAATCAGCTGCTCTGCCAATTGAGCCATGTCGGCTTATCAAGTAAATCAAACCCGATTCTCGAGAAAAATGGAACCTACAGGGTTCGAACCTGTGACCCTCTGCTTGTAAGGCAGATGCTCTCCCAGCTGAGCTAAGGTTCCGCACTTCACAATCCTGAAAGGATAAACATAAGCTGATTTACTTATAACGACCCGAATGGGACTCGAACCCACGACCTCCGCCGTGACAGGGCGGCGCTCTAACCAACTGAGCCATCGGGCCTTAAGATACTGACGTACCTTCAAAACTACATAACTAACTATATCATAGTGTATTCACACTTTCAAGACTTTTATTACCTAACCTTCTGATTAAGCTCTCGACCGATTAGTAACAGTCAGCTCCATGCATTACTGCACTTCCACCTCTGCCCTATCTACCTC